>SYHD01000119.1 GCA_005799265.1 Planctomycetia bacterium | reverse complement strand
GGTCTGGCGCTCGCGGTCGGCATCCTCGTCGATGAGGCGACTGTCGAGGTTGAGAACATCCACACGCAAATGGCGCTTACCGACAACATCGCCCGCGCCGTCCGCCTGGGCAACGCCGAGACCGCGGTGCCGAGGCTACTGGCGATGTTGTGTATTCTCGCGGTGTTTCTGCCTGCTCTCTTCATGGAAGCGTCGGCACGGGCGCTGTTCATGCCGCTCTCGCTCGCGGTCGGATTTTCCATGGTGACATCGTATCTGCTGTCGAGTTCGTTCGTGCCGGTCCTGTCGGTCTGGCTGCTCCGACATCAGCAGCCTGACGAGGCGGCCAAGGAGGGCTTCTTCGCAATCGTGCAAATGCGTTACACGCAGATGCTGAGCATACTCATGCCGGGCCGGCTTCTCGTGCTCGCGGGCTATGTCGTCGCGGCAACGTTCATTCTGGCGCTGGGCTATCTGTTCATGGGCACGGAGATCTTCCCCAAGGTCGATGCCGGGCAATTCCAGCTTCGCTTGCGCGCCGCCACCGGCACGCGCATTGAACGCACCGAGGAAATCACCGCCCAGGCGCTGGAGATCATCAAGGACCACGTCCGCCCCGAAAATATCGACATATCCCTCGGCTATGTCGGCGTCGTGCCGTCCTCGTTTCCGATCAACGCGGTCTATCTGTGGATGACCGGCCCCGAAGAGGCGATCATCCGCGTCGCCCTGAAGCCCGGCAGTGGCATTGCGACCGAGAAGCTGAAGGAGGAACTGCGCACCGTCATCCCCGAGAAATTGGCGGAATGGCTGCGTCCGCGTCTGCAAAAAGAAGGCTTCACGGCCGATGAGATCGACCACCGTATCACGGGCATCCGGCTCTCGTTCGAGCCGGCGGACATCGTCAACACGGTCATGAGCTTCGGCTCCGCGACGCCGGTCGAAGTGGTCGTCAGCGGGCCGACGCCGAAGTACGGCGATACGCTCGCTTTTGCCGCGAAGGTGAAGACCGAGTTGGAGAAGATCGAGTCGCTACGCGATTTGCAATACGTCCAGCCACTCGACTACCCGACCGTCAGCGTGACGATCAACCGCGAAATGGCAGGCCGCGCCGGTGTCACGGTCGAGGAGACCGGGCGCTCGCTGGTGGCGGCGACATCGTCGAGCCGCTTCGTCGTCCCCAACTACTGGCGTGAACCCAAGAGCGGCGTCGGCTACCAGGTACAGGTCGAGTTTCCGATTGAGCGCATGAATTCGCCGAAGCAGGTCGGCCTCATCCCCATCAAAAACACCAAGCCCGCAGGCGAGCAACGCGAGCCTGCGGGGTCAGGGTCAACCAAAGTGATGTTGCAAGACATTGCCAGCATCATCGAGGGGAAGATGCCTGGCGCCTACGATCGCTACAACATGCGCCGGCTCGTCAGCTTCATGGCCAACATCGAGGGTGAAGATCTCGGCCGTGTCTCTACCAAAGTTCGCCGCGCCATCGCCGACGCGGGGCAACCGCCGGCCGGCATCCATGTCGATGTGCGCGGCCAGATCGAGGCGATGGACGAGATGTTCTTCGGCCTGGCGCTCGGCCTCGTGCTGGCGGTGGTCGTGATTTTCCTCTTGCTGACCGCATACTTCCAGTCGATCCGACTCGCGCTGATCGTGATGGCCGTCTCCCCCGCAGTGATCGCTGGCGTCGTGCTTGCTTTGCTCGGAACCAACACGACCTTGAACATCCAGTCGTTCATGGGCGCGATCATGGCCATCGGCGTGGCCACGGCCAATGCCATCTTGCTCGTCACGTTCGCCGAGAAGGCCCGGCTCCAGGGAGATGACTCGCTGCGCTCCGCGCTCGATGGCGCGAAACATCGCCTGCGCCCCATCCTCATGACGAGCTTCGCGATGATCGCCGGCATGTTGCCGATGGCGCTCGGCCTGGGCGAGGGGGGGCAACAGGTCGCGCCGCTCGGCCGGGCGGTGATCGGCGGTCTCCTTGCGGCAACATGCACGACGTTGCTGATTCTGCCGGCGTTGTTCGCCGTCGCGATGTCCGGCGCATCGCGCGCGTCGGTCTCGCTCGATCCCGATGATCCCGAAAGCAAGCATTTTGACGGTCGAGCAGAGCCTGCAGCGTAAGCGAAGTTGGGATGTCATTCGCTAACGCTTCAAGCTCTGCTCGGGACGTGAATTTCGATTTCAATCCCTTGGGTGCAACATGAAACTCTCTCGCGTACTCCTTGGCGTCAGTCTGATCGCATACTCCCTGTGCGGCTGTACGCCGACGCAATCGAAATCCGATGGTAAGACGAAGGAGGGAGGCGTCAAGATCGGCCGACCCGAGAAGAAGACGCTGCGCCGCGTCATCGAGCAGCCCGCCAGCATCGAGGCGTTCGAGGAGACGCCGCTCGTGGCGCGCATCCCCGGCTACGTCGCCAGGGTCAACGTCGATATCGGCGATCATGTCAAACGTGAGCAAGTGCTCGCGGAAATTTCGGTTCCAGAAATGCTCAAGGAGCACAACCAGAAGCAAGCACTCGTCGCGCTGGCCAACGCGGAAGTCGAGCAGGCGAAGGCGTTTCTCGACACCGCCAAGGCGAACATCGCCACCGCGGCCGCCATGGAACGCGAGGCCGACGCCAACCACGAACGCTGGAAGTCGGAGACCAGGCGTGTCGAGGCGCTGGTGGCGAGCAAAGTCGTGGACAAGCAGATCCTCGATGAGACGCTTTTTCAATTCCGCTCGGCCGAGGCGAAGGTGCAGCTGGCCAAGGCGATGGCCAAGGAGAGCGAGGCCCGGCGCGAAAAGGCGGTCGCGGACATCAAGGCCGCCGAGGCGCGTGTCAAAGTTGCCGTCGCCGATGAAGAACGCTATGCCGCCCTGGCAGACTATCGTTACCTGCGTGCTCCATTCGACGGCATCGTCACGCGCCGCAACATCCACACCGGGCATTTTCTGCATCCTCAAGGCGGCGCATCGGGCGTCGTCTTCCAGGTCGCGCGCATCGACACCCTGCGCATCGTCAGCGATATCCCCGAAAGCGAGGCGATATTCGTCAAGAACGATCTCGCCGTGAAGATTCAGGCGCCGATCTTCAAGACGCCGCCCGTGGAAGCCAAGATCAGGCGTACCAGCTGGACGCTCGACGCCAAAGCGCGGACCCTGCGCATTGAGATCGACTATCCCAACAAGGACGCCGTGTTCCGCCCCGGCATGTTCGTCAACGTCAGCTTCGCGGTCGAATTCAAGGACCGTATCACGCTCCCCGCCTCCGCAATTTTCCTGCACAACGACCAGCCTTGCTGCTGGCGCGTTGTCGATGGCAAGGCGGTTCGCACGCCGCTCAAGCTCGGCGGACGTGAAGTCCCGCTCGTCGAGATCTTGCTGATGCAGGTGCGCGAAAACACCTGGGAAAACCCCACCGGCCAAGAAGACGTCGTCCTGACGAACCTCGGCGCCGTCACCGATGGAAAGGAAGTGCCCGAGCAGCGGAAATAGGCATGTGACTCACGCAGCGCATTGATGTTGCGGACACGGAGATTCTTCGGTATCTTTCCGACCGATAGAAAAGATGGCGCGCTCATTCAAGGAGTCGGCATGATTGTTGTACATGAAGCGATTGCCAGCCAAGCCATGCCTGAGTCATCGGCCGCAAACGGAATTCCGCTCGATGACGTACCCGACATCGCCGATGGTGAACCATTCGCGGAGGAATGGCGCGCATTCAAGCAAAGGGCCCAGCGTCTGGTCCAGGAAGGGCACACCGGCCGATACGCATTGCTCAAAGGCAATCAACTCGTCGGCGTGTGGGATAGCTTGGACGCGGCCGACCTGCAGGGCCGACAACAGTTCAAAGGGGAGCCGTTTCTGGTGCAGGAAATTCAGCTCTTCCTGAAGCCGATGCTCTGGGGACTCAATCGGCCATGCCGCGCCTGATGTTCGCACTGTCGCCTGACGGTCTGCTGTTGCCGGCCTTTCTCGGCCTGGACGCGGCGGCAATGCAGGATCTTCTCTCGCAAGGAATGCCCGTCCCGCGGCCGATCCAGGTACAAACGCAGATCGACACGGGTTCTCTTGTCACCGGAGTCACGCCGCGGCTCATCCGGGCAATTGGGGCCGCGCCAGGCGGATCGGCCCGCACGTTGACAGCGGGCGGATTCGCGTTCGTCCCATTCTACCGAATCAGTTTTACGCTCTTCGACAATGTTGGCGCGTCCATTTCACGCACAAGTTGGCTTGTCACAAACCTCCCACAGGACTTGCCGGATGTGGACGTGCTCTTCGGCATGGACCTCGTTCGCGAACATCGTTTGGTTATCGATGGGTTGGGCGCGTACTTTTCCATCGACTCTTGAGCGATTGGGCAACCTGGGAAGTCCATATCGATCCATCATCATCAAATCTTGTTCACAATCACGCTTGCATCGTCCGATATTAAGAATAACCCGCAGCGTCCAAAAAGTCGATTCAAACGCCAAAGTCAACCGCGTCAGGCGATGACGGCGGTCAAGGACACGTTGATGATCCGTTCGCGTACATTCGCCGTGCTCGGTGCCACGCTCCTGATCGTGGCTGCGCCGACTGCGCGGCCGCAGCAACCGCAGGTGCTGGAATACGCGGGACCGAAAGCGCCGGTTCCGTTTACGACGCCGGTGTTGCAAGGCACGCCGCTACCGATCAACCTGCCAACGGCGCTGAAGCTCGTCAACGCCCGGTCGCTCGATATTTCGATGGCGTCGCAGCGGATCATGGCGGCGAACGCGCAGCTCGAGTTTGCCCGCGCCAAATGGTTGCCGCACGTCACGATAGGCGCAGATTATTACCATCACGACGGGCCGCTTTTGGATAACGCCGGCACAGTGCTCAGGTCCAGCAGATCGGCCCTTTACGTGGGAGGCGGCGTCAACGCCATCCTCGGCCCGACCGACGCGATCTTCGGCCCCCTGGCGGCGCGCCAGGTCGTGCGTGCGCGTGTCGCCGACCTCGATACGGCAGCGAACAACAGCGTGCTCGTGGTTACCGAGGCATACTTTAACGTCCAGCAGGCACGCGGCGACTTGAACGGCGCGGAGGCGGCGGTCAAGCATGCCGAGGAGTTGGTGCGGCGCACGGAGAAATTGGCGTTGAGCCTTGTGCCGCCCGTCGAAGCCGTGCGGGCACGCGCGGAACTGGCGCGGCGCAAGCAGTCCGCGTATGCCGCCCTCGAACGCTGGCGCTTCGCGAGCGCCGAATTGATTCGCGTGCTGCGTCTGGATCCGACCGCGCTGATCGATCCGGTCGAGCCGCCGCATCTGCGTGTCGCGCTGATCTCGGCCGAGCATGCCGTCGATGCGCTCATCCCCGTCGGCCTGCGCAATCGTCCGGAGCTGGCGTCGCAACAGGCCCTTATCGAGGCGACGCTCACGCGCCTCAAGCAAGAACGCATTCGGCCCTTGGTCCCGAGCCTGGTTTTGCGCGGTCCGGGCACGCTTTTGCCCGGCTCATTCACGGCCGGTGTCTTCGGCGGCGGCAAGGATGCCCTGTCCCGATACGGCGGGCGCAGCGATGTCGAACTCCAGGTCCTCTGGGAATTCTCGCACCTCCTCTTCGGCAACCGCGCCAAAATCAAGGAACGCGAGGCCGAAAATCGAATCGCCCTCCTGGAGCATTTCCGTTTGCAGGATCTCGTCGCCGCCGAGATCGCCCAGGCGTACGCACAATCGCGTTCGGCCGCGGATCGATTGGTCGAGGCGGAGTCCGGCCTAAAGGATGCGGCCGACTCGGTGGACAAAAACTTTCAGCTCTTGAACCAGACGCGTCGCGCGGGAGAATTGACCATCTTGCTGGTTCGTCCGCAGGAGGTGATCGCCGCCATTCAGACGCTGGCACAGGCGAACGGCGATTACTACGGCGCGACCGCGGATCACAATCGCGCCCAGTTTCGGCTCTATCGCGCGCTCGGCTATCCGGCCCACTTCGTGACCGGGCATCAGTCGGCGTGTCTGTTGCCGCCCGTTACCAGCGAAAAGTAGCCTTCACGTCGGGGTTCACCACTTTCTCCGCGGGCCATTCCCCTTTCGAGAACGAGACGATCGCCTGGGCGGCCGAGAGGGCCATGTCGTCGCGCGATTGCAGATCGACGCCGGCGGCGTGCGGCGTGACGACCACGTTGGGCATGCGAAATAGGGCGCTATCGTGCGGCGGCTCTTCCTCGAACACGTCGATGCCCGC
>SYHD01000118.1 GCA_005799265.1 Planctomycetia bacterium | reverse complement strand
TTCGGTTGCGGCTGAGGTTGTGGCGGGGGTGTAAACGCCTTCGGTTGCGGCTGAGGTTGTGGCGGGGGTGTAAACGCCTTCGGTTGCGGCTGAGGTTGTGGCGGGGGTGTAAACGCCTTCGGTTGCGGCTGAGGTTTTGGCGGTGGCGTGAACGCCTTCGGTTGCGGCTGAGGTTGTGGCGGTGGCGTGAACGCCTTCGATTGCGGTTGCGAGAATGCTTTCGGTTGCGTCGTCGGCTTCGGCTGGGTCACGGTGTCTGTCGGCGTCACCGACTTGGCGGCTGGGTTGCCTTTCGTCAACGGGAACGTTTTCGTCTCTGACGGACGCGGACTCGGATTGCCCGACAGGCGGCTCGCCTGTGGAATCGTTGGGGCCTGAAGGATCGTGGGCAACTGCAACGCGCGCACTTCGGCGGCGCGTACGTTATTTTTCGTATTGCTGCTTTTGCTCGGCGCAGCGTCGAATTGTTGCCGGTTGGCCGCGATCTGCCGGTTTCGCTGGGCAGCCGCCTTTTGCGTGTCGAGTTGCGTCGGCGTCGCGTTGACGAGGCGGACCTGCTTGCTCGTGAACTGGTTGGCCGGCGTCACGACTGCCGGGGCGCTGCGGGCGTTCACCAGGGCCGTCTGTTGCGCGAGACTGATTGGCGGCGCGGCGAGACGGCCGCCCGCGCGACCCGCGTAGGTTTGCTGGATGCCCGCGATCCAGTTTGGATTATTGCGGTAGTTTTGCAAGCCGTAGTAGGAGAAGGCCGGATCGTATCGCCCTCGCCCCGTGTACCACGGGTTGTAGCCAAGCCGGGCACAGCGATCACCATAGAAGTTGCCGAAGTAGAAGTGGCAACTGCCGGCGCGGATGAATGCGGAATCGAAGAACGCGTCGTAGCCGACCACGAAGTTTGGACGATAGCACCAGCCCGCATCCGCCCACAGCGGCCGATTGAAGTAGACCGGCGCGCAAACCAGACCGCGCGCGTCATACGGCAGATCCCAGTAACCATTCACGAACAAATATCCATTGGGTGTCCACACGTAGTGCGACGGAACCCAGACACGGCCCAGGAGTGACTGCGAATAGTAACCGGGTCGCCAGATGAATCGGCTGTCCCGGTAGACCCAGACGCCAGGAATGTACATCGAGTTGTCATCGGGGGGCGGCAAGCTCGGACCGTTGTCCAGGGGAGCCGGCGGCTCAGGAGCGTATGGCATGTCGGGCTGGTTGGGATCGGACCAGAAGCCCGCGATCCAGCGCCAGCCATTCGGCGTTTGCGTCCAGTAGCCCGGAACGAACGTGCGACCTTGGGGCGCCACACGATACACGCCGCTGACCCAGATGAAGTCGTTTCGCTCCGCGTCCCAGGCCCAGTAGCCGGGAATCCATTGTGCATTGTCCAGATCGGGACCCTGCGGCGGGGGCTCCTCCGGAATCGGCGCGGGTGGTCCTTTCGGGACTGGCGTTCCAGGTTCGGGTTGTTGCTCCAGCGGTTGAGCGTATGCTTCGTGTACTGGTCCACGCGTCAAGACTTCGATGGGATGGTTCCGATCGTCTATTTGATTGGCACGGGTGGATTCTTGGGGCGTGCCCAAGCTGGCCAGGGCGAAGATGCTCGGCAAGCCGAACATCCAGCATAGATTGCGGGTTCGTCTCATGGTGGGCCTCCCTCGGTTTGAAGAGGTCTCAAAGGTAATGTAAGGGGAAGGAGTCATTACCGCAACGCACGGGGCCGACGGGCTTGCGCAAATTCTTTTTTTGTTGCAGTCCGGCTTGAAATTCTGATAGAGTGAATGAGACCAAGTCATGGGATGGAAGTGTGTTGCGCGCCCATTGGAGGGTTTCCGCCGCAACACAACCCGGCGCCCACAAGAATTGCCCTGTGTCTACTGGAGTTCACTCGCATGGCCAAAGGCAGCGATTTTACCGCAGTTCTCGTCAAGAAAGGCATTCTCAGCGCCGACCAGACCGAGGAAGCGCGCGCCATGCAGCAGCAATCGGGCGCCACGATGCAGGAAACGCTTGTCAAACTGGGTTACGTCACGCAGGAGGACATCACCAAGGCGATCGCCGAGCATTCGGGCGTCAAAGCGGTCGATCTGAGGGACGTGACGATTCCGCAGGCCATCATTGAGCTGGTCCCCGAATCGGTCGCACGCGAGAACGTCATCCTACCGTGGTCCGAGGAAGCGGGCATACTGCAGATCGTGATGAGCGATCCTTCCGATTATGAGACCGTCACCAAGCTCCAATTCATTCTCAACAAGGAAATTCAACCCGTTCTGGCCGCCAAGGAGCAGATTGTCGAAGCGATCAACCGGCATTACGGTCAAACGGAGACGGAATCAGTGGATTCGGTCTTGGCGGAATTCACCGATACGCAGATCGTATTCAATGAAACGGAAGCGTCCAAGAACGCAAATCATGCGGCCGCCGACGAGAGCGAGGCGCCGGTAGTCAAGCTTGTCAATCTCATCATTCAGGAAGCAATCGGTTTGCGCGCCAGCGACATCCACATTGAACCGTTCGAAGATCGTGTCCGCGTTCGCTACCGGATCGACGGCGTCCTCGTTGAACGCGACAGTCCACCCCGGCGCTTGCTGGCGCCGATGATCTCCCGCATCAAGATCATGGGGAATATTGATATTTCCGAAAAGAGACGCCCACAGGATGGCCGTATCAAAATGCTAATCAAGAATAAGCATTTCGATCTGCGGGTCAGCGTCTTGCCGACGGTTCACGGGCAGTCGGTCGTCATGCGCGTGCTTGATCGTGCCAACATTCAGGTAAACGTAAGAGATCTCGGCTTCGGTGAGGACGATTACAAACGGTTTCTCAACATCATCAAGAGGCCCAACGGCATCTTTCTTGTCACGGGCCCAACCGGGTCGGGCAAGACGACAACCCTTTATTCAGCACTGAACGAGTTGAACAGGCCTGATCGAAAGATCATCACTGCCGAGGATCCGGTCGAATACAATCTTCCCGGAATCAATCAGTGCGAGGTGAAACACCAGATCGGCCTGGACTTCCAGCGCATTATTCGCGCGATGCTTCGGCAGGCGCCTAACATCATTCTAGTTGGTGAAATTCGTGATGCTGAGACGGCGCAGATCGCTGTGCAGGCGTCTTTGACAGGACACTTGGTTTTTAGTACACTGCATACGAATGATGCGCCTAGCGCTATTACCAGATTGAACGACATCGGCGTCGCGCCATTTCTCACGGCTTCCAGCGTGATCGCCGTCCTGGCGCAACGCTTGGTCCGCTGCGTGTGTCCGAAATGCAAAGAACCCGACAAGCCCCCGGCCCACGAAATCAAGGCGGCCGGTTTGACGCCGGCGCAGGCGCAGGCGGCGACCTTCACCCGTGGACGCGGATGTCCAAACTGTAATCACTCCGGTTACCGAGGGCGCAAGGGTATCTATGAAATGATGCGTATGACCAACGCAATCCGCGAGATGACTTTCAATCGCGAACCTGCTCAAGCGATTAGACGTCAGGCTCGCCTGGCTGGAATGAGAGTTTTGCTGGAAGATGGTGTTAACAAAGCAGTTGCGGGTCTCACGACCCTTGAGGAAGTGTTGAGCATTTGTCATCACGAAGGGGAGTGAGACGCTGGAAATGAGAGGAATCACTCCAGGGGTAATTCTCTGCGGAGGATGAACCAGCAAATCAGCAGGTCGATTGTATCAAGCTGATAGGGTGGGAACGTATCACTTTGAGATGCTGGTTCCAGTAGTTGGACCTGGGACAAATAGCGGGTGGAATGCCACAAGCTCCAACGGCGCCAAGTCTTGATTGAATCGACAGAGGTTTGGCATGACCGTGTTCCTGTCCCGGGAGTCGTTGCGGGTGTTTTTGGTAATGAGAGAGTTTTGTGTAAAAACTTGGTTTTGCCATCGTTGATGCGGATAATGCAGTTGGGTTGGATTCCGAGCATGTCCGCGCATTCAGTACAAGCGACGAGAAATCGAAGATGACCGAAAGTTCGTCTTCCGTACACGAGAGGTAAGCGATTGTGTCCACAGCCGTGCCAGGTGGCGGTGGGGCCGCCCCCCAAATGGAAAAGCTGCTTAACACCATGATCCAGGTGAAGGCGGCGGATCTGTTCATTACCGTCGGCAGCAAGCCAGCCATCAAGAAAGGCGGGCACTATCGTCTCTTGGAAACAAAGGTCCTTGACGCGGACGACACGGTCGCCCTGATGAAGTCGATCACCCCCGATCGCTGCCAACAGGAGCTGCAAGAATGCGGCGGTACCGACTTCGCCATCGAATACACCGGAGGCATCCGTTTTCGCGTCGCCATTTTTCGGCAGCGCGGCACGCTCGGCATGGTCATGCGGCGCATTCCGAGCGAGTTCTTCAATTTCGAACAGATCGGCATGCCCGAGGCGATCAAGCGCGTCATCACGCGCCCACGCGGTTTGTTGCTCGTGACTGGGCCGACAGGCTCCGGCAAGACCACGACGCTGGCGTCGATCATTAACTTCATCAATAACAACTACGATCGGCACATCATCACCCTGGAAGATCCGGTCGAGTATTTTCACAAACATAACAAAAGCCTGATCAATCAGCGCGAGGTCGGCACCGACGTGCCCAGCTTCAAGGAAGGTATTCGCCGGGCGTTGCGCATGGCGCCTGACATCATCTTCGTCGGCGAAATGCGCGATTTGGAAACGATTCACGCGGCCATCGAGGCGGCGGAAACAGGCCATATCGTGTTCGGCACGCTGCACACGAATAGCGCGTCTAGCACGGTCAACCGCATCATCGACGTTTTTCCGCAGGAACAGCAGGACCAGATCCGCACGCAGCTGGCCACAGCGCTCATCGCCGTGCTTTCGCAGACGTTGCTCCCGAAAAAGCCCGAAGGCGTCGTGGCGGCATATGAGATGATGGTCGTCACGCCCGCGATCAGCAACCTGATCCGCGAGGCCAAGACCTACCGCATCGATTCCTCGATGCAGACCGGAGCGAAGGACGGCATGTTCCTGATGGACGATAGCCTTTTTCGCCTTTGGCGCACGGGGTTGTGCGACAAGGAAGAAGTGCTGCTGAAATCATCGAAGCCGCAAGAATTGGCCAACCGTATTCGCGCTGCGGAGGAAGGCAAATTTGATGACGACGAAGGCGACGACGAAGCGGAGGACGACGATGAGGATGACGATGACGATGACGACGATGATTAACAGCTATTTGATCCGCGCTCGAATCGATGTGCGCAGCCGTTGATGTCAGCATGAGAACTTGATCATGTCGAATCCGAACGAAGCCAGCCAGCCGACCAAGCCCGTAGGCGGGACGCCAGGGGCGCCGAATCCGCCCAAGCCTGGCGTGCCAGCGGCACCCGCGCGCCCTGGCACGCCCGCGTCTGTTCCTGGAGCCGCGAAGCCGCCCGCTGGGCAAGCGCCGCCGGTGCGGCCCGCCGGGCCCGCGCCTGTTCCTGGGGCCGCGAAACCGCCGGCCGGTCAGGCGCCAGCGGCGCGTCCAGGTGTGCCTGTGCCGGTTCCAGGGGCGGCGAAACCGCCTGTCGGCAAGGCTGTTCCGTCGACAGATAAACCGGGCGTGCCGGCCGCGAAACCTGGCGTGCCAGCGGCGCCGAAGCCAGGGGTTCCCGCTCCGAAGCCCACTGGTCCCGATGGGAAGTCGGTTGCTCCCGTAAAACCCGGTGTGCCGGCGATGACACCTGGTTCTGCGCCCCCCGCGAAGCCGGGCGAAAAGCCCGCCGCGCCGAAGCCGGCAGGTGCGTCCGCGCCGGCTGCCAAGATCGGCGCCGCTCCCGCCAAGCCGGACGGCGCCGCCCCGAAGAAGCCGTCCGACAAACCTGCGATCCCGGCCAGCAAGCACAAGCCAGCTCCCGTGAAAGCGGGTAATGCGAATCGCACGACGGGTCGCCGACTCGGACAGGTGCTCATCGATCTCGGCTACATCGACGACGGCCAACTCTGGGAGATCCTGGACGAAGCGAAGAACCTCAGTCTGCCGATCGGCCAGGTCGCGGTCAAGCGCGGCCTCATCACCGAGATCCAGCTTTTGCAGGCCCTGGCCGATCAGTTCGCGCTCAAGTACGTCGGCATCGAGGAACTCAAGCCCACTCCGGAAGCCTTGGTCGCCATTCCTGAAATGGCCGCGAGCGTTTACAAGGTATTGCCCCTCACGGCGAAGGACGGCGTGGTCACGGTGGCGATCGGCGATCCCATGAATTTGCCCGGGTTGGACGACCTGCGCAGCATGCAGAATCTTAAGGTAGTCCAAGCCGTGCTCGCTTCTCCCGTGGCGATCGCGGAAGTGATGTCGAAGTGCTACCAGGGCAAGGAACAGAGCATCGTCGACATCATCGCCGAGATGACTGAGGACGATGATGGCCGCCACAAAGGGCGCGAAACCAGTATCGATCTGGATAAGTTGATCGAAGAATCCGACAACGCCCCGGTTCGCAAATTGCTTAACATGGTCATGTTGCTCGCCATCAAGGACCGGGCCAGCGACATTCATTTCGAGCCGTTCGAGGAAGAATACAAGCTGCGTTACAAGTGCGACGGCGTGATATATGAGATGATCCCGCCCCCGCGCCATCTCGCCAACGCCATCTCCACGCGCATCAAGGTCATGTCGAGCCTCGACATCACCGAACGCCGCCTGCCGCAGGACGGCCGCATCGAACTCAACATCGGCGGCAACCGCGTCGACATGCGCGTCAGCATCCTGCCCACGATGTTCGGCGAAAGCGCGTGCATCCGGGTTCTTGACAAGGGAAGCGTCGGTCTAGACCTCAACCGCACCGGCATGACACCGGAGATCATGTCGGCGTTCCGCGAGATGATCAAGAAGCCCAACGGCATCGTGCTTGTCACCGGTCCGACGGGCTCGGGGAAAACGACCACGCTCTACTCCGCACTCAACGAGCTCAACGAGGTCACCGAAAAGATTATTACCTGCGAAGACCCCGTGGAATACGAAATCGACGGGCTCATTCAGGTTCCCATCAACTCCGAAATCGGCATGACGTTCGCTGCCGCTTTGCGTTCCATCCTGCGGCAAGATCCAGACGTGATCCTGGTCGGCGAGATCCGCGA
>SYHD01000117.1 GCA_005799265.1 Planctomycetia bacterium | reverse complement strand
GACCGTCGGGCTCTACGACGGCAAGTTTCGCCAGAACCTCGAAGAGACCGGCATGGGTTACGGTCTCGAAGTCGATATGATCAAGTTGGCGCACGACATGGGGTTGTTGACGACGCCGTACGCCTTCAACGAGGATGAAGCCAGGGCGATGGCACGTGCCGGCGCCGACATTCTCATCCCGCACATGGGCCTGACGACGAAAGGCTCGATCGGCGCCCAGACGGCGCTGACGCTCGACGATGCGGCGAAGAGCGTGCAAGCGATGCACGACGCGGCCAAGAAGGTGAACAAGAAAATTCTCGTACTCTGCCACGGCGGCCCGATCTCGGAGCCGGAGGACGCCCAGTATGTGCTGGATCACACGGAGGGCGTGGTCGGTTTCTACGGCGCCTCGAGCATCGAGCGGCTGCCGACAGAGATCGCGATCACGAATTGCGTGAAGCGGTTCAAGAGTTTGAAGTTTGTTTAGCCGCGGTTCGTAGAACAGCGCGGTTCTACGAACCGCCGCTAAACGAGGAGGCGACATGCGAAATCCCTGGGGTTGGGCGTGCGGCGCGTTCCTGACGATGGTCGCCGCGACCTGGATCCTGATTCTGCCGGTCGCCGACACGCCTGCGTCCCCGTCGGGTGACGTCAAACAACCCAAGCTCGTTGTGCTCGTCGTCTTCGACCAGATGCGCGGCGACTACCTCCAGAAATGGCAGCCCCTTTTCGGCGCCGGCGGTTTTAGACGCCTGCAGACCGACGGCGCCTGGTTCACCAACTGCCATTACCCCTATGCGTACACGTTGACCGCGGCAGGGCACACGTCGCTGGTCACGGGAACAACGCCGTCCAAGCACGGCATCATCGCCAACGAGTGGTACGATCGCGCCAACGGCGAAAGCGTCGCCTCGGTGCAGCCGCCGCCCGAGGAGATCGCCAAAGGAACCGGCCCGTATCGCCGCAAATCCGAGACGGTCGGCGACGTACTCATGCGCGTCCTGAAGGGCCGGGTGACGTCGATGTCGATCAAGGAGCGCGCCGCCGTCCTCATGGCCGCCTTGCGAGCCAACCTTTGCCTCTGGTTCAACCCGACCAGCGGCAACTTCGCCACTTCGCCCTATTACTACACCGAGGGGCACGCCTGGATCTCCAAGTTCAACAAGGAACGTTACGCGGATCAATGGCTTGACAAGAATTGGGACCGCTTCGATAAGAAGATCGACTACGTCAAACACTCCGGCCCCGACGACTTCAAGAGCGAAGGCACGGGCTATCTTCAAGGCCAAACCTTCCCGCACCCCTTCAAGTTCGCCGACACCAATGACGAGAAGGTCAACAAGCAGAACTACTACGACGCCGTCACTTGTTCGCCGATGGGCAACGATTTGCTCCTCGAATTCGCCATGAACGCGATCGCCCACGAAAAGCTCGGCCAGGCGGACACAGTCGATCTGTTGTGCATCGGCTTCACGTCGAACGACTACATCGGCCACACTTGGGGGCCCGACTCGCAGGAAGTGCTCGACGTGACGCTGCGATCGGACGCCCTGATGAAGAAACTGCTCGACCTGCTTGACGCGAAGGTCGGCAAGGGAAATTACTATCTCGCCATGAGCGCCGATCATGGCGTTTGCCCGTTGCCGGAGTTCGCGAAAGAGGAAAACAGAAAGGCGGACCGCATCGCCCCAGAGTTGTTGACGAGCCTGGCGGAAGAGTTTCTCAACAAGAAGTATTTGCCGGCTGGCGCGAAGGCGCCGTGGTTCATTGTGCCCAGGCGGATGAACACCTGGGTCTATTTCAACCATGAAACGCTGAAGGAGCTGAAACTAAAGCAAGCCGACGTGGAGCGGTCGCTGGCCGACTGGTTCAGCGCCCAGCCGGGGATCGAGCGTGCGTTTACGCGCACGGAGATGGAGGCGGACGCGAAGGATGCGTCGGAGTTGCACCGGATGGTGCGGCGTTCGTACTACGCCGAATGTTCGGGCGACGTGATGGTGATCGCCAAGCCGTATCACATTTTTTCGCCGCCGAACCTGTCGGACAATCCGACGAAGTACCCGAACTACCGGGCGACGCACGGCATGCCGCATGCGTATGACACCCATGTGCCGCTCCTGGTGATGGGCCCGCGCATCGAACCGGGGACGCGCGATCAGCGCATCGCGCCGCAGTCGATGGCGAGCATCCTCGCGACCGCGCTGGGTGTACCGGCGCCGAAGGATGCGACGTATCCGGTGCCGGACGGATTGTTCAAGAAATAGACGCTGCGTTGCCGTGTGCGGCAGCCATTGCGTCCGATCGGCCAACGGATACAATGGACATTCGTTGAACCCATCGAGATGAGTTCCGCGTCGGACGAGTGAGATCAGATGGACGCGATAGCCGTACGCTGCAAGTCGTGCCAGCACACGATGAAATTCTCCGCGGAGAAGGCGGGGAAGCGCGCCAAGTGCTCGAAGTGCGAAGCGATGATCGTGATCCAGGCGGAAGAGGAGGAGAAGAAACCTGACGCCGCCCCGGTCGGCGCCGCGACTCCCGCCGCTCCGCCCACCCCGGCGCCCGTTGACGACGACAGCACAGGCGCCTATGGTGTCTGGCTCGATCCGGAACTCGAAGAGCGTAAATTGGCGCTCATCGCCGAACGAGAGGCGACCAAGAAGAAAAAAGACAAGCCTCCCCCAAACGTCAGTCGCAAAGTCAAGGCCATCCCCGACGCCGACGCCTGGAAGTCCATTCGCCTGGGCATGTACTGCCAGTTCCTCGGCTGCATCATCTGGGCGATAACCCATGTCTTGCAGGGTTCGTACCTTCTCATCGGCTCAACCGAATTCGGCGAATACGCGAGCTTGGCCGTCGAGTACCTCGAAATGCGCGACGGCGAAGAATTTCCCGATCAAGGACGAGTCTGGGACATCGACAGGCTCGGCTTCTACCTGGGCATTATTGCCGGCCGTGCCTTCGCCGGCTACGCGCGCTTTTGTCTTACTATCTCAGCGATCTTGTACTTCCTTCAGGCGGGGCTGTTCACGGTCGGCTATTTCTTCTACCTGCCGGTGCCGAGAAAATACGGCATGTTCGCACAGACGCTGACGATGGCAGCGCTGGCGATCTTCAACGTGCTATTCGCGTTCGTGTTCAAGTTGCTGCCGGTCCTGGGGGCGCACGGCTACATCTTGATCCCCTATTTGACGCCAGAAGTTGTCTTGACCGAATACAACATGGAGCGCACGGTGCCGATTCACGTAATGTGGAGCGGCGGCGGCTGGGCGTGCTTCTGGGAAAACATGCTCACTCTCATGCTCCGCTTCGGGCAATACTTCGAGCCGGCGTTCGGGTGCATCTTTTTGTGGTCGGCCGGGGTCGCGATCAAGGAGCCGGACATTGCGTCGCGCGGCCGCGGCCAGACGGAATTGATCCTGGGGACGTTTTTCGTTTGTCTATGCTTCCAATTGCTCAGCTTGTGTGGCGCCTCGCCGGTGCTGGTCAACGTGCTGCGCCTCCTCTATGGGGCGTGGTTTGCCTTCCTGTTGATGTTCATATTGACTTATGCAGGATTCCTGATGCAATGCCGGGCCGTTCTGCTCGAAAAGATCCACCCGAAGAACGAGTTGAAGGACGACAAGAAAGACGATGCCGATTGAACAAGGTGTCAAGACAGGCGAAAGTTGGAGGCGAGAAGCGGCATGATCAGTCAGGACCTGCTGGAGATGTTGCGTTGCCCGCTCAGTCCGAGCGACACGCGTTTGCGCCTGGAGAGCGACCGCCTGGCCTGCGAGCGCTGCGCGTTGCGTTTCCTGATCAAGGACGGATTTCCCATTTTGGTCGCCGAGGAGGCCGAGCTGCCGCCCGGCTGCACGAGCCTGAATCAGTTGCCATGTCGGCGCGATATGAAGAAAGATGCCCCGACAGGCTAAGTCGAGTGCTTGACAGGCTCGTCAATTCGTTGAGAACCTGAAGCGTGAACAAAGGACACAACTCCAGACTGCGCTCACTCTACAGGCTCTGAAAAAGCGAGTTTCTGAGAGGCACGCATCGGCGCGATCCTCCCGTTTGCCCCATTTCTTCATTTTCACTGTGATCTGCCATTTCACCGACCCTTGCTCTTGAATCTTTGACGCGGATTTGACACAAGCGGAACGTGACCCCTTAGGGGGTGAAATACGCAGGCATCGGCGATCGTTCATGACGAGTTCGACCACTACTACCGGCACGAAGACAGGACGGGCGCGCCGCCGCTTTGGCCAGCTCTGGCAGGTGCCGACGTTTCTGCTCGGGCTTCTGGCGTTCATCGGCGTTGCGGCGAGCGCGCCGTGGCGGCAGAATCCGCATGCGCTGGCGTTCGAGGAGCAGTTGAAAGTCCTGCGCGTGGGCCTGGAACAAGACACGGACGTGGACAAGCTCGTTACCTACGCCGAGGCCGCCCTGCTCAAATTGCCCACGTTTCGCTGGCGCGTCGCCGAGGTGCATTTCCTGGCCGGCTCGGCCTACTATCGGCAGGCACGCGAGAAACCGCCGCCGCTCGCCAAGACGATCTGGCCACGTGCCATCGAGTTTCTCGACAAAGCCCTTGCCCACAATCCGCCAGAGCCCGATCGGCCCATGCTCCAATATCGGCTGGGCTACTCCCTTTACCAGATGAACAAGGATTTGCCGCGCGCCGTGGATCTCATGACGCAAACCGTCGAGCGCGGTGCGGACGATCAACTGGAGGGCTACCGCGCGCTCGCCGATGCGAACCTACGGCTCGTGAAGCCAAATCTCGAGGGGGCGCTATTCGCCAGCCGGCGCGTCATCGATCTGACGCCCGAAAACAGCTCGGAAGGGCTCGCCGAGGCACGCGTGAAATATGCCGAGTTGCTCATCCGCGCCGAGCAACGCACCGAAGCCATCAAGATGCTCGAATTGATCAGCATGCGGACACCACGGCCGTTGCGCATCAAGGCCCGACTCTTGCAGGCGGAGGCGTGCAAGAAGGAAGAGCTGTGGATGAGCGCCGCCTCGATCTGGCAGGAACTGGTCGCGGACGCAAACCACATCAAAGGAGATCGGGCCTACATCAATTACGAGCTCGGCTGGTGTTTCCATCAAATGAAGCCGCACAACTATGACGCGAGCATTAGTCACTGGTCCGACGCGCTGCGTGCGGGAGGGCCAGCGGGCCAGGCGGCCGGGCTGCGCCTGGGCGAATTGAAGCTCACCATGGACCCGAAGCGCGCCGAGTCGGCAATCGACGATTGGAAAAAAGCGCTCGACCAAATCAATCGCCCGGAAGACTTCAGAAATCCATACATCGAAGTCGCGCAAGTCGCCGAGCTATTCGTGCAGGCGATCGAAATACTCGAAGGCCGGCAGGACGCGGAAAAAACGCAAGCCGTCGCCGAACTTCTCCGCCGCGTGACCAAGGGAGGCGGCGCCGACGAACGCATCGGCAAGGCGTCCGAGGCCCGCGCCAAGGCGCTCGAGGCCAGGCGGAAGATCGACAAGAGCAGCGTGAGCGCGGAGCAGGTGCAGGAGCAATATCGCCGCGCCGGCGAGGCTTTCGAGAACGCCGCCAAGGTCAGCACGAATAGCGAGCGTGCCGACTTGCAATGGCGCAGCATCAAGTGTTATCTCGAAGCCAAGGACAACACGACGGCGCTGCGGCTGCTTCTGGAGTACAAGGATTTGGAGACGCGCGAGGCCGCTCTGGCCGCCGGCTGGTTCACGCTCGGCGATCTCTATCTGATCGAGGGAAAAAAAGACGACGCCCACAAGTCGCTGGTCAAGTGCTTGCAGTACCCCGACACGAGCTTCGCCTATCGCGCCCGCTATTTGCTCGCCGTCATGGAGATCGAGAAGAAAAACTATCCGCAAGCCAAGGAGGAGCTCAAGCACATCCTGGACGGCAATCCCAACATCGACCCCCCGGCCCACGAAAAAGCGCTCTACCGCATGGGCTCGCTTCTCATGACCATGGAGAAATTCGGGGAAGCACACGTCTATCTCAAGAATAGCGTGCATTTTTACCCGGAAAACCCGAACGCCAATCTGACCCGGCAACAACTCGGCGACTGCTATCGCCGGCTCGCCGCCAAGGAACTCGTTAAGATTGCCGAACTTAACGGCTTGATCAAGCCTGACATGCCCGAAGAGCGCAAACAGCAACTTCGCGAGAGCATGACCCATCACCGCGGCGTGCGCAAGAAATACCTCAAGGACGCGGCGCTAAGCTATGAACAACTGCGCGATCTTCTGGAAACCAAGTTCCGCGAGCAGCCGCTGGACAAGCTCAATCAGATGTTGCTGGGCCGGGCCCGGTTCGGCATTGGCGATTGCCATCTCGACGCCGAGGAGTTCGAGGCGGCCTTCGCGACCTATCGCGAAGTGCAAGTCAAGCACCGCAAAACGCTGGAAAGCTTCTTCGCCTGCTCGCGCATCTGCTACACGGTCAGCCTGATGCGCCCGGCCTCCGCGAGTGAGGGGGTCAAGTACAAGGAGCAAGCAATGGAATCGCTGCGCAACCTCCTGGAAGACTTGAGGGAGATGCCTGACAATCACGAGATCTTCCGTCAGGCCGGCGTCATGACGCGCCCGGGCTGGATCCGTTTTGCCGAGACGAAACAACAAGAATTGCTGTCGCCCCCCAAGAAGCAGGCGCAGCCCGGGTTTCCCTGATCCCTGATGCGGCCAGAAATTCCCTTTTGACTCGTAGTCTGGTATTTTTCCTCACGCCATCTCCACGCGGTACGAAGAAGGCGATATTCGACTTGCAGAGCGTCCGTTCATTTCCGCGAAGTCGGCTTTCCGGGACCGTGGCCGCTTCCTATAATACACACTTACCTTCTTGACAAAAACCCTCCGGCGGAGGTTGCGCGAATGTGGTACGTCGTGGCGGTCGGTTTGACCCCGATCCTCTTCCTGATGGGTCTGTTCATGATCCTGCTGATTTTGATCCAGCGCGGCAAAGGCGGCGGCTTGATCGGCGCCCTCGGCGGCGCCGGCGGGTCCAGCCCCTTTGGCTCGCGCGCAGGCGACCAGTTCACGCGCCTCACCATCTATGTCGCCATTGCCTGGCTCCTCTTGACCATGATCCAGGTCAAGGCGGTTCAGTTCGACGCCATGACACGCGGCGGCGGCAGCACGATCGGCGGGCGTACCAACGACTAGCGCTGTCACCGTTGGCGCTTGCGGTTTCGCGCGTTCCCAGCGCGCCCGCCGCGCGAAACCGCAAGCGTGCGCTATAATCTATTCGCGAGGTGTGCGTGCTGTTAAGCATGACTGGCTACGGCGAAGCACGATGCCAGAGCGATCAGCTGACTCTTGCCGTTGAGTTGCGCGCTCTGAACAATCGTTACCTCAAGGTATCTCTGCGCGCGCCCGATCCGTATCACTTGCTCGAAGCCGAGTTCGAAAAGGCCATTCGCCGCGTCGTTAAACGCGGCACCATTCAGGTGCATCTGCGCTGTGAGCCGAAGGCGACCGCGGACGACTTCCGCATCAACCCCGTCGCCCTGGCGAGTTACATCCAGCAGGTGCGCGAAGCCAGCAAACAGCTCGGCCTGCCGGATCAGGGACAGAGCCTTCTCGGCCAAGTTCTTATGTTGCCTGGCGTCGTTCCCGAGGCGGGGAGCCGAACGCATCAACTGCACGACGATTGGCAAATCATCGAGAAAGTGCTCGGCCAGGCGCTCGAACAGTTGCAAGGTATGCGCAAAGAAGAAGGCAAGGCGATGGCGCAGGAGCTATTGAACCTGCGCGATCACATCGGCAAACATCTCGATGTGATTCGCAAGCTGATCCCGCAGGTGGTGACGACGTTTCGCGATCGCCTGCACGAGCGCGTCAAAACGCTGCTGAGCGAACTCGATGTCAAGATCGACCGTAATGATCTCATCCGCGAGGTGTCGATCTACGCCGAACGCTCCGATATCGCCGAGGAAGTCGTTCGGCTCGCAACGCACCTGGCCCATTTTCAGGAAATCATGAAGGAAGACGAAAGCCCGGGCCGAAAGCTGGAGTTCTTGACGCAAGAAATGTCGCGCGAGACGAACACGATCGGCTCCAAGGCCAGCGATGTCGAGATCTCGAAGCAAGTCGTCGAGATCAAGGGAACGCTGGAGAAGATTCGCGAGTTGATTCAGAACGTCGAATAGGGAGGAGTGCTGAGAGGAAATTCGACGATTCCATTAATCACTGAGCACTAATACTGTATGGGCCCCCTCATCGTCGTGTCGGGACCGGCGGGCAGCGGCAAATCGACCCTCGTGCGCCGGCTGCTGGACGAGTCAACCTGGCTGATCCACTTTGGGGTGTCCGCGACCACCAGGCGGCCGCGCTTGGGCGAAAAGGACGGCGTCCAGTATCATTTCTGGAGTGTGCCAGAGTTCGTCAAGAAAAAAGACGCCGGCGAATTCCTCGAATGGGCCCAGGTACACGGCAATTACTACGGCACGCCTAGCAGCGAAGTGACGCCGTATCGTGAAAAAGGAGTCGGCGTCCTGCTCGACATCGACGTGCAGGGATATAAGCAGGTGAAGGTGTGCTGTCCCGAAGCCGTGTCGATTTTCATCCGCACCACGGATTTCGCCGCTCTTGAGCAGCGACTGCGGGCGCGGCATACGGAGGACGAAGCAGCGCTTCAGCGCCGCCTGACCAACGCCCGCGCCGAACTCGCCCAGGCGCACGAGTATGACCATCAAGTGATCAACGATGACCTGGAAACCGCATTCAACCAGATGCGGGTGATTCTTGGTCCCCTGTTCGTTTAGCGCTCGTCTTGCCCCTCGCGATCGCTGGACGAAAACCAAGGAGTACGCATGCTGGACGATCTGAAAGAAGAAGCCATCGTCAACAAAGTGGGCGGACGCTTCAAGCTGTCCACCCTCATCCAGAAGCGCATGGTCGCGCTCAACACCGGAGCAAGGGCGCTCGTCGATCTGAAAACCAGCGATAAGATGGCGATCGTCATTCAAGAGATCCTGCAAGACAAGATCTTCCTGGACCAATCGGGCAACCTCGTCATGCGCGGCTCCAGCGCCGGCGACGCGGTTCGCCGTGCCATGTTGACCGACATCTCCGACGTGGGCGGCGGAGACGATTAGGAGGCGCCGGTAGTCAGTGGTCCATCCAGCAGACGGCGGAGCTTCATGCCACTGACCACGGACGATTGCCATGAGTGAGCCACTGCCAACGACATCGAGCACCGGCGAATCGATTGCCTATCAACCGATCTCCGGCTGGGCCATCGTGGGACTGAGCGTCAGCGGTCTGTTCACGCTGATGGTCGTGACCATCGCGATCGTCGGTTGGTACCAGGGCATGCCGGTGTTCTTTCCTATCTGGACCCTCGGCTTCGCCGTCGCGGGAACCCTCCTGTCTTACGTCGGACAACGACAAATCGAGAAATCCGAGAACACACGCACCGGCATCAAGCTGGCGCGTGCAGGGCTTTGGCTCGGCATCGTCAGCGGGTTCGGTTACTTCTCGTTTTTCTACGTCACCGGTTGGGCCCTCGAAACGCAGGCCAACAGCTTCGTGATGGATGAGGCAGAGGACTCCGGTTTCTTTCCGCGTATTCGGAAAGGCCAGCTCGATGCCGCCTTCCGTTTGACCCTGCCCGCGCAAGCTCGGCCGGATGACGATGCGAAGCTGGGCGAACTTTATGACGTGCCGGACGCCAAGGACGGCGCGCCAGGAAAGCTCTCCCAGTTCAAGAATGGCCAACTCACGCGGCTTTTCCATCAGCACCTCGGCGGCCCGGAAACCGAGATCACCCCGAAAACCCTGCTGGAATGGCATTACGATCGGCGCAGCTACGTGGTTCTGCGCAACTACGAAATCAAGACGAAGGAGTTGACGGCCGAGGTCCATGTGGCGGTTCACAGTTCGGAAGGAGACGCCGCAGGGCAAGGGCGTAAATGGTACGTCAACATGAACAAAACTTACTTGGTTCCCAATACGCTGAAGTTGACCCCGGTCGGCGAAGGTGTGTTCGAAGCGCGCGCGCGGGCCCGCATCTGGCTACCGGAATGGATGTCGAAATTCGACAAGGGAGCGTCATTCCTCGATATCGAAAAGAAAGAGCTCAAGGAGATCGATAAGACCGCGTGGCCGCGGTTCCCGGCTCAAGGGATGGACCGCGCCAACTTCCGCGAACTCTTGTATGACACCTTTGCTCGCCATGACAAGGGCAGAATCTTTTTCTTGCAAATATTCCATCGCGCCGAACGCCCTGATTTGGATGTCGGCAAATGGGAATGGAACCAGGGTAAAGTTCGCGTCTTCTACCAATTCCAATTCTCGATCCCGATCGAACGCTTCGGGCCGCCGATGGTCAAGGTTGACGCTCTGGCCGCGCTGGAAACTCGCCGCGAACTCGATCTTGCGACTTTCCGAGAATCGTCTCCGGCGATCGAGTGGAACCTCGTCAGCCTCACCTTTTCGCAAGCAACGCTCGTTTCTCAACGCGGGCGGCCATAGCGCCGCTTGCGGTTTAGCGCTCGCGTGCTTGCTAGGCGCCAGGCCTCATACGGCAGAACTCATCAACTCCGAATCATATCGCCAATTCAGTTGTCGCCACCCCTACAATTCGCACGAACAAGAAGAGCGGCGTCATGCGCACATCCTCTCATGTGGTCCGGTCACTTTGTGCCCTGACCACGTGGTACCATCCTGCCGGCGCCTGGCGCTGTGTGAACAACACGCAATACTGTCAAATTGAACCTGAATCCTGCGTTTTCGTCCCTTTCGGCAAGACAAACGGGCGGCGCGGAAAGGACGAAGTGTAGAGGTTTCTTAGATTGTGGGCTTTTTCTCATCTCGGAGGCAACTCGTGCCGATATAACCAGCAACCGAGGTATAGGAAATGCGTCAGCCACGCGGAAAGGAAACCACGCGGGCTGGCGTGGAAAAGTTTGTCCCAGGTTGGTCCCCCCGGAAACGACGACCCGGCCCCTGTCCCCCGACAGGATGCCGCGGCACGGTAATCCCGGACTGTGCCGAGCGCGTGCGTTTTTCGCGGTGGGCGAGGTTCCCCCCGTTGTCCCCCTCCTTAGCAGGGGATGATGCACCAAACACGTTTTTGGAGTGCCTGCCATGAAAAAAGTTTTTACCACTGGCCAAGTTGCGAAGATTTGTAAAGTCGCACCGCGGACAGTGAGTAAATGGTTCGACTCGGGGCGATTGCGCGGCTACCGCATCCCCGGCAGCCAAGATCGCCGCATCCCGCGCGAACATCTCATCAAGTTCCTCAAAGAACATGGGATGCCGCTCGGCGAACTGGAAGAAGAAGGGCTGCACAAAATCCTCGTCATCGGCGCGGATAAGCTCTTCATCGATCGCATCAAGGAGCTCCTCCCTGAGAGCGAAGATTTCAAATATGAACTCGCCAACAGCGGGTTCGAGGCCGGGATTCAAGCCGAGAGCTTCCATCCCGACACCATCATCATCGACATGGCGATGGGGCGCTCCGACGCGTTGCAAATTGCCGGCAACCTTCGCAAGAAGCCCGATTACGAGCAAACGCTGATCGTCGCCCTGGCGAGCGAGGATGAAGCGGCGCCGGAAGCGCTGGCGAACTTCGGCTTCAACGAAGCGTTCAAGAAGCCGTTCGACGCCGCCCTCCTGAGCGAACGCATTCAGACACTCGTCGAAGAAAAACGGGCGAACATGTAAAGACGGGTAAGCATCATCCAACCTGCGCTTCGGCCAGGCGACCGCGCGAGCGGTGTCGCCTGGCCGTTTTCTTGCTGGCGCGCCCAAGTGTCCTTTCGCTGCTACCAGTCGCCACTAGCTTCTTCGCCGCCCGCCGGAGTGATCAAGGCCCAATAGGTTGCCGGCGACACGCTCGGCGACAAGGTTCGGACACTGCCATCGGCCATCGCGATCAACATGCCGCTTCGGTGCGGCGTCTGGGCGAAGGCTGCATCGCAGTATCGAGACTCAATGACGACCTCGGAACGTCAGTAATCGAATCCTGTGCGTCTTACTTAAGCGAGCGGCAGAATTAAATGTACCCGTTCACGACGCGGAGCGTCGTGCCACTATGTGGCGCGACGATCCGCATCGCATCGGCTACGGGTAGTCTTTCCAATTGCCCGTCGCCTTAGTCATACGCCCTCGGCCAAACACTCTAATCAGCCCGACTCTGGATGAGTCGGGCAATTAGTCAGTTGGCCTCGGTTCTTTCCAGTGAGTTTGGGTTGTGGGCAAGGTTCAACTCAAAGATTAGTTGCTGCAACTGACACGCGGCCAACATTGCGATGAAGCCGAGTTTCTCCCGTTCCCACTCGCGCAACTCGTTCGGCTCTTCAATAGCCGAAAGGAAAGCCTGGGAGATCCTTGAAACCACCTTCGGGCCGAGCTTTTTGAGTTTTTCTCGATAACGATCCAATTGGCTGCGGACAAAAGTCATGTCCGCATCGGTGGTGGGTCTTCGAGGTTCCTGATTATTGCTCATGATGATCCTTTCCAAGGTTTTGGTCTTCTGTTGTTTTTTGCTATTGCATTTCGTCAAGCTTATCAAACAAGTCCGCCAAGCCGTCATCCCGCTGCGAGATTTCACCTGCTCTAGGTGTTCCCTGGAGAGCTAGCCGTTTTTGTAACACGGGCCGTCGATGGGCCGTGAATTTCCCCTCCAGGTCGTTCAACTTTTGTTGGGTGCGCTGACATTCCGCGTCGACTGCTGACAGGCGAAGTGCAACCGCGCGCCAGTCGAGGTACATGTCAGCCAGGAAACTTTCTGCTGTCTTGAGTCCTGTGGCAGTGAGCTTCCCGCAGAAGGCGAAACGCGCCTCTGGACAATGGTGGGCTTTCATGGCGAAGGCCCAGCCTTGGTGATGGTCGGTCCGCGTCAATTGCGCCATGGGGGTCGTGATGCTTACCTCGATGGCTCCCCAGTAGGCGCGCGCCATCTCTGTCACCGTTTGCCCTTCAAACGTGATGGTAAGGGGACGCTCGACCCAGTCGGCTTCAAGGGGTAGCTGGCCTGGCGACATGGACAACTCCTTCGCGGTCATGTGCCTGATTTGAAGGGGGCACCTGCCCGCCTTCATCGTCGCAACGTGTGTTGCCGCTTCTTGTACCACCGTTCTGCCCTGGTGCAGTCGGTTGGCCGGCGTCAGCGGGGAAAGCTACCCCTCAGCCGATCTGGATGAAGCAAGAGTCATAGGAATTATTCGCCTGACCCCTTGCAGGAGTCAAGCCTTACCGCCGGTTTTAGTTTTTTTCCTTCCTTCCGTCGTTGAAGTGTTTTCTCCTTTCAGCCGCTTCTTCAATTCTGTCACCAGTGACAGTCCCTCCCAGGGGAAGACAGACCGACCAAAATGCCCGCCACTGGCTGTCACGGCATAAATCGGTCACCGCAAGCCGAACCATTCAATGATGCCCTTCGGGGACAACGACATCGAGCTCCGTACCGCCTTGGTGATTTTTTCGTCTGGAACACGACTTGTTCCAAAGGTGTCCACCCTCGCCGACAAGGGATCCACGATCCCGATGGCATAAGCCAACTGAACCTGTAGTGTTTCACGCGAGATGGCACACAGCCTAAAGTAGCCGACTTTCTCCTCTGGGTGTAATGAAATCAAGAACTCCTGGAGGAAAAAACATGAGCAAGCGACGCAAGTGGTCGGCAAAAGGGAAGCTGCGGATCGTGCTGGCGGGCATGCAGTCGGGCGTGGAAGTCTCCGACCTGTGCCGACAGGAAGGGATCAATCCGACGATGTTCTACTACTGGAAGAAGAATCTGCTCGGCTCGGCGAAGCAGGTGTTCGATGACAAGGCAGGTCGGCCCAGCGCCCAAGAGGAGGCAAGAAGGACCTCCTCTCGTTTCTCGAATTCGAACCGACGACGCCGGGCCTGCACGTGATCGCCGTGGCGACGACGCCGAAAATCCTCGAGCTTGACGCCGAGCGCTTCAACGAGTATCTGGTCACCGATGGTTTGCCGCACATCTTTCGGCTACGGGCCAAGGAAAAACGCTAAACCAGCCGGCGAAAGAGCGCTATCGCAAATCGCCGACGGCACTCGTCCGAGTTGGCGACGGAAAGGCGGGCGAGTGGCAGAAGCCACTCGATCTGCCACTGCAAATTGTGCCGCAGCAAAATCCGTTCACGCGCAAAGTGGACGACACGCTGCGTGTCCGCGTGCTCTTCCACGGCAAGCCGCTCAGGGATGCGAACCTCGGCTGGCAGCGCCCCGGCGACGGTAATACGCCCGTCGGCTACGTGCGCAGCGACGTCAAGGGGGAAGCGCTCATCCCGATCGCCCAGACCGGATTGCTGACGATTCGCCTGACTCACATGACTCGGCCCAAGACGCCCGACTTCGAATGGGAATCGTTCTGGACGACGCTGACCGTTCGGATCCCATGAAGACACATCGAGAATGCCTGCAATTCTGCAAATATTGACGAGCCGAAAGCGTTAGCGATGACGCGCAATGAACGCACGAGTTGGACCTTCCGTGTCCAATACACATCCAGCTCGGCAACGCCGAGGTAAGCTCGAAAGGGTGTCGAGGTCAAAAATCCAAGTCTGAAGGGGCGACACCAAGCCTTCGCCGGCGCTCAGGCTCGGACGTGTCAATAACCGGAAGGTGAACGGTATAACAAGCGCCACCCCAGCGAGGAAGCCGCCGATGTGAGCCGCATACGCCACACTTTCATGCGAACCGCCGAGCAAGCCGAACCCT
The DNA here is from genome assembly GCA_005799265.1 of Planctomycetia bacterium. Classification (GTDB taxonomy): domain Bacteria; phylum Planctomycetota; class Planctomycetia; order Gemmatales; family Gemmataceae; genus SIAQ01. The sequence continues at coordinate 13,017 of SYHD01000117.1, read as the reverse complement.
TCGATGAGCTGGAAGGCGAACCAGATGCCGATCGCGACATAGGCGGGAACCCAGGTCAGAAAGCGGAAGAGCAAGACGAGCACCTGGCGCGTCGGAAAAAGAAGAAGATATCCGCCGAGCACTCCCGAGATGGCGCCGGAAGCGCCCAGTGACGGGATCAATGCCTCCTCGCTGTCGAGCCCCGCGAGGAGCACAACTGAAAAGACGTGGGCTAACGACGCCAGCACGCCGCAGATGAAGTAGAACGCGATGAAGCGCGCGTGGCCGAGAATGTCCTCGATGTTGTCGCCGAAGATCCACAGGAAGAGCATGTTGCCCGCCAGATGTGCGATGCCGCCGTGCATGAACATCGACATGATGAGCGTGAGGTACACGGAGATCGGCGTTGGTAGCAGGCCGGGGACGGTGACGATCTCGCCGGTTAGCGGCTGTGTCACTCGGCGTGGCGGCGTGGATCGATCCTCGCCCGTCACTATCTCGTAGGGGACGGTGGACCAGGTCATGGTGAATTTGTCATCGGTGCCGAAGCCTTGCGGACCGACGAAGACGAGGACGTTGATTGCCAGCAGCGCGTAGGTGACGTAGGGAGTCGTCGTGCGATCGGAATTGTCATCGTAAAGCGGCAGAACCATGAATCCCTCCTTCAAGCCTCGCCATGAACGCGGCGAATGGCAGAGGTTCGGCCATTGCCGCAGGGCCAGACAGAAAAGCAAGAACGCGTCATTCCCAGTAACATGATAGCGGTCGCACGCGGCTTGCGAAAGCGAACTCACCGTGCACAGTGCCAACGGCGCAACTCGTCCGAGCACGCGACGCATGCAAGTGCAGCACTTGCTTGCGATGCGTGCTCGCTGTGCATCGACAGGGCAAGGAGACGCAGCCATCCCGCTCATAACGCGCCGTTTACGGCAGTCACCCATACTACCTGCGACAAATGGGGGGCGCCATGTCCGCCTTGACACGCCCGCGCCAAAGCTCTATGCCGCTCGTGTGAATGGGAAAAGTCCGGCCACGAGGTGACCGGACATCCGGTCACGGAGTGACCGGACCACACGAGGAGCGGTCCCATGAATCTCGTCGCGACCGATATCTTGACGGAATTGTGCGGCCTGTCGCTCGGGCTAATCATCGCGATCATTCCCATCGGCTTGGTTTTGGCGCTGCTGGGTTGGTGGAGCCATCGTTTCTGGATCGTCCTTACGACTACCGTCGCGGCCGGCATGATCGGCCTGCTCGAAGCGTCCACCTGGCAGGCGCAGCCGCTCGTCGTCGGCGTCCTTCTGGCGATCGCGGCGGGTGTTCTGGCGCTGGCCCTGGTGCGCGTCATCACCTTCGCGGCCGGCGGAGTAGCGAGCGTGTGTCTCATGCACCTTGCGTTCCCGTTGCTTAATCAGCCCGTCATCTGCTTTCTCGTCGGTGGGCTCGTCTGCCTGCTCGTGTTTCGCTGGTATTTCATGGCCTTGACGAGCTTTGCCGGCAGTGTGATTTTGGCGCATGGCACGCTGGCTCTTCTGCACTATCACGAGAGGCTGGACGCGATCGAGTGGAGCGACGCGAACACACTGCTGCTCAACGCCCTGTGCGGCGGCGGGACGTTGCTCGGCTTCGGCTTTCAGCTTCTGTTCGAGCGCTGGCGTATGAAGAAGAATCGGCGCGACAGGGACGAAGACGGCGGCGATCTGGTCGGCGCCGTGCTGGGACGCATCGGCGTCGGCGGCAAGTCGCATCGCCATGCCGCGTAAAGTTCCACGCCGCCGGCCATTGCCAACGTCGTGTCGCCGGGGTACACTCGATGCTGCACGGCGCGGGGAAGGGCCATGTGGGTCACTCCGTGACCGGACCACCATCGCACATACCCTCCAACCCGACGACATAACTCCATGCCAAAACTGCTGCGCGGCCTGCTGATTGGCGTTTGCCTTTGGTTGGGAACGGGCGCGCCTCTGTTTGGTCAACCGCCGCCGGCGGAGAAGGCCGAGCGCGAGCCGCCGGCGGTGATCGTTCCCTACACCGTGGCGGGGATAGGCGCGCTTGTCGTGATGCTGCTCGTGTGCCTGCCGGTGCGGCGCGAATGACGCTCCTCCCCTCGAGACTTCCATGTTGACGGTCGCAAACCTGAGCGCCGCCCTCGAATCGATCGCACCCCTGTCGCTGGCGGCCGATTGGGACAACGTCGGCCTGCTGCTGGGCGATAGCGCGGCACCGATCGAGCACGTGATGACATGCCTGAGCGTGACGCCCGACGTCGTTGCCGAGGCGATCCAGGAACGCGTGCAGTTGATCGTCAGCCACCATCCGATTCTCTTTCGCCCGACGAAAAAGCTGACGACGCGCACTCCCGAAGGACGCATGCTGCTCGATCTTGTGCAGGCGGGCGTCGCCGTCTACAGCGCGCACACGGCTTTCGACAATTGCAGCGGCGGCATCAACGAGCAAATCGCCAAGCGACTCGGCTTGATAGGCGTCGCGCCCTTGCGTTTGGGCGACGCGGCCGGGCAATGCAAGATCATCGTCTTCGTGCCGGACAAGGACCTCGGCAAGGTCAGCGATGCGATGTTCGCCGCTGGCGCCGGACGCATCGGGCAGTATCGCGAGTGCAGCTTTCGCCTGGCGGGAACGGGGACGTTCTTCGGCTCGGAGGAAACCAATCCGACGATTGGCGCGCGCGGCCAGCGCGAGGAAGTCGCCGAGTGGCGGCTGGAGGTCCTCTGCCCTGACACTCTGGCCGAACCCGTGGTCGCGGCGATGCGTGCCGCCCATTCCTACGAGGAACCGGCCTACGACGTTTACCCGTTGCGCCGCCAGCGCGCGCCACTCGGCGAAGGCCGAATCGGTTCCTTGCCCGCGCCATTGCCCCTCGCGGATTTCGCCCGACTCGTCAAGACCGCGCTCGCGGCGTCGAGTGTGCAAATCGTCGGCGCGCATCAAGCCGCGGTGCAGCGCATCGCCATCGCGTGTGGCGCTGCGGGAGAGTTCCGCGCCGATGCCCACGCTCAAAAGGCGGATGCTTTCGTGACGGGTGAAACGCGCTTCCACGACTGTCTCGCGGCCGAGGCGGACCGTATCGCGCTGGTGCTGCCCGGACACTACGCCAGTGAACGACCGGGGATCGAAGCCCTGGCGAACATGCTCGCCACGCAGTTTCCCAGCCTCGCCGTTTGGCCGAGCCGATGCGAGCGCGATCCCTTGACGGTCCTGTAAAAGCTACTTCGCAGTGCCGACAAACTTACAAACGCAGCGCGCTTCCCGTGGATCAAGAACCGACTTCGTGCAAATCGACGCGATGCAAGTGAGTGGCTCCGCAAGTGTTAACGTGAACGGCAGCGAAATCGGCCTGAAAAATGAACATTGGCGCGTGATTTGCGAAGACAGAAACCAATTCAATCCGTGCACGCAAGGACAAGGACGTCCCAAATGCAAAAGCAATCGATGTGGTGTGGGTTTCTCTTGGTTTTCGGTCTGACGATCGGCAGCATCCAGACGCTTGGCTGGTGGACGCGCCAGGCCAGCGCCCAGACGCGGGTCACCCATTCCTCCGAGCAACCCCGTCCTTCCACGGCAGACAAGAAACATCTCACCTGCGAGCCGAAACACTGGCGTTCGCTAATCATGCATCAATAAGCAGTGCTCACGCGGCCTGAAGCCGACCGGCGCCGAGCTCCCAGGCGACATAGCGCTGCCAGTTCACCTGGCGGGCCAGTCCCACATTGAGGGAGGTCTTGGCTTCCCAGCCGAGGTGCCGGCGCAGCTTCGACGTGTCGGCGCACGTGGAGCGTTGATCGCCTGGCCGGGCCGCGGCGCGGTGAATCTCGGCGCGGCGGTTGACGATCTTTTCAAGCATGGCCAGCACGTCCCACACCGACGCCGTCTCGCCGCCCCCCACGTTGTAAGTCTCCCCCACGGGCGCATCCAGCGCCGCGATTGTCGCCGCCACGCAATCGTCGATATAGGTATTTCCTCGCACCTGCTGGCCGTCGCCGAAAACGGTGATCGGCTCGTTCGCCAAAAGGGCCGCGATGAAGCGATGGTAGCCCATGTCGGGCCGTTGCCTGGGGCCGTAGACCGAGAAATAACGCAGCACGACCACGGGCAAATCGAACTCCTCATAAACGCGACACAAATTCTCCGCCGCGAGCTTCGTCAATCCATAGGGCGAGATCGGCCGCGTCGGCATCATCTCATCCCCCGTCGAATAGCGACCATAGACGGAGGACGTAGACGCGCAGATGAAACGGCGGATCGACTTGACCTGTCGCGCCGCTTCGAGCAGCCGTTGCGTGGCCCTGAGATTGCAGCTTTCGTAGAGATCGTAATCGGTCCAGCTTTTCGCAAGCCCTGGCATCGCCGCTAGGTGAAAGACGGCGCCGACGCCCTCGAGCACGTCATCGAGTGGGTCGCAGCGCAGGTCGAGCTCGTGATGTGTGTACGCCGACTGCCCGCGTAGTGTCGTCAGATTGGCTTCCTTGAGCGCACGCGGATAGTAGGGTATGAAGGCGTCGATGCCGACGACCGTGTGCCCGGCGTAAACGAGGCGTTCGCACAAATGCGAGCCGATGAAGCCGGCCGATCCGGTTACGAGGCATTTCATCCTTGAGACCTCCGCAAGGAACCTTAGTCCACCGTCGTCGTCACGCTCCGCGTGACGAAGACTCCTCACGCGGAGCGTGAGGACTACGGTGAGCGTCATTCTCCGCCGCCAGCAATTGCTCGACTTTCGATTCCAATCCGTCGAGTCGTTCATGAATGCCGCGCACTGCGTGATCGAGCGTCGCGCAGCAATCGGCCAATTGCTGAATCATGAGGACGACCTGCCCGTTGACCTCGGACTGTTGGCGCGCCAGGACATCCACGTAGGCGTGCTTGAAATTGTGCAGCAACTTTTCCTTGACTAGCCGTTTGATCGGCGCGAGTCGGCCTTCGGTGACATCCACGTAGCCGGTGGGCAATTGCTGCAAGTGATGCGTCTTTGGCAACGTCTGCGCGACGGTGTCGAGGAACGTGGACGCGCACGACGAAGATCGAACCGTGTTGGAGCCACCCACGACCAGATCGATCTCGACGACCTCGGATCGTACCGCGCCATTGCGTTCCGTCCACAGCCGCAACCGATGCGTGCCGGCGCAGTCGGGCATGGTGATCGGCAGCGCGGCGACATGAGTATGCCCCGGCATCAGCAATGCAGGAAGGCGGATCTCCTGCGGTTCGTCCTCGGCGATGGCCCAACGAATAACCGTGCGCCCGGGACCGTCCGGCACGGCCGCGTGGGTGCCGAGATTGTGTAGCCGCACCGTCGCCAGCAGCGTGCGCGTGCCAACGGCAGCGCCATATGTCTCGTGCAGCGGCTCAATGGCAACATGCTCACGGAGCAGGCGTTGCGGTTGCGTCAACACGCGATCAACAAACTCCGCAAAGCCTTGCTGCCAGCGTGCCCGCCCGAAGCCCGCAGCGCGTTCGAGGCCGCGCTCGCGCATCTGCGTCGCGATCGGCGTGCGCATGCGATCGATCGCCTGGACGATCGTGCCCGCGTATTCCGCCCCGGAGGCGTAACGATTTGCAACGTAGGTTTGGCCCAGCTCGCCGCGCTCGCGCCAGGCGACGCCGTTCGCGCGAAGATCGTCCAGCGCAGCGGCAAACGTCTCGTAATCGACGACGGCAACGCCGCCGCCAGAACGCGCGATCTGTCCGTTCAAGACCGCGCAATCCTCATGCACGATCGCGGGAGTCGCTTCGGCCCATGCCTCGAGCACAACAAGCGACAGCGATTCGTGCGTCGAAAGCTGCACGAGCGCGCCGGCGTTTCCCATCACCGCGCGCTTCGTCGCCTCGTCAACCCGCCCCAGATCGCGCAGCCACGGCTCGCGCGGCAGCTTCACATGGCCTTGTCCCATGAATACGAACTCAAGCCCTGGCCGATGCGCGTGATAACGCCGCGCCCAATCCAGGAGAACAGGCACATTCTTCTGTTCCGAATAGCGGCCACAGTAGACGACATACGGCGTCTCGGAATCTGGATTAGCAGAGTCGCCGCGCACCAAGGACCCAAGCGTCACGACAGCGCCAAGCGCATGTGCGTTGGGATGGTTGACGCCGAGTTGGGCGCGGGCGAAATCACGCTCCTCGACGCTGTGATACAAAATGCCGCCCGCCTCGCGACAAAGATTCGGCCAGAGCGACAGGCGCGCCAACGGTTCGTCGTGAAAGCAAGGCGCGAGTAGAGTCATACGAGGAAATTCGGCAAGAATATCCACGGTAAGGCCAAACAAGTAAGGGCCGACGATGATCGCGTCGAACGCGCCCTGCCGGCGGCGCAGCTCCTTGATGAGCGCGCGAGAGTGGATGCTGTGCGCCAGATACCGGCGTTCGATTTCGGCCGAAACGGCGCCGTCTCCGTCAAGAATCGCGCGGAACGCTTCACCGTGCGTGTTGGCATCGTGGGCGTCGATGGGAAAGCGATGCACCGCCACGCCGTCGAGCGTTACGGTCCCGGCGGACAGGTCGTTGCGCCAGTGGCTTTCGGATGTCGTGCACGTGGTGAAGACTTCGACGTGATGCCCGGCGGCGTGAAGCGCGGTCGCCATGGTTCGCAGCGAGGTCTCGGCGCCGCCGACGATTTCAGGCCCGAAGCGAAAGCTGACGACGGCGACGCGGCGCGGCTGCGCCACGGTTGGCGCGGGCGCTGTCACTCCCGTGACCCGCCGCAACACGTGCTCCAGGTCCGCGACATCGTCAGGCACAAAGCTCAACCCCGCATCGCCGAGCGTCTCCGGCAGCGCGGCACTGCGCGACGCCACTACGGGCACGCCGCTCGCCATCGCCTCGACGATCGGCACGCAGAAACCCTCGTGCAACGAAGGCATCACGAAGACGTCGGCGCTGCGATAGGCGTGCGCCAAGTCGTCATCGTCGAGTTGTCCCAGCCAATGCACACGCTCAGCCACACCAAGCTCGCGCGCCAACTCACAGCAGCGCTCGGCCTCATCGGCGTAGATATCACCGATATCGCCGACGATCACCGCATGCGCGGCCGGCAATCGCGCCAAGACTTCAATCAACGTGGGCACGCGTTTATTCTTCGCGAGCCGGCCGACGTACAACAGAATCCGCCCATCGATACCTAGACGCTCGTGCAGCCAGCGTTCACGCGACCCGGCGTGAAAACGCTCAATGTCCACGGGCAGCGGCAGCACGGTGGTGTGTTCGCGTGGGAATCCCGTCGGTGCAGATAGCTCGGCAGCCGCCATTCGACTCGTCGTCAAGACGTGATCGGCGCACCACGCGAGGCCGAGGTGACGCACGCTGCGCTCGAGAGATTCTCGCTGTTGGGCAAGTGCGAGGGCGGGCGGCGTCACGCCATAGTAATCGAAGATGACGCGCGGCCCTGCGCCGACGAGCCGCGGCGCCCATTGTAAGAGTTCGTGGTATTGCGAATATACGGCGAAGACGAGATCGGCCTGATACAGGTAGTCTTCGTTTACCGTCGTCTCGATGCAGACGGTACGGAGATCAGTATGAAGATGGCGCGCGTCCTCCAAGAACACGCGCACTTCGGCGCCGCGTTCCTGAAAGAAACGTACCTTCTCGGCGATCTGATTGCCGATGGCGTCATGCCGCCGCGCGTTGTGCGACAGGAATGCGACGCGCATGAACTTCCTCCGTGAACTTGTCGTCCAGCTTGTAAGACAATTACGCCGCAAATCGTATCACACGCGGCGATTTCGGAGCAATGGGAAGTTAGGCATCCACGATCCGCCACGCCGCTTCCTCGAACGCCGTCTCGGTCAGCCACCAGCCGCGCAGGATCGGCTCGGGCCCGTTGAGGCCGATGATGAAATGAACGACATCGGGACTATACGCGCGCTCCAGATCGGTTCGGCTCGGTATCGGCGCGCTCGTCGGATGGGAATGATAGATGGCCAGGATGTCGTGTCCGAGCCGGCGCAGGTCTTTCTCGACCAAAAACATGCCGTACTCCGAGCGATATTCGATGGGACTGGCGGCCTCGTTTTCGAGAGGGTGCACCTTCAGGATGCGAAAAACGTCGCCTTCGCGCACGCCGGTCATGACACCGCAACACTCGTTCGGCAATTCCGACTGCGCGTGCTGCACCATCGCACTGGCAAATGGGGCGGGCAGGAGAATCTGCTCTGATCTTGACAACGGTGCGCTCTCCGAACGAGAATGGGGAGAGACCCAAGTGACTCATTCCCCAACCTTCCCTAAGATTACGATTGTAGCGGTTGGCGCGACGAATGATAGTCCGCAAACGGGGGGAGGCGCGTCATGGAAAACGAAGTCATGGACCTGCGGCAGCTCGCGGCCTATCTCGAACGGGATGTCCGCGAGGTGGGCAAACTTGCCGATCGCGGCCGGTTGCCGGGCAAGAAAGTTGGCGGCGAATGGCGCTTCTCGGCCTCCGAAGTCAATTACTGGATCGAGACGCAATTGCCCGAACTGACTGAATCCGAACTCGCGGCCATCGAGCAACGCGGCAACTATTTGACACCAGACGTCGAGCCGCTCGTCTATTCTTTGATGTCGGAGCGGACGGTCGCCGTGCCATTGCGGGCGTCGACCAAGGCGTCGGTGCTGCGGGAGCTGGTCAGCCTGGCGGAAGGTTCCTGGCAGGTTTATGATTCCGACGCGCTTCTTGACGCGATCGTAAAGCGTGAAGAGCTGCTGAGCACGGCATTGGCGGGGGGCGTCGCCATCCCGCACCCGCATCGGCCGCTCTCGCCCAAGGCCCAAGGCGACGCGATCGTCGCCTATGCGCGCACCGGCAGCGGCATCCCCTTTGGCGCTCCCGACGGCGGGTTGACCGATGTCTTTTTTCTCGTGAGTTGTCGCGGCGCCGACATGCACCTGCGCGTGTTGGCACGCCTGTCGCGCATGATGCTCCGGCCGGGGTTCCTCGACGACCTGCGCTCGACCGAGACCGCCGCCGAGACCCTGCAAATCATCGACCGTGCCGAACGCGAACTGCTTGAATCGTGACCACCGATCATGATCTCTCCGCTTGACCAATTCCTCGAGACCGCCGGGGTGCTGCATGTCGCGCCCGACGGGCAGATGGCGCCTGGCGATCGCTGTCCGCCGCCGCGCGTGCTGTTGCCTGGCTCCTTCAATCCGATTCATCATGGCCACTGGGGTCTCGCTGAACGCGCAGCGGATTTGTGTGGCGAACCGGCCGCGTTCGAGCTGAGCGTCGCCAACGTGGACAAGCCGAGCTTGACGATCAACGAGATTCGCCGGCGCGTGGCCCAGTTCCAGGAGCGCGGCTCGATCTGGTTGACACACGCGCCGCGCTTCGTTGACAAGGCTGCATGTTTTCCCGGCGTCACATTCTTGGTCGGCGCGGACACGGCGTTGCGCATCGTCATGCCGTGCTATTACGAGGCGGACGAAACGCGAATGCTCGCGGCCTTGCATTCGATTGCCGAGCGCGGCTGCCGTTTTTTGGTTGCATGCCGGGTCGATATCAGAGGACAATGGCTGCGTCTGACGGACTTGCCGATTCCGCCAAGCGCTCGAGGGTTGTTCGAGGAGATTCCGCCCGAGTGTTTTCGCTGTGATGTTTCCTCGACCGAGTTGCGTGCGCGAGGTTGAATCGCAATGCGGCGCGACGCTCCGCGTCGCAACATCACGACGCGGAGCGCCGTGCTACATTGCGCCTATCTGATTGCAATTGCGGAATATTCCAATGCCCGAAAAAAAACCTACAGGCCCGAACGCGGACGAACTGGCCAAGAACCTCAAGGCCGCCCTCGCCCAGCGCCGCCCGCGGCCATGGAAGGCGATCCTGGCCGCCCTGGCGTTGAGCACGTTTGCTTTGATCTTGTTCGCGGTGGTGCTGTATCCGCGCCGCCCGCCGGAGCCGTTGCAGGTTCTCGCGCTCGATGCGCTGGCCACTCCCGATGAGGTTCTGCACATCTCGGCACGGCTGATGGCGCCGGCGAACGATACGTCGCCGCGATCTTTGCACAAGCACAAGATCGTCTTTCATGAGCCCCCCGCGATATTTCAGGGCGCCGACAAGCCGCGCGAAGTCTCCGGTTCGAGCGATGAGCGCGGCCAGGCTCTTGTCGACTGGGAGACCCCGAAGAAAGCAATCGCGGAGTTCCAGGCGACGTACATCGACCTGACCGCCAGGCCCGCCCGGCACACCGATCACGCGCGGATCTTCGTGACGCCCGCACGAACACCGATTCTGGTCGTGGACACAGACGATCTGTTGAGTGCTGACGTGGTAAACGAAAAGGCGGCGGCGAAGCTGAGCGAGGCGGCCAAGGACGGCTGGCAGATCGTCTATCTCGCGCCGGCCGCCGCGAAACCGCGCGCGTTTTCGAAAGCGCGTGAGCGATTGACGCAACAGCCCAAGTTGCCGCGCGGCCCGATCCTGGGACGCTTCCACGCGCCGACAGCGGAGACGGTGGAGGCGGCGCGGCGCGAATTGTTGCAGTCGATCAGGACGCGTTTTCAAGGCCCGATTCAGGCCTTGGTCAATAGTGCCGCTGCGGCGCAAAGCTCGAAAGAAGCGGGTGTGAACACGATTTTGATCGGCGCCGCGGACGCTCCTGCGGGTGTCTTGCGCGTCGCGTCGTGGAGCGATGTGCCGCTGCGCTTGGATAAGTGAACAATTTTGGGCAAGCGACAACAGGTACTTTGCCCACCGTAGACCTCACGCGGAACGTGAGGTCTACGATCTACTACAGATCGGGCTGCACCAATTTCTCAGGCCGTCCGGCACGCGTCAGCAGAGCCTCCGCCGCGAGGTAGCCGCTGCGGACCGCCCCCTCCATCGTCGCGGGCCAGCCGGTCCGCGTCCAGTCGCCCGCCAGAAAGAGGTTTGCGATTGGTGTCGCCTGCGCGGGTCGCCAGCGATCCACGCCCGGCACCGCGCTGAACGTGGCCGCGTGTTCCGTGACGACGCGTGCTCGCAACAGCCGCGCCGCCTGCAAACGTGGAAAGAGCCGGCGCAGCTCCGTGATGACCTGACGCTCGACCTCGTCATGCCCCAGCCCGTGAAACTGCCGCGCGGCACTGACGACGACCTGCAGGTACCATTCTCCCGCCGATGTCTCACCGCGGTTGAACACCCATTGGCCGACGCCGTCGATCAGGACGATATGCGGCAACTCGGTCGCATTGCGATCGAACCAGACGTGTACGCTCGTTATCGGCGACGTCTCCAGTTGCCTCAAGTTCCCGAAACACGCATGTTGATCGATGACCGCCGCCGGCAAGAGATCGAGCAACCGATCGAACGGCGCAGCGGCAAGATACCAGTCAGCCGCGAGCGTCTCGCCTTGCCGAAGTTCCAATGCCGTCACGCGCTCGGCCTCGACGTGGAGTTCTTTGACGCCGCGTTGCAGTTGCAGATCGACCTGATGCGTGCCCAGCCAGGCCGTCAGCTCGTCGCCGTAGAGTCGGCCGAGCGGGACGGATGGGACCTCGACCTCGAAGCCGCGCGGATGCGTCATGAAGCCATCGACGAAAACCTTGCGCGCGTAACGTAGGCCGATGCGGTCAGGCGTCTCGTTGAGGGCGCTGACCAGCACAAGACCCCAGAAGCGATCGACCAGGCGCGGCGTCTGATGGTTGCGCGCGAGCCAATCGGCGAACGGCGGATCGTCGTCGCTGGTATGCCGCTGCAATTGCACCAGGCCCCAGGCGGCGCGCATCTTCTCGCCGATGCCGAGGTAGTGAGCCGACGCGAAGCTGCGCAAGAGGTGCAACGGCGCCGGCCAGTTGTCGGCGCGGAATCGGCTCACGCGGCGATCGGGCGTCATGAAGAATAGACACGGCTGCGGCTCGATCAGATGAGCAATGCCGATCGTTTTGGAGAAGTGGGCAAGATTCGTGCAGCAGCCCATGCTGACGTGCTGGCAGGTGTCGACGAGCTGCCCCGTGGCGGAGTCGTTGAACGAGCTGGCCCGGCCGCCGAGCCGATTGCGTGATTCCAGAAGCGTGACACGAAATCCGCGCGGCGCCAGCGCTTGTGCCGCCGCCAGGCCCGCGAGACCGCCGCCGATGATGATGACGCTCGGTTGCATCGATTAGATCCATCCAAAGCGCACGGTCAGGGCCGACATGGCGAACAGCAGCTTCTTCCAGGTCGGCACGCGGACGCGCTCGTGGAAGACGTCGTAGTCGCGCATTTCGATTTCGCGCAGCAACTCGCGATAGGTGCGCGCCATCATCAGGAAGACCCCTTGCCCGGCGTCGCTGAGCCGGCGTATCAGACGCCAGCCATTGCGATAGTAGCTGCGCGCCCGTTCGATCTGGAAACGCATCAGGGCACGGAAGGCCGGGTCGCAGACGCCCTGCTTAAGTGAGGCCGCGTTGTAGCCGAAGCGCTCGAGCTCCTCTTGCGGCAGGTAGACACGGCCGCGCGCGGCGTCTTCGCCGAGGTCGCGCAGGATGTTCGTGAGTTGAAAGGCGATGCCGGCGTTCTCGGCGAAACGCATCGCGTCAGTACCGTGAAAGCCCCAGACGTGGATGCACGCCAGGCCAACCACGGACGCGACGTGCCAGCAATAGTTGCGCAGGTCGGCGAAGGTGCGATAGGCAACCGGTTCGAGATCCATCTCCACGCCATCGATCACCGCTTCGAGATAGCGCGGTGGAATTTGATACCGTACGACCGTATCGCGCAAGGCCGAGTGCGAGCCGTGCGAGCAGTGACCCGCCAACGCCGCGCGCAAGCTGGCGCGCCATTCGGCGAGCCGCTGACGCTTTTGCGCCGTCGGAGCGGGTTCGTCGCTGAGATCGTCGGCGATGCGCATAAACGTGTAGAGCGCGCACATCGACCGACGTTTGGGCGGCGGTAGAAGCAGAAACGCCGGATAGAAGTTGCCCGCTTCTCGGCGTGCAACATCCTCACAGTAGCGATAGGAACGAGCCAGCGCGGCGTTCATGCGGTGACCTTGAAAACAGTCTGAAACTCTCGATGTCGTGCAATCGAGATTTGTAACCGTTCCCCTCCCCTCTCCCCCTGTACTCCGGGGGAGAGGGGCCGGG
>SYHD01000013.1 GCA_005799265.1 Planctomycetia bacterium | reverse complement strand
CCAACCCCTCACCCCCCGGCCCCTCTCCCCTGAGTACAGGGGAGAGGGGTGAACGGTTACAAAAGACCCGTCCTACAGCCCGAATTTTTGGGTGTGACATGGCACTAACGCTGGTCGGTCAAGGTGCGTAGAAACGCGACGATGTCGGCTTCTTCCTGAAGCGTCAGCCCAAGGTTGCCGATCTTCCCTGCCTGGCCTGTCGGGTTTTGCAGCGTCAGTGCCGGCAGGACTTCCGGCGGCGGCCAGATCGGTTGGCCAACCAGGCCCGCGTACGGATTCGCCAGCGTGAAGTCGATCACTTCGCCGGCCTTGCTCGTCAGGTTGCGCGTGTTGTAAAAGCGCACCACCTGCTCCAACGATTTGAAGCCGCCGTTATGGAAGTACGCCTTGACGAAGGCAGGGCTGGGCCGCTTGTCGACATTGCGCAGCGTCGGCGTCTTGAAAAGTCCGTTGATAGCCAGGAAGTCGCCCAGCCCGTTGCTCCCCACGCCGGTGTTGCCGGCCGGGAGCTTCTGTGCCGGATAGAGAACTCCGCCGAGACCGTAATCGACGAAATTGGCCCCCTGGGCGTTGAAGCCTAGCGGGTTGGTCGCTGCGTTGGTTTGTATGTAGAACGGGTTCCTTGGATTGCGCGGCACGCCGATGTTGGCAAATCCGAAAAACGTCCACAGGTCCGGCCCCGTCCTGGGATCGGCGGGAATGCCATGGCAAATCCCGCATTGCGCGTTCTTGAAAGGGGGTCCGCCGGGACGGCCGGTCGTCGAACCCGTGACCAGCCGCAGCCCGTTCAGTTCCGAGGCATTGAGCTGTGCCTGCCCGTTCCTCGCCATGTCGTACTTCGAGCTGAAGGAAGACACTTCCGCAGTGGTTTCCCAGGTGGCCACCGCCTGAGCGACCAGCGGAATGACTTGTGCGGGAGGCAAGGCGAAAACATTGGCGCCGAACACCTGCTTGAAGAGTGTCGCGTAACCCCCCTTCGCAATGTTCTGCACGACCAACTCGGGCGCCGGCAGGTTGTGCAAGACGTTGTTCATCTCATTGACGTTGAACAACGGACCGGGCACCTGGGCGACGAGGTCCGGCGCACGCCCGTCCCAGAACTGACCGCCGAAATACACTTTCAAGGCCGGATTGAACGTCGGTCCCTTCGGGCTGAACGACGCATAGCTGATGGTGGACGGCTTGCGATTACCGAACCGCCCCGGCGCCGCGCCTGGAGCCGTGCCGATTTGGGCGTTGGTGTTCGAACTCGGAAACGTGAACCCCGTCGCCGGCGCGTGACAGCTGGCACACGCGGTCCCGGCTGGATTCGAGAGGCTGCGGTCGAAGAAAATCTGTTTGCCCAATTGCGCGAGCGTCGCTTGTGGCCCAGGTCCTCCTGTGCCCTGGCCCGGCGGTCTGGGCGGCGGCGGTGGCTGACCGGGGCCTTTCGGCTTGGGTTGCGGCAATGCCGTCCCTGGGGAACTCAGCCCCAAGATGAAAGCAATCAAGAATGAAAACACGAGGGCCAACGGATGACTGCGCATACTAACCTCCTCAGTGCAAGAAAGACATGAAGGAAGACATGAAAAACCATGGCGAGCGGCGAAAGAAGAATTCACCTGATAGCCTGCATTGGGAGACGCTATTGCGCGTCCACCTGCCGCAAGCAACGGGTGAGGCAGGATGACCAACCGATGCCGGCCGCCAAACTGGTCTCTTGGAAATGTCGAAAGAACTGGAAATCTTTCACTAAATTGACGATTTTGGCAAGAAATCTCGGCTCGCCTTGCAACGTGTCATGGTCTGCCGCAGCGAGCCGATCATTTTCTGTGGCCGTTCACCTCACGCCGCCTGAGGACAGGTAAGCATTCGACGACCAGGCAAGCGTGCGTTCTTGCGTTTGTGTGGTCACAAACCACTCTGGAGACGAGGCGATTTTCAGCAATATCATCTGCCAAAATTGGAACGACTGAATTTCGATTTGGCGCTTTCGTGATAGCGCCGAGATTCCGGCGTTATCACGAAAGCGCTCAACGGGAAGACACGTTCATCTGCCGTTCTGATTCGCCTCGGCAGCTGCGGCGAGCCCGAGATCGGCGAGAATCTGCGCGGCCCGATTGGCGTCATGGACGGTATCGAACGCCGCGTAGCCGATGAAGCGGTCGTTCATGACCGCCATGGTAAGCCCTTGCAGATTGATGCCAGCGAGCGCCCATTTTTGCGTGACGTGATGCGCGAGGCCCGCTTCGTTGTCCCCTTCGATGCGGCGCACGACCGGCGCGTCGGCTTCGTGCATGTCAGCGGCCTTGGCGGCGCGCACCTGGACGGGGCCCGTCACCGGCGCGACGTAGAGAATGCCGTAGCCCGGCTTGTGGGGCAAACGTTTGGTGAAGATGTACTCGAGGTTAGTGTCCGCCTCGGCGAGGAAGGCCAGTTTTTGGGCCACGCTGCCGGGCTGATCGGTTATCTCGCACGACCAGACGTGAACGCGGTCCCATTTGAAGCTCATGTCGCACCACCTTTCGCGAAACGGATGAGTTGAGAGAACGATTTCGATCCGAGACTGGGTATGACGAATCGACGTTACGGGCAGCATAGTCTGCCGATGGGCCGCTGCCAAGGGAAGCGTCGCGCAAATTTGACGGAAAAGCCGAAATTGGGGTTGCGGCCAGCGCCAGGGAATTGGAAAATAGATTGATCAGATCACGGTCCGAGCCTTGCTCGAGAGGTTGCATCCATCATGACGCGCTATCTCTTTCTCATCGCTATTTTCATCTTGGCCGTCGGCACTGCCTCCGCGGATTACGTCCTTATCAAGATCAACGTCAATCAGATGAATTTCTTCCCTCCCTCGATGCCGTTGCCTTCGGCTCAGCCGATGGGCCAGATGGGTGGCGCGGGCGCCGTTGGGACTCCGCCGATGCCAAATCCGATGGGCGGCGGCGCGGGTGCGCTCGGCGTCCCACCTGGTGCTGCTGCGGGCAATTCCGGTTTCATTGGCGGCGCCGGCTTTCTTGGCGACGTCCCACCTGGTGCTGCTGCGGGCAATTTCGGTTTCATGGGCGGCGCCGGCGTTCTCGGCGGCGTCCCTAAGGGCCAACCACCTGCCGGCACCGGCGGCGCGGGGGGCCAAATACCCGAACCGCCGAATCCGCAACCGGGTGTGTCCGGCATGCCTGTCGATCCCGCCCCCAAATGGCTTTACGCCTGGATCGAAATCAAGAACAGACCCGAACAAGTCGGCATCATTCCAAACAACATGGGCGTCATCGCCAAGTTGGAGCATAAATGGTCCAAAAAGCATTGGATTCCCTTGTCGCCCCTCTATCCCTACGTCCACAGCTATGCCAAGGCCGAGTCCTTCCAAACAGGATTCGATAGGGACTTCAAGAAGGAGAAGGCGGAAAAAGTCAAGAATGTCGAGAACTTCCTCCATCTGGCCCGCAAGGCGCTCGAACGCGGCCGTCTTGACAGGATGCACCTTGCCATGAAGGAAGCGGAAAACGCCGATCCCCGGCATCTCAACGTCAAAATGTACGTGAAGGTCACGAAAGACCTCGCGAAGAAATCCCAGAAAGACTCAAAATTGCCCGACGATGAGGATCCCACGCATCAAGACCTCATCCGCGAGCTGCGAACCGACTTTAGCTATAGGCCGCGCATTAGCGAACAAAGACACTTTGGCGTCTACGCGAACATCGCCCTCTCCGACAAGTACGCCGACGCCGCGTTGGACCGCCGTTTGAAGATCATGGAAGATACCCTGGCGACCTTTTATTACTGGTTCGCCCTACAAAAAGTCGGACCCCGCCAGACTTTGCTGCCGCCGCCGGCCATGCCGCGCTATCGGCTCATGGGAATCATGGTCAATACCAAGGAAGAATTCCACACGCGCAATCAACAGTGGGGCATGGTTCCCCGGATCGGCGATGCCTTCACGCCGCGCCGCGACAACGTCATCGTCATGGCAACGCGTGCCCGCGCCTTGGATCCGGTATTTCAGGATTTCGATACAACGCTCCTCCCGGCGAAAATCGAGGATGCCAACACCCGGCTAAGACCTCACCTCGAGCCTTATGGCGTAAAGCCCTTCACGCGCGACGACCTGCTCTCCGGCAAGGCGACTGACCCGAGGGCCGCGGGGCAGGTGGCGATCTACATCGGCGCGGCGCAGACCGCGGTTCTCCTGGGCAAGACGATCGAAGATCAAGCCGAGCGCGCCACGCTCACTAATGCCGTCATCCGACAACTTCTGACCGCGTCCGGCGCGTTCCCGCGCAACGTCCCGGTCCCCGACTGGATGCTCGAAGGCCTCGCCGGCTTCTTCGAAACCCCCGCCGAGGCCCTGTATCCCACGATCGGCCAACCGAGTTGGACCCACTTCATCTCGTTCAAGCATATGTGCATGAACCAAAAGAAGGAACCGGCCGAGGTTCTCTACAATGTCGTCACCGACCGCTATTTCCAGAACGCGCGCAAGCTCTCTGCCGACCTCCTCGAAAATCCCCGCAACAACGAGCTGCGCAACGCCGAACGGGAAGCATGGGAGTTGGCTCGGTGCACGTCATGGGCGTTCGTTTATTACCTCGCTCAAAACGGCAAGCTGGACAAGCTCTTCACATACGGCAAGGAACTGGACAAATTGCCGCGTGACCTCGACCTCTCGGAAGGAATCACACAGCGCTGCTTCGCCAAGGCGTTCGAGATGACTGATCCCAAGGACCCACGCCGCATCGCGCCCTTGCCTTTGGCAAACGAGGCCGCCACATGGTTCAGGCTAATGCAAGAGGCCACCCTCAGCATCGCGGACGTACAGAACTACCTCATGGAGGAACGCGTCAAGCGCGATACCCCGAACGGGACCGGCGATACGCCGAATCCCAAATAAGACCGATTCAACTGCTCGATCCTCAAGAACGCATAGGGAAATGAGTCAATTGGGCAAAACGCTCGGATCGTTGTCTTGACGCATTCGCTGGTGGAGCCATATGATAACGCCACGCAGCCGAAGTGGCGGAATTGGCAGACGCGCCAGCTTCAGGAGCTGGTTCCCGTTAGGGAGTGGAGGTTCAAGTCCTCTCTTCGGCATATTGAAAGCAAAGGACTTAGGGCGATCAGCCCCGAGTCCTTTTTCTTTTCCAAGTCCCCTCAGGGGGCATTTGGGGGGCTGCACAGAGATTGCGTTGGGTTGTTCTTCGTGATGACGATCCCGCTTCAGAATGCTCCTTAATTTTTTGTCGGTTGAACGCACGTAGCCTTTCGAGCCCATACGCGAGCCTTCTCAATAGCCCGTTTATACAAATCCCGTTCCCGATGCTTGATGGCGTATTTCATTCTTGGGATTGCCGTCGGGCTTCATAAGTTTCATCCCTCAGTGCGCCGTATCGAGCCATCATCGAGTTTCCCGCCCGACACTGGCGGATGGAAGAACAACAAAAGCAGCAGCGCGGCCACCAACGCCGTGCCGGATGGGATCAGGAACAGCGTTTGATAATCGACCACCTTCTTCCCGTCAGTTTCGGTGGTGAGCAATCCTTGACAGTACGGCCAGAGGAAACCGCCAAGGAGCGGACCGATACCAATGATCAGGAAGTTGAACAAGCCCTGCGCGCTGGCCCGGGCGTCCTTGGGGAAAAATTCATCGACGAAGATGTACACGGTGGCGAAGAAGAACGCGTAACAGATGCCGTGCAGGACGTTGATGACGATCGCGGGCGCCATTTCCGGGAAGAACGCGAAGACGCCGAAGCGCGCGGTGTGGCCGAGGATGCCGAGGATCATGGTCGTGCGCCAGCCGAATCGTTTGAGAACGAAGCCGAGGAGTGCCATGGTGCCGATTTCCGCGACCTGGCCGATGCTCATGACCGGCATGACCCATTGCGCAGGGATACCGACCTTCTGAATAAGGAAATCGCCCGTCAGCATGAAATAGCCCATGTGGACCGTGGCGTCAATGAACGTCGCCAGGAACAAGACGAGCATAAACGGCTGATTGAGCAGTTTCATCGCTTCGAGCCAGGCGAACGGGCTTTCGTCGGCGCGCGCCGGCTTCGGCGGCGTGTGCGGCAGTGTCAAGCTGAACGCGGCCAGGAGCAACGACGCGACGCCGGCGGCCACGTAGGTGTAGCTGACCCCGTCGATGAACGCCGGACCTTTTTTGCTGTTTTCGTGATGAAATGTCGCGCCCAGCCAATCCACGAAGCCGACGTCGCCTCCCAGCGCGGGGATTTTTGACCAATCGACCAGGATGAACACAAACGGCAAGCTCGCGGCGATCCAACCGATCGTGCCCCAGAGACGGACCAGGGGGAATTCGTTTTGTGCGTCTTTTAGATTCGAGAACGCAATCGAGTTCGTGATCGAGATGGTCGGAACATAGAAAAGCGAATGGATCAGCATCAAGGCGAAGAAGGGCCAAAACTCGTGGGTCGGCGCTCCGAAATGGCCCCAGTAGTTGTGCACAAAGCCGATACCCAAGATCGCGACGCCGCCGATCAGATGGCTGACCGCGAGGAACTTCTCGGCCGCGAAATTACGATCCGCGAACTGATTGCTGAAGAACATCGCCGTTATCGAGGCGATGGCGAAGGCGTTCATGAACAGGGCAATCTGCCACCATTCCTTGAAGTCCATGGCCAAGAGGAACGGGACCGCCAGCGGCAGCCAGGCGCCCCAGATGAAGAACTCCAGGAACATCATGATCGAAAACTTCATGCGCTCAGACATGCGGGCCCTTTCGCTCTCGTACAATGAAACCCGTTGCCATGTTAGGAGCAACCGCACGACTTTGCAAACACATTCACGAGGGAGTTTTGCATGCGTCAGAACGCGGTCAAGCACGCACTCAAATCCGGGCCGCCGTCGGTCGGCACCTGGCTGTCCCTGGGGAGCATCACGGCGGCACGCTTCATGGCTCGTGCCGGCTTCAATTGGCTGACCACCGACATCGAGCACAGCCACGTCGATTGGGAGACCGCGACGCACATGTTCGCCGCCATGCGCTATCCGCCCGTCGGCAATCGCTCGGTCGGCGGCAGCGTGCACGCCCTCAACTTCGGCACCAACGCCAACGATTATTACGCTCACGCCAACGAGGAATTGCTCGTCGTCCTGCAATGCGAACACATCACCGCCGTCGAAAACGCCGACGCGATCTTCTCCGTGCCCGGCATCGACGCGATCTTCGTGGGGCCGAACGATCTGGCCCAGAGCATGCGTTCCAAGGACAACAAGCCACCCAGCGCCCAGGCAACCAAAGAGGCGATGGATCATATCCTCAAGACGTGCAAGAAGTACGGCGTCGCGCCGGGCCTGCACACGGGCAGCGCCGACGAGGCCAATGCGCGCATCGCGGAAGGCTGGCAGTTCATCGCGATCACGAGTGAATCAAAAATGATGCTGAACGGCGCCGCGCAAGAGGTGAATAAGCTACCGACCGCGCCGAAGAAAGGCGAAATGGCAAAGTACTGATAGGTCGCTTGCGGTTTAGCGCTCGCGAGGCAGCGCCAGATTATTGGCGCTGCCTCGCGAGCGCTAAGCCACAAGCGGCAGGTGCTATTTGCTTTCCTGAAGGATCACGATCAGGACGAATTCCTGTCGGTCTTTCCCCGCGCCAGGATCATCATCGTCCGGGCCTTTCTTCTTCTTCGGCATTGGCGCGGCGGGCTTCGCCATGTAGATTTCGACCGTCTGTCCGATCTTGAGCGCGTCGAACTCCACGCCGAAGCCGGGCAGGCCCGTCTTGTCCTTGCGTTCTTCGATTTCTTTTTTGGTCCATTTCTTCAGAAAGCCCTGATCGTCGAACTCCACCGGCGGAAACATCACGCGGACCTTTGCCCCCTCGGTCGCGCGCACTTCCATGGCCTTGGCGGAATAGATGTTGGTTGACTTCTTCCCGTACTCGACCTGGAAGTTGTAGAGATCCTTCTGATAGGTTGCAAAGGCGTTGACGCGGGCCTTGAAATCCTTCTGGATCGATGCGTCATATTGCTGCTTGTTGAGTTGCGCGAGACGCGTGCTGTACCAGGTCTGAACGTCCGCGATTTTCTTCTGGTCCTTTTCATAACGCTCAATCGTGAATTCCCGGCTCGAATTAGCGCTGATCGCCGTGATCTTGGTGGTGAATTTGACGGAATAGACAGGCTTCTCCGGCACGATCTTCTTGTCGATTTTCTTTTCATCGTCTTTCTTTTCAAGATCCTTCTTCTCGTCCTTCTTGACCTCTTGCGCGGTCCAGGTGGGCAGCACGAAAATCGTAACCGCGAAGAATCCGAGCATTAAACCGATGCGTTTCATAATTCACCCGTAATGGCGAAAAGAGAATGATGCTCTTCCCACACTAGTGTAGCCGATGAGCCGCGCCGGCACAATGATTTTTCCCGCCTCGGGCATGGCTTCCCGGGCGTCAGCACTTCTCTCTCGCGTCGAGATTTGTTACCTTATCCCCATTCGGCTTTCGCTGAGTTACGCACGAAATTCTCCAAGCGCCCGTCGGCCGTCCGCGCACGTTCTGCCTCCAGCGGCTTGGAAAAGGGGACCGTCCCAAATGATAACAGTGCAACTCCAGTGTGGCAGCTGCAAGAATTTGATGGCCATTGGCGTCGAGCATCTCGGCGGACAGGTGGAGTGTCCGCATTGCAAATCGGTCGTGCAGACGCCCGCGCCGGCGAAAACCGACGCCGCCCCGGCGCCGAACCCGGACCCGACGTGGCCCGAGAGTTTGTTCTCCGCCCAGGGCGCATCCGAAGCCGTCATCGGCGCCGAGGACATGCCGAAGGTGCAGATGCCAGGTCCGCCGCGCGTGGAGGAGCCGACGGAGGCGCAAGGCGAGGACGAGCCCCTGCCCAAGTTCAAGCCGCGAGTGATCCACGACAGGAGCATGATTCCCTTGATCATGTTGATCTTCCTCGTCCCGTATGCATTTTTCACGACGCTGTTCATTCTCTATCTGCTCTTCTTCGCTCCGGCTCGTTCAGATCCGCTGGAGTATCTGCGTGATCCGGCCGCCAATCCCGGCAAGGGCGGCCCGAAACGCGGCGAGTTGCTGCGACCCAAGCACGATCAACCGCTCGCAGCCCATTTGCACACCTCGCTCGGCAGTCCGATCAAGGCCGGCGACCTACTCATCACGCCTCAGCGCGTCCGCCTCACGCCGCTCGGCGATCTACAGCTCGTTTTGCATGCGACGAACAAATCACCGGACGCCACCTTCGCGCCGATTCATCCGCTCTTCGTCCAGCTCGATTTCAAGAACGTGGACATCAAGCCATACTCGTTCGTCGAATCGATAGCGGTCCCGAAATCCATCGAGAACATCTACGGCCTTGATCCAAGCTATCATCTCGATGCGGAAGCGAAGGACGAAGGCGTCGCCAACGGCACGCTCAAACCGGGAGCGGGCATCACCATCGCCTTGACAACGTATGAACGCTATCGCAACTCCCACGTCAGGGCGATCACCAAGGGAAGCGATCCCTATCTCTGGCGCGTGCAGGTGCGGCGCGGCTTCGTCAAGGTGGACGGCAAGGACGTATCGGCAACGATGGTGATCGGCGTGGAATTCTCCGCCGGCGACATCGAGGCCAAGAAGAGCTGACGATTCTCACAAGAGGAGACCCGATGGCACAGCTCGACGACAAAATCTACGCGCGCATTCAGAAGCTATGCGCGGAGGGAGATGCGTTCGCCGAGGAGGAGGACTACTCCGCCGCCCTGGAGAAATTCAAGGCCGCGTGGGAGATTCTGCCGACGCCCGCAACCAATTGGGAAGCTGCGACGTGGATTCTCGGCGCGATCGGCGACGCCCACTTCCTCAGCGGCGACTTCGCGGCGGCGCGCGACAACCTGACGCTGGCGTTGACCTGCCCGAATGGCCTGGGCAACCCGTTCCTGCATCTACGGCTCGGCCAATGCCAGTTCGAGCTGAACAATCTGGATGTCGCCAAAGAGGAGCTGACGCACGCGTTCATCGGCGCCGGCGCCGAGATCTTCAAAGACGAGGAGCCCAAATATTTCGAGTTTGTCAAGCCGAGGCTCCAATAGGCGACGGGCAGTTGGGAAGCTGCTACCCGTAACCGATGCGACGCGGAGCGTCGCACCCCATTGTGGCACGACGCTCCGCGTCGTGAACGGGCAAATAAAATTCTGCCGCTCGCCCTAGAAATGGCGATCATGGCGCTGTTTGGCCGCCAACTCAGCGTGGTCGCGAGAGAATGCGCTTTTTCCCATTAATATCGCATATCCAGCATTCCCCTTCCATTGGGTAGTTTCGCTAGAACGTGAAAAACCCTCATGTTAGACGAAGTGCGGGCCGATATTTCGGGTAGATCGGTCGCCCCATCCCATGTTTGGAAGGTGAGGCCTATGCGCAATTTCGTTCGTTATTGGATTTTTGTACTCTTGTGCGTGAGCTTTGCTCCCGGCTGTGGGGGATGGCGCCACCGGTGGGACGACCGCGACGAGGACTCCGGCAAACTCTTAAACCACGGCGCTCGCAGCCAACAGGTGGTCGGTCCCATGATCCCCGAAACCCCCACTTACGGATCGATCTACGCCAAGGGGAATTATCGTTACGGCATGGCAACGACGAAGAAGCCAGTCGACAATACATCCACCATCGAGATTGTTCCCCAGTGCATGCGTCTGCCGCCGCAGACGGAAGGGAAATCGTTTTCGGTCGAGTCGGCAAGATCGCCCACGATGGAGCATCTCGTGGCGCCCGAGCGGATGGTAGATGGGTACGTACCGGCCATCCCCGTGCCGCCGCAGTCTGAGTCGATCGATTACCCTGTCAGGCCAGCCGGGGCGCCGAATCATGAGTCCTCGGCGCCGACGGTGGTCGAAGAGGAGGCGTCGCAGGGCAAGGAACAGATCGTGGTCGTCAAAGCCAATCACATCAAATATGGCGCGACGGATCAGTTCCAGACGGTCACGGGTCAGGTGCAACAATGGCGGAAGACATGGCGACTGCGTTACGCCCCCGTCGAGCAAGAGGATGCCCACGGCGGCAGCGTGGTCCTGCAAGGCAGCGCGGAATTGAATCAACTGCGCGACGGGCAACACGTGCGAGTCCGCGGCGTCATCATCCCGGCGGACGATCACGCCGGAGCAGCACGCTATCACGTGCAAGGGCTTGAGATTCTTGACTGACCTTCCTGCCGCTGGCGGCTTGGCGTTTGCGTGGACTCGCCCGAGAACCCGGCGTATCCTCGTGGATGCCAAGCCGCAAGCGGTTTGTCATTTCGCAAAAAAACCGATTCAACGATTGACGTATCCCACTTCCAGCCATTACACTTTCATAAACAAGCTAATCCGCGCCTCGACATGGGTGTTGACGCGTCTCTTAATCTTTGAGGGTTTCATCATGCGTTTCTACGATCGTCGCGAGTTCTTGCAACAATCCGTTGGCCTGGCCGGTCTGATCGCTTCCGGTTATTTCGCCCACGAGGCCGAATCTGCCCAACAGGCCGGAGCGAACGCGCCGCGTGGGGCCAACGAACGGCTCAATATTGCGGTCATCGGCGTGCGCGGCCGGGGACTCGATCACATCAGCGGTCTGGCGGGCCGGCACAATTGCCGCGTCACGCATATTTGCGATGTCGATACCGCCGTAACTGCCGCCGCGATTCAGCGCGTGCAGAAAGCACAAGGCGGCGACGCGCCGGTCGTCGTGCAAGACATGCGCCGGCTCTTCGAGAATCGCGACATCCACGCCGTCACCATTGCGACGCCGAATCACTGGCATTCGCTGGCGGGCATCTGGGCGATGCAGGCCGGCAAGCATGTCTACGTCGAGAAGCCCGTTAGCCATAACGTCTGGGAAGGCCGGCGCCTCGTCGAAGCCGCCCGCCATTACAACAAGATCTGCCAGGCGGGGACGCAGATCCGCAGCAATCCGGGCATTCGTGAAGCCATCGAATACGTCCGCACCGGCCAGCTCGGTCGTTGCACCGTCTCACGCGGTTTGTGCTACAAGTCGCGCCCGTCGATTGGCCACGTCAACGCCGTGCAGCAGCCGCCGCGCACGCTGGATTACAACCTCTGGTGTGGCCCGGCGGCAGTCAACCCGCCACGCCGCAATCATCCTCGCAACGGGACCGTTCACTACGACTGGCACTGGATCTGGGAGTACGGCAACGGCGACCTCGGCAACCAGGGCATCCATCAGATGGACATCGCCCGCTGGGGCCTGGGCAAGATGGAACTCTCACGCTCCTGCATCAGCCTTGGCGGCCGCTTCGGCTACGTCGATGACGGTGAAACCCCCAACACGCAGATGGCCGTCTTCGATTACGGCGACAGTGAATTGATCTTCGAGGTGCGTGGCTTGCCGACGCAGGCGTATCGTGGCGCGACGGTCGGTAACGTCTTCCACTGCGCCAACGGTTATGTCGCCTTGACCAGTTATAACACGGCGATCGCGTTCAACAACGAGAACCGCGAGCAGCGCCGATTTGGCGGCAACGGCGATCACTACGGCAACTTCGTCAGCGCTATCCGTTCCGGCCGTCGCGAAGACCTCAAGGGGGACGTTCTCGAAGGCCACCTATCGAGCGCCTTGTGTCACCTCGCGAACATCAGCCATCGCCTCGGCCGCGCGACGCCATTCGAACGCCGCAACGGCGCCCTAGGCGAGAACCGCGAGGCGAACGAGACGTTGACGCGCATGATCGATCACCTGCGTGGCAACAACATCGCCCTTGACAAAACGATGCTCACGATCGGCCGCCGCTTGACAATCGACGTACGCAACGAAAACTTCGGCGAGGACAACGAGGCGAACCGCCTCTTGACGCGCGAATATCGTAAGGGCTTCGAAGTGCCGGCGCGATTCTAATACGCTGCATTTGTTTAGCGCTCGCGCGGCGCCGTGCGAGCGCTAGACAAATCCGTCCTATACCAAATCCAACCGCCGCTTCGTCGTGCGCGCCCGGTGGCATGTGGCACACAGCCCGCGGATGATGAAGGTGTGGCCCAGATTGTGAAATGACTGCTGCGCACACACGTCTTGAATCAGCTTTTCAAGTTGCGGATCCTGAAACTCGATCATCGAACTGCATTGCTCGCAGTAAAGATGATCGTGCTGGGCATAGCCGTAGTCGTGTTCGAAGACTGTGCGTTCGCCGAGGTTGATGCGGCGCAGAAGCCCGGCGTCTACGAGTTTGTTGAGCGTGCGATAGACCGTGGCCCGGCTGACGCGGAAGCCCTTCCCCTTCATCTCGTCGATCAATTCGTCGGCGTCGAAGTGATTGTGCTTGCTGAAGATGTACTGGACCATATCCCGCTGCTGCGAGGTATACCGCTGCGCCCGCGGCCGGCTCGTCAGATACTCGCGGAATTTTTCTTCTGGCGACTGCGATACTTCCACCGAAGGGAGCGCGTTCACGGCAACGTCTCTCGAAAAGGTAGGTCAGGCCTTTCAGCCTGACGGTATGGCTGTAGAACCTGACCTACCTTGAATTGTACCTGAATCAGCCGAGAATTCCACGTGTGCCGGATGCTCACTCGTTGCAGTCCAGGCGTTCGAGGAGTAGCTCCAGGGCGGTTTCCCATTTTTCTTCGGTATCGTAGGTGCCGTCGGCGATCTCCTTGCGGACGCGATCGACGAGGTCCTGGCGCATCGGCCGCGCGTCCTTGCGAGTCTTGCGCGGCTTCTTCGTTGAGGGGGATTGGATCGGCGTTCCATCGTCTAAATGTTCGGGCTGAGCTTCCATGCCACGCCACCAGGCTGCCGTTCCGCGAATGGGCCCTTGCAGCTCATTGGGACCGTGTTGTTGCATCGGATGATCTCCCCTGAGCAACCTTGTTCACCTTGCCGTGATGAAACAAAGCACCCCAGGTAATCATAAGAGGTAGAGTCCGCGCGAAGCAACCCGTGCGCTCGGTGAAATGATCGTGCCGCGGGGAGCTTTGCTTGACTTGTGTTGAAAAGTGTTTCATCCATAAACACCCTTGCCGTTTAACACTTCATTTATCGTCGCGGCATCAAGATCCATTGAGCGATTTGGGCGGCGAATTTGCAATCTGGATAAAATGAAACGTCCAAAGAGACTGCTATGCCAAGAAAGGCGATATCGACGACGGCGCGGAACGTGGCGCATGGAAGGGGCAACGTCACGCCAGGCACTAGCCGCAGTCACGCATCGATCCGTCCGTTTTCCTGCGCTTGAGCATCCGCATCACGTTGCCGCCCTCGGCCGCGTGGCGCGGCTCGTAGGTCAGCTCGTCCATCAAGGTACGCATGAGAAAAACGCCGCGGCCGCCGATGCGCAACTCGCCCGGCGGCAGCTGCGGAACCGACTCCAGGTCAAACGGCTTGCCTTCATCCACGAAGCGCATGATCACGGCATCCGGCAGAATTTGCAGGTCCATCTGCATCTGCGCTTCGGCCCGATGCTGATGCGCGTGCCGCACAATATTGGTGATGACTTCGCCAGTGACGATAACGAGCGCGTGCGTGGTCGCGCGGTCGATTTCGTACGCGGTGCAGAGCGCGTCAACGAAGCCACGCGCCACGGAGAGCATACGCAATTCGCTCGGCAGAGTCAGAGAAAACGAGGGGCCATCCATCGGCACTACTCCACTCGGGCAAGGGGCGACATCCTTGTCATGGCGACACGAGTAAGGCGCGCGGTGATAATAATACACCACGTAGGACAGACAACCCGCCCATCCGGACAGGCGGGTTGTCTGTCCCACGTGACTGGATTATTTCCCTCTCCTCGCCTTGATCCTCTCTCCCCAGGGTATCTGGTCAAGTGTCTCAGGACAAGACGAACTCTTCTCCTGAACGAAAAGTCATTCGCCGTCGCAGTTTGCGCCGAGATGCCGTCCGCATGCTATACTTTCATATGGTTCCGGCCCTTTTTCTGGAACCTCTTGCGAGGAACAACATTACGATCATTCCGCCTGAGCCGATTGTATCGACAAGCGCGAACTTTGCGGGCTGCGATCCGCTCTACCTGTTGAAAAGTAAGTTTTTCTCCCCTTCGAGTTGGAGGTCGCTCAGGTGTTAAGCCTATAATAGATTAGCTAACCCCAACCTGAGGGCGCCGCGTTTGGCCGAATGCTTCCCTGCCCAGACCGCAACGAGGAGCCCCGAATAGTCGATCAACTGGAATCATAGGTCTGCAAGCGACACGGAAACTGACAGCCATGGAGGGTAAACCATGCGGAATGCGCACCACGACGAAATGGCGAATAAGCGCGCTTCAATGGGCCTGGAATTGACGGACTGGCCCACCGAGGCGTCCGAAACGACACCAATGAACAATCGCGTGCCACGAAATTCTGATGACATGAGCGAGCCTGACTTCCCGCTCGATCACCCTCATGGCGATGAGCCGGCCAGCCACGCCGGCGGCGCGGACGATGCGCTCGGGCTTTACCTCAAGCAGATGGGCGCCATTCCGCTTCTGAATCGCGAGAAAGAACTCTCCCTGGCGATGAAGCTCGAACGGGCGCGCCGGCGCTATCGCCGCGCGGTCCTCTTTACCTGCTGGACGCAAGCGCGCATTGCCGGCATCTTCGAGCGAATTCAGGCCGGTCAGATGCCGATTGATCCGCAGATCGATGTCGTGCATAGCCTGGGTCTAAATCGCGACCGCATACTCGCACGCTTGCCGCACAATCTACGCACCCTGCAACAACTCCTGAAAGCCGCCCCGAAGGATTTCCGTCTGCAACAGCGAGCCAAAACCGCGCGCGGGCGCAGCAAGCTCCAGCGCCACCGTTGGCGGCAGTTGCGCAAGTCCATTCGGCTCATCGAGGAATTGTCGCCGCGCACCGAATTGCTCGATGCCATGACCGAGGAGCTGGCACGCATCTATCAGCACATGAACGGACTGGCCAAGCTCGCGGAAACGCCGGGGCGTTCGCTCGCCCTGCGCGCGCAACGGTCGCGCGCGACCAAGAATCTGCGCGACAAGATGGCCGACATGCTCGCTTCGCCCGAAGAGATGCAAGGCTTTCTCAACGTCGTCCGCCGCCGTCAGGCCCAGTATCAACAACTGCGCAGCGACCTGGCCGAGGGGAACCTTCGGCTGGTCGTTTCAATCGCCAAGAAGTATCGCGGCCGTGGGCTGGCGTTCGCCGACTTGATCCAAGAAGGCAACCGCGGTCTGATGCGCGCGGTGGACAAATTCGAGCATCGCATGGGCTTCAAGTTCGGAACCTATGCGACGTGGTGGATTCGTCAGGGCATCCAGCGCTCGCTTGCGGACAATGCCCGCACCGTGCGCGTGCCGTGCCATCAGGTCAGCCTGCTGGCCGCCATCGAGCGCGTCCGCGGCGAATTGATCGTGCAGAGCGGCCGCGAGCCGACCATCGAAGAGATCGCCCACAAGCTCGGCACCTCGCCGGAAGAGGCGAAGTCGCTGCGGGCCGTCGCCAAGCAGCCGTTGAGCCTGCACGAACCGATGGGGGACGACGCCGAGCGCGCCCTGGGCGAATTCCTCGACGATAGCCACGCCATCAGCCCCGGCGACAACGTGGACGCGACGCTTTTGAAGGAGCGCATCGGCGAAGTGCTCCGCTCGCTGACGCCGCGCGAACGCGAGGTTATCGAACTGCGTTTCGGCCTGAAGGACGGCCACCCGCGCACGTTGGATGAAGTGGCGAAATGCTACGGCATCACGCGTGAACGGATCCGGCAGATTGAATCGCGCAGTCTGTCGAAACTGCGGCAGCCGGTGCGTAGTCATCGCCTGGCGGGATTCACCGAAAAAGAGTGATCCAATAAAAAAATCGTTTGGCGTTCGCGCGTAGCCGCTAAACGATTTCGTCTTTCACCGTAGGCATCACGCTCCACGCGATGGAATTCCATCACGCGGAGCGTGATGCCTACGATCTGTTTTATCGCCCAGCCAGGACCGCATGATCGGTCTGTAGGCGAACACGATACTGCCCCGAGGACGCGTTGTTCCACGGGCTAGGCACGATCTGCAGATACAGCTTCCCTTCGTCGGTCGCCAATCCCTCGTAGCGTTCGCCGACCAGGAACGTCTTGCCGTTGTCGCCGACCTTGCCGATCAGCGCACCCGCGAGATACTGCCCACCTTTGCCGGCGGTGTTGTATCCCTTGGGGACCGCGACATATTGTCCCGGTCCTTGCGGCCAAAGATCGACCTGGCCTTCCGCGGTGACCAACACGCGTTGCCCGGCATCGACGATGACGCCCGTGTCGCACCATTGATCGAGGGCGCTGCCGTACTTGGTGGCGTCCACGACCAACTCGTGTTTACCGCCTTGCTGCCGCAAGTGCATCGTGCGCAATTCACTGAGCTTCAGGTTCACGTCGCCGAAGTGGGACGAATTCGCCTTGATGCTCTGTGCGTTGATGCGGCCGATGACCGTGAATTCCGCGGTATGAATGACGTCCTCGTCGCGCAGGCGCAGGAGATCGGGTGAGACGCGTTCGGTGATTTGCTTGATCAAGCTGACGGCTCGATAAGCGACCTCCTGATCGCCGGAGCGCGAGGCCTTCTGCAGCGACGGGACCGCGAAATGGCCGACCTGCACCAGTTCCTTGGTGGCGCTATCGCGTTCCTTGTAGACGTCGCTCGCCAGTCGTTTGATCGACTGCGTGATCTGTTGATTGACATCGGGTGGCACGTGCAAACCAAACTCCACCCGTCGAATCTCGCTAAGCGGAATTTGCAACTTGCCGTATTTGGTGATGACCTCGAGGTTGTCCTGCATGAGCGTCATACGCACGACGCTACCGTCGCTGAAGCGGACCTCGGCAACGCTGGGACGGGACGAAACAGGTTGATCCTGGGCCGGGCTTGAAGTGGCGGCGGCCAAAGTGACACATAGCGCCAAGGCGAAGGGTATCCTACCCATGTTAACCTCCTTTGGAGGTGAAAAGTGAGATGCGATCTGGAAAGCTAGCGAATACCTCCTGACTAGGCTGGGACGGCACTTGAGGGTCCCAACAATCGCACCAAGAGCCTTAATTGCATTGAACACGAACCGTCAAGAAAAATATAGCTCAGTTTTCGATAATTTTCTTGACGTTAGCTAATATTATCAATAGTGAGCGCCAGGAATTTGGCCGAGCTTGATGCAGATGACGGAAAGAGGCACGCTCAGATAGCGTTATTCCGTGAGAATGGCGTGATTACCGTCGGCGTTGCGTTCGAGAAGAACCATCGAAGTGCATGCCGTGGACCGCGAAACACACGAACGATTCATATCATTCCTGCCACGATCGTCTCATTTCTTCGCGGCTTATGCAGAGTTTCCGAAGATCTCGAAAATGCGCATCACGAACGCACGCAATTGAATGTTTCGGCTTTCTTTCGTGCTTTCGTGCTTTCGTGATTGAATTATTGGTTGCGGTGTGACTTCACCCTCAAAACGGCTTCGGTTCACCGCGGTCAAACCGCTCCCGATTGCTTGGATGAAAGCGCATTCACCGCCGGATCGCTCGCGTCACGCGCGTGTTGCTGGCGTGCCGGTACGACCAGACCTCGCGGCCGGCGCGGTCCACTTCAACGGCGCCAATGGCAGGGTTCATCGACGTAATCAGGGTGTTGCCATTGGGCAGACGGGTGGCGGCGATCGGTTGCTCGAAAGGGATCTCCCAGACGATCTTGCCCTTGCCATCGTACTCGATCACCTTGTTCTCGCTGGCGTGCGGGATGAGCACGCGGCCCGTCGGCAACATGTGAATGCGGCCGCCGAAGAGACGCGTGCCCAGGTTGATGTCGAACGAGAACAGCTCGCGGCCCTGCGCGTCGTAGCGAACGATGCGGCTGTCGGCTTGCATGCAGGCGATTTCGCCGTTGGGGAGCTTCATCGCCTTCATGATCTTGCGTGCCTCGCCCTCGAAGGAGATGTTCATCGTCTCCTTGCCTTCCTTGTCGTATTCGAGCAGGGCGCGGTCGGTGAGGACGAACGTGTTGCCGTTGGCGAGACGCTGGGCCGCGAGGGGGTTGATGATCGGCTTCTGCCAGACGATTTCTCCCTTGGTGTTGCGTTCGCTGACGCGGTTGGCGTGATATTCGGCGACGAGGACGCGGTTATCATCGATGACCTGGGCGTCGAGCGGAAAGATGATGCCCTTGATCTCCCAGCGCGGCAGGTTGTCGGGGCCGAGTTCGAGGACGGTCCCCTGATCCAACAGGACGATGAGCGTGCGGCCCAGCAGCCTGGGCGTCTCTTCAAGCTTGGCGAGATCGATCTTGGCGGCGTGCTTTTTCCACCAGGCGTGCCAGGAGTCTTTGCACTTATCGCGCGTGGTCTTATTGTTGCCCAGCGGCGCCGACGGCGGGGAGACGTCCCTGGCCAGGTGGAGGAGAAAATCCTCGGCTTGCCAGGCGGCGCTCATCGGGAGGTCCGGCAGCGCGTCGATCAGAACCGGCACGGCATCGCGCTCTTTAGCGAAGATGAGCGCACGCGCCACGCGGTAGCGCACGACGGGATCGCCGTCGTCGAGCAGCTTGCGAAGCGCGGGCTTGTTATCGACGAAGGCAGCGCGGCCCAGCACCTCGGCGGCCAGCGCGCGCCGGCCCGGCGCGCGATCGGCGAGCGCGGCAACGAGAAGCGGATGCACCTTGCCCTTTTCGACGGCGTTCTTCGTCAATGCGATGCGAAGTTCGTCGAGCACGCCGTCGCTATCGGCGAATGGGACGTAGTCGAGCAGCGTCTCGATCATCTCGGGCGGCTTGCGGACAGCCAGGGCGCGGACGGCGGTGGCGGGGACTTCGGGCGAGACATCTTTTTCCTGGATCGTCTCAAGCGAACGCTCGATGCGGCGCTGCATTTCGGGATCGACGGATGACGCCGGGGCGGTGCGCAGCACGTCGAACACCGCGACGCCGCGTTCGGTGAGGGTCTGCATCGCCCGGGCGCGAACGCGGTAGTCGGACGAGCCGAGCATGCGGACAAGGCGTTCGATGCCGGGGCGCTCTATCTCCGGGAGCGTGCGTTTCTTGAGGAAGGCGACGAGGGCAGGGCCGTCGGTAGCGACATCAGCACGGCGGAGATAGTCTTCGTCGAGCTTGTCGAGGGCGGGCTCGGGAGGCTTTTCGGGAAGTTTTTTGTCGTCGGGTTGGGCTAACGATGAGGCATTCTGCGTTAGCAGGGTTACTGCGAGCGCGAAAAAAACACATGCGGGGAGGACACGAGACGAGCGCATGAAGCCGATCCTCATTGGTCATCCGTTACCGTTTGCGGGCGCGGAATGGGCGGCCGTCGGTCTGATAGCTCCAGACTTCCTTGCCGGCCTTGTCGAGTTCCACGACGCGATAATCGATGCTGCACGTCACGAGCGTGTTGCCGTTGGGCAGGCGCGAAACCGAGATCGGCCGATTGACGTTGGCCGACCAAATCTTATTGCCGGTCCAGTCGAATTCGGCTATTGAGTTCAGGTTGTAAAGCGGGACCAAAACGCGGCCATTGGCGAGGACCTCGACATTGCCGCCGAGCGTGTAGACGGTGCCGCCGAGGTTCATCGTCTTGAGTTGTTGACCCTTCGGATCGAGGAGTTGGCATTGCCCGCCGGAGGTGACGACGACCATCTGGCCGTTGCGCAAACGTTGGGCGGCGGATATTGTCGGCGGCTGCGCGGTCCAGTTGAAGACATCACGGCCTTCGCCATCGACGACTTGAAGCTGCTGGCGCGTGACGATGAACGTGTGTCCGTTGGCAAGACGCTGGCAGGCGATCGGGTTGATGGCCGGGAATTGTTTGAGGACATTGCCCTTGAAATCGCGCTCGGTGACGCGGCGATCAAAGTACTCGGCCAGGAGCAGGCGATTGGGGCCGATGATCTGCACGTCGAGCGGGTAACGCGGGCCGTCGAACTCCCAGCGGACAGCCTTGTCAGGGCCGATCTCGAAGATCCGGTTCCGCGTGTTGACCTTGAGCGCCATGCAGGTGATGACCGTAAGGCCGAGGTGGGTCCGGGCGAGTTGCTTGGGGAGATCGAGCGCGGCGTGCTGCTTGGCGTACCATTTTTCCCAATGAGCGCTGAAGGCCTTGGCGGCGGCGGGACCCGGATACGGTTCAGTCGGCGCGGTTTCGCCGGCGACGCGATAGAGCAGGTCGAGGGCAAACTCGATGCGATCCGTGGGCGAATCGGCGAGCGTGCCGATCAACAAAGGCAGCCCGGCTTTGTCGCGCGTCTCGACAAGCGCCATGCCGAGTTGATAGCGAACCAGAGGATGCGCATCCTTCAACAGCGGCTCGATTTCGGCCTTGCCCTCGGCGTCGAAGCCGCGAATCAACGTCTCGGCGGCGGCGGCGCGGCGGGCGGCGCTTTCGTTCTTGAGCGCGTCAACGAGCTGCTTCTTTTGGGTTGCACCGACGGCATCGAGCGCACGTTGCACATCTTGGCGAACGTACTCGGTCGTGGCGTACGGCACGAATTCCAGCAGCACCTTCACGCTATCGGCGGGCTTATCGCGTCGGATGAGGCGGGCAGCTGCGGTGGTGACTGCGAAGTCCGTCTCGGCCGGAAAATGTTCGAGTACGTGACGCAAGCGACGGACGGTTTCCAGATCGGTATTCGCTTCGAGCAACAGGTTCTCCAGGAGCGGACGGACAACCGGTCCCATCTTCACGAGATCACTGGTCGCTTGCACGCGCTCGGCGAAAGCAGCGGCCTTCATGCGGGCGACTTGCTTCTTGAACTTGTCGATCACCTCGGGCGACGGCGTGCGGTCGCGCAGAACGCGCAGCAATTCGGGACCTTTCGTCGGCAGCCCCTGGCCTTTGAGGACACTTTCGTCGTAGGCGTAATCGATCTCCGTCGGCGTCTGCGTGAATGCGGACGCCGTCACGAGAAAGCCCAACGCGATGATGCAGAAACGCATCGGCAGGATCCTCGGGACGCCGCTTGCCGTTTTGCGCTCATGGTGAAGCGCCGGGATGCACGCGCTTTACCGCAAACGCTAAACGGCAGCGGCCAACATGAATCAGCGCCGGCGGGCCACGAACACGATGCCATCGGTCTGGAAGGTCCAGACCTGCTCTTTGCCATTGTGTTCGAATACCTGGCGTTGATTGTAGCTGGTGATCAGGTTGTTGCCGTTGGGCAAGCGCTGGACCGAGTTGGGCCAGTTATGCTGGAGGCTGGCGACCTGCCCGCCGTCCTGGTTGTACTCGATGACGCGCTGCTGGTTGTAGTGGGCGATGATGACGTTGCCATTGTTGAGCACGTCCATGTTGCCAAAGAGCATTTGCACAGGCGTGACGTTGAACTGCTTGTTGACCTTTTGCGTCTTGGGGTCCATGCGGATGTAGGTGGCCTGGGCGCCGAGGTTCGTGACGTAAGCAACTTCGCCGGTGGGAAGTTTACGGGCACGCATGATATCGGAATTGGGACGCTGCATGCTCCAGATTTCCTTCTTGTTGCGATCGACCTCGACGAGCCGGGCTTGCATCACGATGAAGGTGTTGCCGTTGGGCAGGCGCTGGACGGAGAAGGGGTTGCCGCCGCACGCATACTCCCATTTGATGTCGCCCTTCAGGTCGCGTTCGGTGACGCGGCCGCCCTGATATTCGCAGACAAGGATGCGGTTGGGGCCGACCATCTGGGCATCGACGGGATAGCCGACGGGTATGGCCAATTTCCAGCGGACGTTCTTGTCTTTGTCGAGCTCGAAGATTTCGCCGACGTTACCGCCGCCGGCGCCGATGCGGTTGTTGTGCTGCACGATCATCGTGTAGCCGAGGTACACCGATTCGGCCGTCAGCTTGGTCATATCGATCGCGGCTTCATTGGCGGTGTACCACTTGGCCCAGGCGTCGCGGCAGTTTTTTTTCGCGACCGGATCGTTGCCGAGCGAGACCTGCGGCGCCTTTTCGCCAGCCAACCGCAGGAGGGCTTCCTCCATGGGCCAAAGTTGATTGGGCGAAAGGTCGGCAAACAAGTCGATCATGACGGGAATGATATCCTTGTCTTGTGAAGTCATCATCGCCATGCAGACGCGGAAGCGAACGTTAAGGTCAACGTCCTTAAGCAGCTTCTTTACGTCGGGCAGCTCGTCCTTGACGTTGGCGCGAGCGATCGCTTCGCCGGCGGCGCCGCGCTTGACCGCCAGCGGGTCCGTCAGCGCCTTCAGGAGCACCGGATCGACCTTGCCGTCAACCAGGGCCACGGCGCCGAGCGTCCGGCAAATTTCGTCGATCACGAGCGGATCGCTCGCGAACGGCAAATAAGTCATCAACACCTCGGCGGCGCCCGCGGGCTTCTCCTTGGCGATCACGCGCGCGGCCGCGGCTTGCAAAGTCGGCTCGGCTTTGGTGTCGATGCGCAGTTTCAATTCGGCGACGCGTTTGCGAATCTCCAAATCGGTATCGTTCTCGCCTTCCTTGATGCCGGCCAAAGCGCTGGCGCCCAGGCTCATCAGCGATACGAAGGCTTTCTCACGCGTGAAGAAATCCTCATCGCCCAGTTGCCGAACCAGGGCTGCGATGTCCTTCGGATCCGGCGCCTTGAGGGTGCGCTTCTTGAAGTAATCGAGCAGAGACGGACCGTCGGGCTTCTGTCCAGCCTCGCGGATGATTTTTTGATCGTCCTTTAACGTGTCAAACTCGGCAAGCTGCGTAACCGTCGGAGGCGGGGGGGGAGCCTTTTTCTTGGCCTGAGCCTGAGATTCCGACGTGAGCTTTGACCCGACGAACAGACCGAGAACGAACAGCATGGTCAACGCAATCTTGCCCTGATTCATGATGCTTCCCTTGAAGAGAGGAACCCGGCGTGCTTGCGTCACGAACTCGGGATGCGTGGGGTGTCGATCCAAAAGTCGTATGGTGTTACTGTATCAACCTTTTAGACGAAGATAAAGCGCGAATCGTTCAGCCGGGGCGGAATCGTCGCCGCGAAAGGCAGGTATTGTTGAAGAGCGAATGATTGCCGGTTTCATAACAGGGTGCTACTTCTACTGTATCCGCTGGCGGCCACCGTAGTCGTCTCGCTCCGCGAGTCGAATTTCCTTTCGCGGAGCGATAGGTCTACTGTGTGGCACGGGAGTTCGCTTTTGAAATGTCTGCATGCCGCGTCTGAAGTGGCTGGATTCGCCAAGACCGGCGGGCTCGCCGATGTCGTGGCTGCTTTGCCGTTGGCGCTGCAAGCGCGTGGCATCGACTGCGCCGTCGTTATGCCGCTCTATCGCGCGTGTCGGAATTCGACGCAGCCGTTGAAACCACTCGACCTGCGCTTTCGGCTGCCGATGGGGAATCGCATCGTCGAGGGGCGGCTGTGGGAATCGACCTTGCCCGGCGGCGCGGTGCCCGTCTACCTGGTCGAACAGCCCGACTACTTCGAGCGCGACGATCGGGCGACGGGCCGCGGCATCTATCAATTCACGAACGACGCGGGAGAGACGCTCGACTACGAGGACAACTCCGCACGTTATGGCTTCTTCGCGCGGGCCATTCTCGAAGCGATGCGTCTGTTGAACTTTTGGCCCGACATCCTCCACCTGCACGACTGGCAGACCGGACTGGCGGGCGTCTACCTCCACGAAATCTATCAACCGCACGGCAAGCCCGACCTGCGCGGCCGCTACGCCTCGGTCCGCAACGTGTTCACGATCCACAACCTCGCGTATCAAGGCATGTTCTGGCACCTCGATATGCCGATGCTCGGACTGCCCTGGGGCCTGTACACGATGGAGCGGCTCGAATTCCACGGCAAGATCAACTTCATGAAGGCGGGCATCATCGAGGCCGATCGCATCTCCACCGTCAGCCCGACCTACGCCAAGGAGATACAAACGACGCTGCTCGGCTGCGGGCTGCACGGCGTTCTGATGCAGCGTAACCGCCACCTCACCGGCATCGTGAACGGTATCGACGAACGCGTCTGGGATCCGTCGCTCGATCCACATCTCGCCGCCAGGTACGACGGCGCCAATATCACTGGCAAGGCGCGATGCAAGGCGGCGCTTCAGCAGCACTTCAAGCTCGACGTCAATCCAGGCACGCCGCTCTTGGCATGCGTTTCTCGGCTCGCGGCCCAAAAAGGTTTCGACCTCATCGAATCGATCGCGCCGAGCTTCCTGCGGCGCGGCGTCCAACTCGCGATTCTCGGCGACGGCGACAAAGTCTATCGCGCTATGCTGCTGAAGCTGCGCGACGAATTCCCGCATCAGGTTGGCGTCCACCTCGGCTACGACGAGGTCCTGGCGCACAGAATCGAAGCCGGCGCGGATATTTATCTGATGCCGAGCAAATACGAACCGTGCGGCCTCAATCAGCTTTACAGCTTGAAGTACGGCACGATCCCCGTCGTGCGTGCGACGGGCGGTCTGGCGGACACCGTCGTCGATGCGAGTACGGAGAACTTCGCAATGGGCCGAGCGACCGGGTTCGCGTTTCTGCCATACACACCGGCCGCGTTCGCCCAGGCACTCGAGAGAGCCTTGGCCATGTATCGCGATCAGCCGAAACAATGGCAGCTCCTGCGTCAAACCGGCATGCTGCAAGATTGGTCCTGGCGCCGCAGTGCCGGCGAGTATGAACGCCTGTATCAAGAGACGCTTCAAGAAATCTGAGCGGGTTCGTATGATGACCTCTCCCCTCTCCCTCTGGGAGAGGGGCCGGGGGAGAGGGCCAGGCGCGCCTTGGGCGCGTTCCTACCTCGTTTGAGTGATTCATTGGCGTCCTCTCGATTCTTCCACGGAGAATTCGGGATGATGGTGACGAGCAAAGGACGCTCTGCCCTCACCCCCGGCCCCTCT
>SYHD01000116.1 GCA_005799265.1 Planctomycetia bacterium | reverse complement strand
CGATCGAACTGCATGCCCTGCACGACGACGACTTCGGTCTCGGCCGACTTGCCTTCTTCGACGGTGATGACGCCGTTGGAGGCGCCGACCTTCTTCATCGCCTCGGCGAGCTTGGCGCCGATTTCCTTGTTGTTGTTGGACGCAATGGTGGCGACTTCGGTGATTTCCTTGTCGTCGGAGTCGTCGATCTTTTCCGCCATCTTGGCCAACTCTTCGACGACGCGATCGACGGCTTTCTGGATGCCGCGCGTCAAGGCCATCGGATCGGCGCCGGCGGCGATGGTCTTGAGGCCTTCGCGGTAGATGGCCTCGGCCAGAACGGTCGCCGGGGTCGTGCCATCGCCGGCGACGTCGCTGGTCTTGGAAGCGGCCTCTTTGATGAGTTGGGCTCCCATGTTCTCGTACACATCTTCGAGTTCAATTTCCTCGGCGACGGTGACGCCGTCTTTGGTCACGTTCGGGCTGCCCCAACCCTTGTCGATGACGGCGTTACGGCCGCGCGGTCCGAGAGTGGAGCGGACGGCGCGGGCCAGCTTGCTGGCGCCGGCGAGAAGGCTTTGACGGGCGTCGTCACTGTAGGAGAGTTGCTTGGCTCCCATTGCTTGAATCTCCGTGCGAATGTTTGCCGGCGAAGTTGCTCGCCGAGTGAACTCAAATGAGGGAATCTCCCTTGAAGGTTGGTCGAATGTAAGCAACCCGCGTGCCATCGGGCCTGGCTTTCGTAATTGTATTAGCCACATAATGTTATGGCATACGAATTGTTGACTTGGCCTGGCGATTCGCTGTCAAAGTGGCAGCATCGCTCGCTTGTATGACACGATTTGGCATGACGTTTCGCGGTAACCGTTCATCTCCCCTCTCCCCCTGTACTCAGGGGGAGAGGGGTCGGGGGTGAGGGGGAAGAACAGACAGTTGCGCGACGCTCCAACCCCTCACCCCCCGTCCCCTCTCCCCTGAGTACAGCGGAGAGGGGTGAACGTTTACGTTTCGCCTAACATACGACGAACCGAGCAGCGTAAGCAGCCGGATTGTGGAACGCGGCGACCAGGTGCTTCAAACCCGGCCGCTAACGTGGCTCGGCTTGCCAGGGATTGTGTCCAATGCACCGGCGCGCTGTATAAAATCCCATGCGTTCCATAAGAGCTTGTGTGATCAGATGAGCCGCAATTTCGTGGAGGGGGCGCCGATGTCCGCTTTGCAACTCCAATCGCGCCGCGAGTTGCTGCGCCGCAGTGCCGTGGGCTTCGGCTCGCTGGCTCTGGCCTCACTGCTCGCCGAGGAAACGCCAGGCCAAACGGGTGTGGATCCGCTTGCGCCGCGCGCGCCGCATCATTCGGCGACGGCGAAGCGCGTCATCTTTCTGTTCATGAAGGGCGGGCCGTCGCACGTCGATACCTTCGACTACAAGCCGCGCTTGCAGCGCGATCATGGCCGCCCGTATCCGTTCCAACGGCCGCGCGTCACCTTCGCCAACACGGGGAATTTGCTCGGCTCGCCGTGGCGGTTT
Organism: Planctomycetia bacterium; assembly: GCA_005799265.1. Classification (GTDB taxonomy): domain Bacteria; phylum Planctomycetota; class Planctomycetia; order Gemmatales; family Gemmataceae; genus SIAQ01. The sequence continues at coordinate 21,370 of SYHD01000116.1, read as the reverse complement.
CGTCAACATGGGGCCAGCGGCAGCTGGGTCAGCGACCTTTTTCCGCAGGTAGCGCGCCATGTCGACGACCTTTGTTTCGTGCACTCCGTTCACGGCACCAATGCAGCTCACGGCGGCGCCCTGCTCAAGCTTCATACCGGCAGCGACAATCTCGTTCGGCCCAGCATCGGCTCGTGGGTTACCTATGGCCTCGGTTCAGAGAATCGCAACCTGCCCGGCTTCATCACCATCTGCCCCACGCTGGCGCACGGCGGCGTCAACAACTGGGGCTCGGCGTTTCTGCCCGCGGTCTATCAAGGCACGCCGTTGGGCAACGCCAGTATTCCCGCCAATCAAGCCCAAGTCCGCTACATCCGCAATGATCGTCTGCCAGCCGAGGTGCAACGGCTCCAGCTCGATCGCCTCTTGGAGTTGAATCGCGACCATCAGGCCAGCGCGGGCGCGGAAGCTTCCCTCGACGCGCGGCTCAACGCTTTCGAGCTTGCCTTTCGCATGCAGCGCGAGATGCCCGAGGCTGAAGACATCGCCAGCGAATCACCGGCAACGCGCCGGCTTTATGGGCTCGACGAGCCCGTGACGGCCAACTTCGGACGCCAATGCTTGTTGGCGCGCCGCTTCGCCGAGCGCGGCGTTCGTTTCATTCAGGTCACGCATAGCGACGCCAATGTGCAATGGGATCAGCACGGCGGTCTGCGTCAGGGCCACGAGAAGAACGCCCGCGAGGTCGATCTGCCCATCGCCGGACTGCTCTACGATCTCAAGGCGCGGGGGCTTCTCGACGATACGCTCGTCTGGTGGGGCGGCGAATTTGGCCGCACGCCAACCGTGGAAGGCGGCGGCAACGACGGCCGCGATCACAATCCGGAAGGCTTCACGATGTGGCTGGCCGGCGGCGGCGTCAAGGGCGGCTGCCATCACGGCGCCACCGACGAGTACGGCTGGCACGCCGAGGAAGATCGCGTCCACATTCACAGCCTGCACGCCACTATCCTACACCTGCTCGGCCTCGACCACGAGCGGCTCACCTACCGCCACGCGGGCCGCGACTTTCGTCTGACCGATGTCGCCGGCAACGTGGTCGACGCGATCCTCGCTTGAGTGCTTCAGGGCCTGAAACGCGAAGTTTGGGAATGTCTTTGCGAAGCACATGTACATTGAACCGGAAAACCGGGTAACGGAGAACCGAGAATGGAGAATGGAAAACCTCCGATACTATGTCATTCTCGGTTCTCCGTTACCCGGTTGTGCCCGCGCCCAAAGAGGAGAGCAGCCCATGACACATGCGTGGTTCTACCGAATCATCCTAATCACCGTGACGACTCTCACTATGAATTCGCGCGCAGCCGCCGATGATCCGTATCCCCGTGCCCGCGATCTGGGCATCCCGCTCGAAGGCACACCCGGCCCGCTGAACGCCATTACCGACGTCAAGGGCGTCGCCGTCGGACACACGACGCTGATCGCCGGCGCCGGCAAGCTCAAGGTCGGCGTCGGGCCCGTGCGTACCGGCGTCACCGCCATTTTGCCGCGCGGGTTGAAATCGACCGATCCGGTGTTCGCCGGCTGGTTTTCTCTCAACGGCAACGGCGAAATGACCGGCACCACCTGGATTGAAGAGTCCGGCTTCCTCGAAGGCCCCGTCGTCCTGACCAACACGTCCAGCGTCGGCACGGCGCGTGACGCCGTCGTCAAGTGGTGGAGCGCGCGCGGCAAGACGCAGCAGCCTTGGGTTCTGCCGGTCGTCGCGGAAACCTTCGACGGCTACCTGAACGACATCAACGGCTTTCACGTCAAGGAAAAGCACGTGTTCGACGCGCTCGACAAAGCGAAGGATGGACCCGTGCTCGAAGGCAACGTCGGCGGCGGCACCGGCATGACCTGCTTCGAATTCGCCGGCGGCATCGGCACGTCGTCGCGGAAGCTCGACAAAAAAGCAGGCGCCTACACGGTCGGTTTACTGGTACAGGCGAACTTCGGTCTGCGCGGGCAACTGCGCGTCGCCGGCGTTCCAGTCGGTAAGGAAATCAAGGAGCACGCCTATCGCTCGCAGGAAACCGGCTCGATCATTATCGTCATCGCCACCGATGCGCCGCTGTTGCCTCACCAGTGTAAGCGTTTAGCGCGTCGTGCCTCGCTCGGTTTGGCACGCACCGGCAGCGTGTCGGGCAACGGTTCGGGCGACATCTTCCTGGCCTTCTCCACCGCCAATCCCGGCGCCGCCAAACCCGACGGCGTGGCTCAACTCGCGATGCTCCCCAACGATCGCATGAACGCGCTTTTCGACGCCACCGTGCAGGCGACCGAGGAAGCGATCCTCAACGCCCTGGTTGCCGCCCGCACCATGATCGGCCGCGACGAACATAAGGTCATCGCCCTACCGCACGATCGGCTCAAAGAGGTCATGAAGAAATACGAACGGCTTTCAAAGTAACTCGGCATGGACGCGATGTGGTAGCCGGCTGCGGCCTCAGCTTCGCCTGGGTTCCTTCGGCATCATGCTCGCCTTGCGAAAGCGGGCCAGCCAGCCCAGGCGCAGGAGCGCCCACACCGAGCGCGTGATCTCGCCCAGGCCGGCCTTCGTGCGCCCGGCGCGCCGCTCGGCGAACACGATCGGCGTCTCGCGAAAGCGCGCGCCGGCCAGCCAGCAGCGATGGAGCACCTCCTGCATGAACGAATAGCCGTGCGAGATCATGTCGTCCAAATTGGCGCATTGCAAAAGCGACACACGATAGCAGCGATAGTTGCCGCTCGCATCGCGCACGGGCATGCGCAACAGCAACCGCACCAACCAACCCGCGGCCCGACTCATCATCCGCCGTGACCAGGGCCAGTTCTCGGTGCCGCCGCCCGGGATGTAGCGCGAGCCGATCGTGACATCGGCGTCGTCCATGCCGCGTAGGAGATCGGGCAGGTAACGCGGATGATGACTGAAGTCGGCGTCCATCGTGATCAGGAGGTCGTATTGGTTGTCGATCGTGTACCTCATGATCGCCAGGATGGCCGTGCCAAGCCCTAGTTTTCCCGTGCGATGAACGACGTGAAGGCTCGAATCGTTGGCTGCCAGCGAATCGGCGAGGGCGCCGGTTCCGTCCGGCGAGTTGTCGTCCATGACGAGGATGTGCGCCGCGGGAATGAGCGTGCGAATCTCCGCGACAAGCGCCGCCAAGTTGCCGCGCTCGTTATACGTCGCAACACCGACGAGGACGCGCGGAAGCTGCATGCCATCCACCGCTTGCTCCATTGTCTCAATCTCCAAATCGCGAAAGGAGGGCGTTGATTTCCCAACGAGCCGCGACCGTTAGGGAGCGTCTAGGGTCGCACAACGCTGGCCCGGCGCTCCCTAAACGGTCGCCGCTCGTCGAGCGGAAGAATCAATCGCGGCCCGGCATCACCTCGGCCAGCTGCACCAGTCGGCCGCGCTCCGTCAGCGAGCGCGCACCAGCGTGCAGGATCGCCGTCACTTCGAGGATCTCATTGTGCGGCACCGGTTCGCGGCGGGTGTGGATCATCTCGCGGAAGGCGTGGGCCATGCGGAACATCTCGTAGTGATGGCCGTACCAAAAGTCGCCTTCCATCGCCGGCGTGAACTGGTAGACCTGGCGCGTGAAGTAGACGTTGGTCTGGCAATACTGTCCCGACAAGTCCGGCCGGCCATACCACACCTCGGCAGGCATGCGGTCGCGGTAAGTGATGAGGGTGTGCGCCGTCGCCTCGCGCGCATACAAGCTGACCGCTTCGACGCCGGGGCCGCACAGGGTCATCACCGTCCAGACCGGGTGATGGCCGTAGATAAACCAGCCCGCCGGCGTGTAGCCGCCCGCCATGCTCGCCAACACATACTGGATTGGTCCAAAGTCGCCGGAGTCGCGCATGCGCAGCGCGTGCTCCATGCCGAATTCGTGGCGGAATAAGCTCGACGACATCAACGGCGCGCCCTGTTCGCGAGCCAAATCGAGAATCCTGCGCGTCTCGGCGACGGTGCCGCCGATCGGCTTGTCGCAAAAGGTGGGCAAGCCGCGCCGCAGCCCCGGCGCCACCAGCTCGTAGTGGTCGTTGCCGCGGCCGGAGGCGTCGCCCAGCCAGACGGCGTCCACCGATTCGACCAACTCGTCCAAGGTGCGCGCGATGCGGACGCCAGGGAATGTCTCGATGTAATTTTCCAGCCCATCGGCCGGATTGGCGTAGACGTGCGTGATGCGCGTATCGGGAAACGGCAGTTGATCGAACGTGTAGCGCGGGCTGCGCAGATAGCGCTCGAACATGCGCACCGAACCCGGATCGAGATGCCGCCGAATCCCTGCCATGTTGATCTCGGGATGGAAGTACTGCGCGAAATGCCAGGTGTGGCCGTTGGTCCGCTGGGCCCGCCCGTCGATGGATGCCGAGATGACGCCAATGCGCTTCGGGCGGCGGGGACGCGCATCGGCGGCGGTGGCGGCCAATGCGCCGGTGACGGCGCGCCCAGGCCCCGCGTCCACCTGAGTGCCCCCGGCCGCAATCGTCAACGCCCCGGCACCGGCGGACAGCAATTCGCGACGCGTCGGTTGAGTCGAGATTGGCATGGCTTACTCCTGCGGCGTGAAAGGAGGAAGTGGAAACACAAGGCACGAGTATATCGCCGCAGCAGCTATTCGCCACATTTCTTCGGACAAAAAGGCTCGCCCTTGGGGTCAAACCACGCCGCGCAGAATATTCCGCGCTCACGGCGGCGTCATCGGCCGCGCCTGGCCAAGCTCGAACATCAGCAGGCTCATGCCCTCCAGCCGCGGTTCGACATCAGCCGGCTGCGACCAGCTTTGCACGCCGCGGCCCGGCAGCACCCGCGCCACGTTCAATGCCCAGGCCGTGTTTTGCCCGATGCGTTCGCTGGCCAACTCGCCCAGCGGGATCGCGGCTTCGATTTGCCAGCATTTGTCGGTCGAATGCAAGGCCACGAACCAACGGGGGTTCCAGCTTTTGTCGCCCCAGCAACTGTCGCGCACGCAACCGCGCTGATCGACCTCCAGGTGATATGCTGTCGCATAATCGCGATCGAGATCGAGCAGGATGCTGACGCGATCAAACGTATCGACGTCAGCGTCGCGCGGCCGAGGCTTCACCGGCGTGACAAGTTGCCCGGCCGGGTGAGTGCACCTGAGCGCGATATAGAGAAACTCGTTGTCAAACGCAAACATCGCCTCGGTCGCGTAGCCCTTGGTGTCGCCGATGGCGTTGTCGAGAACCATCGGCTTCCAATCTTTCCAGCAGGGGTCGTCGAATTTGCCGTCGAGGAACGGCCGTGGCTCCGTGTAGCGTGCGCGGGCGACATTGCGTGGCGCGGGCTGGCTGCGGTCGATGAGCCAAACCTCGGCCTGAGCGGCTTCATACGCGGGGCCGCTCGTGACCAGATTACGATACCGCGTCATCCAGTCGTGGGAGGCTTTGGCGTCGCCGAGCTGGCGTTTCGCGGACTGCACGCAGAATTGCGTCTGCGGATGGAAACTGAAGACCGAGCCGTAGCCCCCCAGGCGTTTAAGGAATTCAAAGCAACCCTTGTTCCATTGGCGCGTCTGACCGCGCCCAGACAGCGATGGGAGCGACTCCGGCGCCGGCTCCTCGTTGCCGACGCGGAGGATCGTGGCGTCTTTCCGCTTCGTCGGTCCGAGCGGCTCGAGCGGCTTGAAATCCTTCATCTCCTGGCGGCGCCTGGCCTCGCGGCTCGTGTTGAAGCGAATCAACCAGCGATACGCCTCGGCCGAGAGCGGATGGGCCGGGCAACGATCAACGAGGTATAGGTAAATTTCCTGAGCAAGCAGCCACTGCCCGCGCTCGGCATAGCGGCCGGCGACGGCGAACGCGGTTGATGCGGCATGCTCGTCAGCCAACTTGTCGAGTCCGCCGACGACCAGCTTGAGCGCCTCGGCCGGGTCGTCGATATTGTCCGCGATCGTGATCGTCGTGCGCTGCTGCAGGACGATTTGGCGCAATTTTTCATCGATGGATTCGTTGAGCTTGATGTTGCGCCGCGATTCCCCGACCTTGCATTCGATGCCTTCAAGCAAGTGAGCGGGTACGGCCTTGGTGGTTGCTTGCGAACTCGGTGGCTGATAGGTTCGCTCTTTGGGCAATGACTGGTACCGATCGACGAGAAGCCCATGAGCGGCGGCGGCAAAGTCGCCGATGGTTCCTTGCAGCCGCGCGTTGGGCTCGTTGTTGGCATGCTTGAGCGTGCAGGGGCCCATGTTGCGGTCCACGCGCCAGGTCTTCTGGACTGTCCATGGCGCGAGACCAATTTCATCGAGCTGCTCCGGAAACGCCTTGGCGTCGCCAGCGCGACGGATCGCTTCCGTCAGCGCTTCCCCCAGCAGTGCCGAGAGCGCCGCCGCGTCTTGGCCGGCGTCGCTGATGACAACGCTCGGCCGCCACATGCGCAGCGCCAGCACGAGTTGCCGAATCAATTCCTCCTCGGCTCCGCCCTCGTTATGCAGTCGATTCCAGTGCGCGAGGATCGCCTTCACGTCACAGCGTTCAAGGTATTGCGGCATCGGGAAATGCCAGAGCGTCTCGCCCGTCATGCCGCCGGCCAAGCGGACAGCGGCGGCATAGCGGCGTGCATCCTGTTCGCGGCCCCAGGCGATGGCGCTGAGATCGGGCGCCGTGATGCGCAGCGATGCGGTCAAAAAACCTTCCGCGCCGCCGAGATGGGCGAGCGTATCGACCGGCGCGGTCTTGTTCAATGGGTGGACGCACAGGACGGCGACGCGTGTGCCGCCTTGATTGACCGTCCAGGACTTGCCGCCGTCTGTCGTGCCGAGGATGGTCCCCGCGTCGCCGACGGCCCAGCCGAGCTTTTCATCGAAGAAGAAGACGGCGTGCAAAGGGAACGGCTGCCCAGTCTTGAGCAAGCTCCAGGTCGCGCCGGCGTCGGCGGAGTGCAGGACGACCGAGCCGGGCCGACCGACGATCCACAGCTTGTCCTTGACCACGTGCAGCGAATGAAAATCGAGATTGGCGAGCACCTCGATCGGCAGCTTCGGCTTGGCATAGCCCCACTCCTCCCCCCCCTTGACGCTGCTGAGCACGAGGCCCCCCTGCGCGACGGCAAGCGATTTTTTGCCAAGGATGCGCAGGCTCGTGATGTCGCGCCCGGAGAGCACGTCGGAATGATCCGCCAGCGTGATCTTGCCGTCGCGCAGGATGGCGAATCGGCTCCAGCCGCCGGCGAGGATGCCGTTCTTGTCGTCGTGGAAATCGCTCGTCAGCCAGGTCGTCGTGCGCGGGCCGGGGATCGGCTGCCAGGTGCGGCCCGAATCGTTGGTCTTGAAGACGCCGGAGGGGAACTGATCGTTGCCGTCGCCGAGGAGATAGCCGTTGCGCGGATCGACGAAGCGGACCTGATTGAGTCCAGGGAGCGCGTCGGGGAGTTGTTTTTTCCATTCGAGCCCGCCGTCGTTGGTGAAGAGCAGAATGCCGACGGAGCCCATGCCGTAGGGAAGTTCCTCGCGCCCCGCCGCCCAGCCGATACTTGCGTTGATGAATTGCACGGAGCGCAGCGAGGCGCGCACGCCAGTGGGCTGCCGCGTCCAACGCTTGCCGCCGTTGAGCGTGTGGAGGATGAGGCCCTCATCGCCGACGATCCAGCCTTCCTTGTCGTCAATGAAATAGAGCGCACGCAGCGTGGCGTCGTCGATGTGCCGCAGATCGCTGGCGCTCACGGGCGCGGCGATGCTGCAAAACGCTGCAAGGATCAAGGCAAGGTGGCTGCGCATGTGTGGCTCCCAGGTTTGCCGCTTGCGGCTTAGCGCTCGCGTGGCAGCGCCGAATGGCTCGGCGCTGCTCTGCGAACGCTCTGGCGACGGGCAATCTGAAAGTTACCCGTAGCCGATGCGACGCGGAGCGTCGCACCACATTGTGGCACGACGCTCCGCGTCGTGAACGGGTACATTCAATTCTGCCGCGCGCCTAGGCCGCCAGCGGCGTCAGTCCGCAATCCAGTAGCGAATGATGCAAAACATCGCCTGAATCGCGTCCTTCAGGCCGATTTTCTTGCCTTCCTCGTAGGTCCGGCCCGAGTAACTGATCGGTACCTCGAAGATGCGCACCTTTTTCTTGGCGACCTTGGCCGTGAACTCCGGCTCGAAGCCGAAGCGATTCGACTTCAGCGTCATGCCGTCGAGCACTTCGCGGCGAAAGACCTTGTAGCACGTTTCCATGTCGGTGAGGTTGAGATTCGTGAAGATGTTGGATGCGGTCGTCAGCATCCAGTTCGCCAGCGTGTGCCAATAGAACAGGACGCGATGCTGATCGCCGATGAAGCGCGAACCGAAGACGACATCGGCCTTGCCGTCGAGAATCGGCTGCAGGAGCTTGGGATATTCGGCGGGATCGTATTCGAGGTCGGCGTCCTGCACGATGATGACGTCGCCGGTCGCGTGTTGGAAACCGACGCGCAGCGCGGCGCCTTTGCCCTGGTTTTTCGTTTGATAGACGACCTTGCAGCCTTCCTGTTCGAGTTCTTTGAGGATGGCGCGCGTGCCGTCGGTGGAGCAATCATCGACGAGGATGATCTCCTTGGGCACGGGCGTCGCCTGCACGCGGCGGACGAGTTCGCGCACCCATTGTTCCTCGTTGTAGACGGGAATGACGACGGAGACCTTGAAGCCATCGGGATACATGCACAGCCCCAGTTGCCGGCAGGCCTGGTCGCCCAGCAGCAGGCGGCGCAGCGCCTCGCGTTGTTCCGGAAACGCGGCCATTTGCTGAATCAACGTCTCGATCGAGCGATCGTCGTGAACGGAATTGAGTTTCAGGATTGAGTTCATGCGAAGTCCTTTTCACAAGAATCCGTTGGCCTGGCAACGCCGCGAGGGGCTGAAACAACCGCGCAAACGAGGCAGGCTGCCCAAGGTGCAAGGGCCAGACAACCGCTCATCCGGGCGGGGTCCGGGCCTCTGCGGAGTATGACAAGCGCGCCAAATTCTAGCAAGGTCACTCTGCGGAACGGGCGTGCCTTCCGATCTTGGCATTCGTGATTCAGGCCAAGGAGAAAACAGAAATGAGCCACGGATGGAACACGGATCAAACACGGATAGAAAAATTACAGGGGAGTGCGTCGATTCCCGTCTTTCCTCTCTTATCCGTGTTTGATCCGTGTTCCATCCGTGGCTGTCAACGCATTTCCTCCCGCCAGAATCGTGAAGGACGTCCGCTTGCCTTGTCACTTTAGGCAAGTCTTCGCCCTTGGTCGATTGCGTCGGTGCTGCCAGATTTTTTTGGGTCCGGGGCAGGCGTATTGGGTCGGAGGGGCGGGGGGCCTTGCTTGGTTTCTGGCGTGTCGGTCCAGAAGGAATAGAAACCGAAGCCGGCGATGGCCGCGAGCGCCAGCAGGCTGAGCAACGCCATCACAAGGCTGGCGATGAATTGTTGGCGCGTCGGACCGCTGCGGGCGCGCGTTTCGGTGGACTGCCCGCTCGATTCGTTCGCCTTCGTCTGGGCGGCCTTTTTGGCTTGCTTGGTGGAAGGCGCGGTGAACGATTTGCCGCACTCGTCGCAGCGCACTTTCGTGCCGGCAAAATCGTCGTCAAGCTCGTTGATGGCCATGCAAGCGGGGCATGCGATTTCGATCGACATGAGGCAGTTCTCTCGCGAGGAGGGCGATAAGGTGATTATATCCGTCGGCGCGGTGTCGGTCAGTCCGCGAGTTCCTTGAGGATCGCCTGGGCCACATCGACGCCCGTCGTCGGCGCCAGGGTGCGCCAGCCGGGGACGGCATTCACTTCCAGCACGTAATATCCCCCCTCGGGCCGCGGCAAGAGATCGATCCCGGCGACCATCGTGCCGACTGCCGCTGCCGCCGCCAGGGCCAGGCGTTCCTCCTCCGCGTTCAGCGTGATTGATTCGGCTCGCCCACCTTGCGCGACATTGGTGCGCCAGTCGTCCTTGGCGCGGCGCCGCATCGCGGCCAACACCCGACCGTTCAGGACAAACGCCCGCACGTCCCAACCGGGGTGGCAAATGAACTGCTGCACGTAAAGCACCGTCTGCAAGCGCTCCAGCGCACGGAAGGCACGCCATGCGAGCTCGACATCGCTCACGCGCATCATGCCCCGGCCTTCCGAGCCGAACAACGGCTTGACGACGACATCCCCGCCGAGCGCGTGAAATGCCTCAAGAGCGGCCTCGGCATCTTGACAGACGAATGTTGCCGGCGTCGGCAGCCCGGCGGCATCGAGACGGGCGCTCGCCAGATATTTATCGACGCAAATCTCCAGGGCACGCGGGGAATTCAGGACGCGCCGCCCATCGGCTTCCAGCCGATGCAGCACGTCCATGCGGAACACGACTTGCTCCAGCGAGCCCGGCGGCATGGTCCGCACGATGACTGCATCGAAAGGCGACAACGATGTCGCATTCGGCAATGAGGCGTTGACGCGGCGAAAATCGACCGGCTCGGCGGCGTGCCCGAGCGCGTCGGCCGCGCGCATGAGATCGCGCACGTGCCAACCCGTGCCGCCGGAGAGAATCGCGATCTTCATGACATCAAGCCGGTCTTCGTTTAGCGCTCGCATGGCGCCACGCGAACACGCAACAAATATCACACCCTAGCCGAAAAACGATCGATACAACACATCGTTTTTGATGCGCCCGAACGCGAAGCTGCGGCCCGTTTTGATATTGCAGAGGACAATCTCGGCCGGGCTGAAGAGCAGCGGATCAATCTTGTAGAAGTCGTGATCGTAACGCTCGAAGATCGACGCGAATGGAGCCCCGTGATCCGCCGACGCGCAAGATGGCACCTTCGGCCCAATCTCCGCGAGCTGATCGTCCTCCGCCTGCACCCAGATGGTCACGCGGCCGCCATAGAGAATCGCGTCATTGGTGCGGCCAATCGCGCTCAGCTCATCTTTGGCGACCGGGGGCAAGGGCGCGGACCCGAAGCCGGAGACGACCTGGTTGAGATCGAAATCCAACTCGTGCAGCTTGTGCAGGGCCGTCTCCAGAGAGCGCGCGACGACCTGCAGATTGCCCGCCTGACTGGCCGCCGGCGCGACCAGGAGCGTGATCTTCCCCGCAGGCAAGTTCAACGCCTGGCTCAGATATTCGACGACAACATCGTCCGGCAACTTGCGCGTTTCGATGATGCCGACCGCGACGGGGGACTCTTCCTTGCCGGCGATGTGCGTGAAGATCTCTTCCTTCCCATGGGCGGCGCGCATCGGGCCGGAGCCCATGCCGAAGAATTTTCCCTCGCGTTTGATCTCCCAGCCGGCGTATTGCGACGCCATGCACGCGAGCACGGGAAAGTCACTGCTGACGACGACCGACGGACACGCGATACCAGCGACATCGCCCGGAGCGAGTACGACCTCGGCTTGCCCGGCCAGGCAGACGCGCGCCAGCGCCAGTCCCGCCTGCAATCCGCCGGGTGTCTTGATGCCGCAGTCGATGAGCCGCGCTCCGGCGCCGGTCATGTGCGAATGCACGCGCAGACTGGACGCATTGGAGGCGGCATAGTCGGCCAAACGCATCGCGCGTTCATTCAGAGTTAGCGTGGCGGCCACGAGTGAAACCTCCATTGCCTGTCTTCGTTTAGCGCACGCTCGGCGCCTTGCAGCGCCAAACGACAAAGACGGTTGTATCATCCCCACAGGCGTCGGTCGAGTGCCTGCGCCTTTTCCTTCAGCTTCGCGCGGCAATCCTCGGTGGATGAAGCCGATGCGAATATCGTTAGCACTGGCTGGCCTTGCTCGATGATTTCGCCGACGTGCGGAATGTCGGCATATTCCGTTTCGTCGAGGTCGACACCGGCTTCAAGAGATTCCAGCCATGGCCCGCGCTCGGGGAAGGTGAACGTCTGGCGTGCAAACAAGATCGCCTTGCCCCAGATCGGCCCAGGGGGCATGTTGAAAAACGGCGCAGGTGTGTTTTCGAAGACGCCGCCGTGCAGCGCCAGGAGCGGCTTTCGATAACGGCGTTCCATTAGCTCCATCGATGCCGTGTAACGCGGGTTGATCTCGACGGGCCAGACCTCGCCGCCGCGCACAATCGCATCGACGCCGAAGAGGCCGCGTAGCTTGAACTGCGCCAGGCCGATGCCGAGATCATGCCAGGCAAGCGCGGTCGGCCCGGGCTCGGCTGACGCGTGGTCAATGCTGCCCGCGTACTGGAAGCCGCGCGCGTTCAACCAGGGCGTACCGATCAATTGCTGGCTGATGCCGAGACAGAATGCATGGTCGTCCTTGCCAGGGCCCAGAAAGATGGCGGAGAAGGGCTGCCCCTCGATCCATTCTTGCAAGAAATGCGTGCGCGGATTGAAGGGTTGTCCCATGTAGGGACGAATGCCGAGGCCGCCGCCGCTTTTTATTGGCTTCAAGAGCCAGCGACCGGTCGCCATCGGTTGGTCCGCGACGGCAGGACAGCGGACGCCGTGTGTCCTCTGCAAGCAGGCCGTCCACCACATCGGCGTGCGCACGGCCCGCACCAGTTCCGGCGGATTGCCCCACAGTGGGCGATCGATCTTCGCGATCAGTTCGGGCCGATTCTCCAGCGCTCCCGTGTACATCACTGGACCGGGCGGTGCGTCCTTGAGCGCATCAAGCAAACCTTCGGGATATTGATCGTCGGGAATCCTGCGCACCATGGCAATGCGTTTGAGATCAGCGTCCGCGAACAGATCGGCGCACCATGGCGTCCAACCCGCGCGCAGCACCGACGTCGCCGCCGCACGCGTGCTGGCGCCGAGGAGGATGACCGTCGTCGTCGAATCCTTGCTTGAGTGGAAGCTAGAATTCATGTAGGATGCACACAACGAGTAAGGAGTTTTCCATGACGGTCACCATCGAACAAGCGCAAGCCCATCTCGCCGCTTTGATCGCGAAGCTCGCGCCTGGTCAGGAATTCATCATCACCGAGAACGAGAAACAAATCGCGCGCGTCGTTGCCGAGACAGAGGCGCCGTACAAGATTGCACCCCGTGTCCCGGGCACGGCCGTCGGCCAGCTTATCATTTTGCAGGATGACGACGAGCATCTGAAGGATTTCGCCGAGTACATGCCATGAGATTCCTCCTCGACACGCACGCCTTCTTGTGGTTCATACTCAACGACAAGTCGCTGAGTCCGACCGCCCGGCAACGGATTGTCGATCCGGCCAACATGATCGAGGTCAGTCCGGCTTCGTATTGGGAAATCGCCATCAAGATTGCGATCGGAAAGTATTCGCTTCAACAGCCGTATCAAGTATTCCTTGAAGACCAAATCGCAAGCAATTTCTTCCTGGTTTTGCCCATCGAGATCAAGCACACGGCATTGCTTACCAATCTTCCCTTGCATCATCGCGATCCGTTTGACCGCCTTTTGATCGCCCAAGCACTCGTCGAACAGATTCCCATTATCAGCGGGGATCCTCAGTTTGATCTCTACGGCGTCCGCCGCATCTGGTGAAATTGGATCAAGGGTGCGTTGCTCTCACATAGTCTATGCGAAACGGCTTATTGGTGATGAACACCACGACGACGTCGCCGGCGGCGCTCGCCCCGTGCTCCATCGTTTCGCCTTCGGGAAACCACACGAAGCTGCCGGGGCCGAAGCTGCCCTTGTGCGTGACGAGCGTGCCTTCGAGAACGTACATGCCGTGCCCGCACGGATGCGTGTGCGCGGGATTGATGATGCCGGCGGGATACTTGACGAGCCGCACGAGCATGCCGGTGTCGGGGTCGGAGAAGAACTCCTTGCGATAGATCGCCTTGCCGATCTGTTCGCTGAAGCGCTCTTCCCAGGGAAGCTTGTTGGTATCGACGGCGAAGAATTGGGATGTCATGGAAAATCTCCTGCCGCTTGCGGCGTAGCATCGTCTGCTAAGCCACAAGCGGCTATGTCAGAAGCGCTAACACGCTCGTCTGCGGTTCGCCCCCCGTCACGTGCACAACTTCATTCGCATCAACGAACACATCCACTTCGCTGCGAATGCCGAACTCCGGCAGATAGATGCCCGGCTCGACGGAGAAGCACGTGCGCGGCAAAATGCGGCGATCGTCGCGTGTCTCCAGACCGTCGATGTTCGCGCCGTTGCCGTGTACTTCCTGGCCGATCGAGTGCCCGGTGCGATGAACGAAATATTCGCCGTAGCCTGCCTTCTCGATCACTGCCCGGCACGCGTTATCGACCTCCCAACCCTTCAACGGCTGTTTGGCCGCAAACGCGCTCTTGACCTTGGCGATGGCGGCGTCGCGCGCGGCGGCGACGATCGCGAAGATATCCTGATACTTCTTCGGCACTTCTTTGCCGACGAAGGCGACGCGCGTCAGATCGCTGTACACCGCGCGCGGCTTCTTGCACTTCGCCCACAGATCGATCAGCACGAAATCGCCTTCGACAATCGGCGCGTCCTTGCCTGCGGCTGGCTCATAGTGCGGATCACCCGAGTGCGGCCCGACGGCGACGATCGGCGCATGATCCGCGGCCACGCCATTCTTCTCGAAGTGATCGAGAATCACCTTTTGGACCGTGGTTTCGCGAATCGGATTCTTCTTGCGAACGTTGTCAGCGATGAAGCCGAACGCCGCGTCATACGCCGAGCGCGTGTGTTTGGCGGCTTCGAGGTGCATCGCCCATTGGTCGTCGTCCCAGCAGGCCTCGAAGCGCTGGATCAAATCGCCCGACGGCACGATGTCGACGCCGAACGACCGCACGAGTTCGATCGTCCCCGCATCGACGCGCGAGACGTAGGGATTGGCGTTGCGCGGCACGTACTCCATCGCAATCCGTTTCGTGCCGGCGACGAGCGCGCCAACGCCGGCTTCGAGTTCCTGCCAGCGCAGATAGACACCTTTCGATCCAGGCACGCCATCGAGGGACGCCGATTCGATGCGGTGAACGAGCTTGCGCGGTTCGCCTTGGGCTGGAATGAAGTAGAACCAGCGCCGCGACAACATGTGCGTGTCCGCCATGCCGAGAATGCGCCGCGCCAGCACGTTGAGGCCGCGAAAATCGTAGAGCAGCCAGCCGTCGAGGCCTTCGTCGCGCAGTGCCGACTGGATGCGGGTGAGGTCGAACATGGAAGTCTCCCGAGCAGCGAGGGGAAGCGTGAAGTGGTTTTGTACTTGGCGCGAATCGTAAAGTCCATCAATATGGCAGAGAGCTCTTCATGAGCCGCGACCGTCAGGGAGCGTTGGTTTTTTCCGCTCTCTGACCGTTGGTGTTCGTATTCAGGGGATGATCTCCATGGAACTCAAAATCCCGGTCGCCGTCGTGCAAGCGGCCCCCGTGCTGTTCGACACCGAGCGATCCCTGCAAAAACTCGCCGCGTTCAGCGCCGATGCGGCCAAGGGTGGCGCCAAGCTCGTCGTCTTTCCGGAGGCGTTCATCGCCGGCTATCCGAAGGGGCACGATTTCGGTGTCAGTGTCGGCATCCGCTCCACGCCAGGCCGCGACGACTTCCGCCGGCTCTGCGAGAGCGCCATCGACGTGCCCGGCCCCGCCAGCGAATTCATCGGCAACGTCGCCAGAGAACACGGCATCCATCTCGTTGTCGGCGTGATCGAAAAGGACGGCGGCACGCTCTACTGCACCGCGCTGATGTTCGCACCCGACGGCAACCTGCACGGCAAACACCGCAAGCTGATGCCGACCGCGATGGAGCGCGTCATCTGGGGTCAGGGCGACGGCTCGACGCTTCCCGTCGTGCCGACACCGCTCGGCAATCTCGGCGCCGTCATCTGCTGGGAGAACTACCTGCCGCTCTTGCGCACCGCCAGGTACGCGAAGGGCCTTGAGCTGTATTGCGCTATCACGGTCGACGACCGCGACACCTGGCTGCCGACGGTCACGCACATCGCCCTGGAAGGCCGTTGCTTCGTGCTGTCCGCGTGTCAGCTTCTGCGCCGTAGCGACCTCCCCGCCGACTATCCGACCGATCGCTTCCCGGCCGCGCAGCAAACGCTTATCCGCGGCGGCAGTTGCATCATCGGCCCGCTCGGTCAGATATTGGCCGGCCCGAAGTATGGCGAGGAGTGCATCGTCACCGCCGAACTCGACCGCACGGAACTGCTACGCGCCAAGTTCGATTTCGACGTCGTCGGCCACTACGCCCGGCCGGATGTGTTTCGCTTGGAGGTCAACGAGCAGGCGCTGAAATCGGTGACGTTTCGAGGAGGCACAAGTACCAGTTCTCGCCAGGAGTGAGCAGTTCTCACCATTTCCCGTCTCTGCGCCTTCGAGCGCTCCGCACCGCGAGTAGGATTACGGCATAGGGTTGTCCCCTTGACACGGCCTGTTTTTGTTTACATAATGTAATCACGAGGCGCACATGCGAATCATCACGCACAAACGTCTCCGCGAGTTTGCTACACGATTTCCGGATGTGGCCGAACCGCTGAAAAAATGGGCTCGCCTCGTGCGCGAGGCCGAATGGTGGAGCCTTCAGGATGTGCGGCGCGTTTATCCGCACGCCGACATGGTGACGGTGGGGAGCGAGAAGACCGTGACGGTCTTCAATATCGGCGGCAACAAGTACCGGCTGATCGTCGCCATCCACTACGACCGGCAATGTGTGTATGTCCTGCGGTTGCTTCGGCACTCCGAATACAGCAAAGACTCTTGGAAGGACACACTATGAAGCAAACGGCCGCTCGACCCGCTGGCAAACGCCACGCCACCAATCGCCCGGCCAGGGCGTACCTGGCACTTATCGATCTTTTTCCGCTTCGCCCGCTGCGTTCCGATCGAGACTACGACGCGGCGGTTGCCGTCCTTGATAACCTCGCCGTGCGGCCGCAAGGTTTTCTCGACTCCGGCACGCAGGACTATTTTGACACCCTTACCATGCTCGTGGAAGCGTACGATCAGGAACATCATGCGCTGGGGGAGGAAGCGAGTGATCCGTTGAGCATGTTGAAATACATGATGGAAGAAAGCGGCATGACGCAGGCTGACCTCGGCCGGCTGCTGGGTAATCGCGCCTTGGCGTCACTGATCCTCAACGGGCATCGGCACCTGAGCAAGAGCCACATTCGCAAATTGGCGGACCATTTCAAGGTGTCCGCGGCCCTGTTTTTCTAGACAAATTGATGCAAGGGTCACCCGACAGAATGCAACTACCTCCAAGGGGATTTGAACCCCTGTCTTAGCCGTGAGAGGGCTATGTCCTAGGCCCCTAGACGATGGAGGCGGCGTCTCTTTATGGTTATCGGGCGCCTCCAAACGTGTCAAGCGGCATTCCCAGCAAATTGCTCTTGACCCAAAGCGCGAAGTTTGTTTCTCTTAGCATCGACACAACATTATCCACCTGACCAGGGAGGGTCATCATGAATTACCAGACCGAAGCAAAACCTCAATGCTGGCGCGCCGTCGCGGTCTTTGACGATCGGCCCGAGGCGCTCTTGTATCTCAACCGCTCCTCGCCGCAGGTGCGGGCGGGCTATCGTCTCGCGTACATGGAGCTTCTCGACGAAGAAGAACGCGGCCACGCCGTGTCGATTTCGATGCAGCGCTGGCAAGGCGCACCTGATTCCGGCCGTTGGGTACACCAGTCCGACCTGCCGGTGCCGATGAAAGAGAAGATCGCGATCGCCGCGTGATGGTAGTGCTGAGTGCTCAGTAAGGCGACAGGCAGGAGTAACTATACTGCACGCGGTCAGGATTGACTCATTCACTAGCCCGCAGCGCCAGCAAGGGATGTCCGTGGTTGCCCTTGCTAGCGCTGCGGGCTAGTGAGGCAAATGTGTCATTTCCGCCCGAGCGCAGTATATACCAACCCGAAGCGTTAGCGAGGGCCACAACATCCCTCGCTAATGCTTCGGGTTGGTATACTATTTTCTGCCGCTCGCCAATAAGGCAAGGAACATTCTCAAGTCGATCGAGATCCGTGACCAATTGTTGGCAACTCGTGAAATCATAGAACAAGGAGAGCGATAATTTTTCACGAGTGAGCGCTCTCATGACCACGAATTTCTCGGTACCCCTCAGCCAGTTCGCCCGCGGCCTCTCCACCGAGACGGCGTTCGACGTCCTCGCCGTTGCCAGGCGCCTGAAAGCGCAGGGCAAAGATGTCATCGAACTGCAAATCGGCGATAGCCCTTACCCGAGCGCTGCCCACGCCCTCGAAGCCGGCGTCGCCGCCATCCATTCCGGGCAGACGCACTATTGCCCGTCGATGGGGCTGATGAGCTTTCGCGAAACGGTCGCGGCGAATTTCAAGAAGGAATACGGCATCGCCATCGGCCCGGAGAATGTCGTCGTCGGCCCCGGCGCCAAGGTCTTCGAGCAATTCTTCTGCGAGGCGTTTCTCGATCCGGGCGATGCCGTCCTGGTTTTCGAGCCGGCGTTTCCGACCTATGCTCCCAACATCGATCGTCGCGGCGGCGTCATCGTCACCTCGGCGCTCAAGCAGGAGAACGCGTTTCGGCCCAATCTCGACGAAGTCGCGGCCTTCGTCAAGTCGCCGCGCGCCAAGGCCATCTTCCTCAACTCGCCGCACAACCCGACCGGCGGCGTCGCCACCGAAGCCGACCTCAAGGCCATCGCCGACATCATCCGCGGCAAGAACATCGCGATCTTCTCCGACGAGCCGTACAACCACATGGTCTGGACCGGCAAACATTTCCCGATGCTCGCCCAGCCCGGCATCCTCGACCAGGCCGTCGCCTGCTACACCTTCAGCAAATCGTACAGCATGTCCGGTTGGCGGCTCGGCTACGCCATCAGCAGCCCGCGCATCATCGACTCGATCGGCAAGATGATCAACACGTCGCTG
The DNA here is from genome assembly GCA_005799265.1 of Planctomycetia bacterium. Taxonomy (GTDB): domain Bacteria; phylum Planctomycetota; class Planctomycetia; order Gemmatales; family Gemmataceae; genus SIAQ01. Next base: position 2,641 of record SYHD01000116.1, on the reverse strand, counting down.
TCGTGCGTGCCGCCGATCGTGCAGCTCGCCGGCGAGGCCGCCCTCAAGAACGACGACCAGGAGCGCGACGAGGTGATGCAGCGTTTCAAGAAAAAGGTTGAGCTGCTCGTTCGCGAACTGAAGACCGTCGCAGGCGTCACCGTCATCATGCCGGCGGGGACGTTCTACGTTTTCCCCAACGTGGCGCCGATCTGCCAGAGCCTCGGCATCACCTCGCACGGCCTGGCGATGTTCCTGCTCGAAGCCGCCGACGATGCGAAGGGCGTCGCCTGCCTGGGCGGCGAATGCTTCGGGCCAGCAGGGCGCGGTTTCTTACGCTTCAGTTGCGCCGAGCCGGACGAGCGGCTCGTGCAGGCGGTGGCGTTCTTGAAGGACGCGTTGAAGCGGAAGGAGCGCGTGCAGAAGTATTTGGAGACGCACGCGAAGTATCGGTTACAATGAACCCAATTCAAGCCAATGTTGCGTGTGCATCGGCGCCGGTTAGTACGGAGTACTCTGTACGCGCCATCATGTCCGTCTCTTCTCCAGTTCCTTCGCCACCTGCGGGAGCGTCTTCGTGTTGAAGACATCCGTTTTCTCAAGCCACGCCCGGCGTGCGACATCGACGCCGAAGCGCGTGAATGCCAGTTCGTCGGCGGCGTGGGCGTCAGGGTTGATGACGAGCGTGACGCCCAGGGCCTTGGCGCGTTTGCAGTGGATCCAGTCGAGATCGAGACGGTAGGGATTGGCGTTGATCTCGATCATCGTGCCTGCCTTCGCCGCCGCTTGCACGACCGCGTCGAGGTCGACCTTGTAGGCGTCGCGTTTGAGGAGCAAGCGGCCCGTCGAATGGCCGAGCATCGTCACCTGCGGATGCTCGATCGCCTTGATGATGCGCCGCGTCATCTCCTCCTGCGTTTGCCCGAAGTGGGTGTGCACGCTGGCGACGACGTAATCGAAGCTGGCCAGGACCTCGTCGGGAAAGTCCATCGAGCCGTCCGGCAAGATGTCGCACTCGGTCCCCTTGAAGACGCGGAAGCCATTCTGCTTGGCGTTGAAGGCGTCGATCTCCTTGTGCTGTGCCTTGACGCGTTCGATCGACAGGCCGTTGGCGATGTTCAAGGACTGCGAGTGATCCGCGATGCCCAGGTATTGGTAGCCGAGCCGCTTCGCGCTGTCGGCCATCTGCTCTAATGTCGCCTTGCCGTCGGACCAGGTCGTGTGGTTGTGGAATACGCCGTGGATGTCGGCCAGTTCGACGAGGTGCGGCAGCTTGCCCGCGGCGGCGGCGTCGATCTCGCCGGTGTCTTCACGCATTTCCGGGAGGATGTAGGCGAGATCGAGTGCCGCGTAGAGGTCGGGCTCTTCCTTGATTTTTTTCTTGCATCCGGCCAGGTCGTACTCGTTGAGCTTGTAGCCGTAGTCGATGGCGCGCTGGCGCAGGCGGACGTTGTGCTCCTTCGAGCCGGTGAAATAATTGAGGGCGAACGGGAATTGCTCGTCCGAAACGACGCGCAGATCCACGTTGATGAAAATGCGCGCGGCGTGATGATCGACCGCCGCCATCGTGACGCTCGATTTCGTTGGGCCGTGGCCGATCACTTTTTGCACCATCGGCAAGGCGACGAAGGCGTCCATGATTGGGCCGGCGTCCTTGGCGCTGACGAGGATGTCGATATCCTTGATCGTCTCCTTGCGCCGCCGCACGCTGCCGCATAACTCCAGGCGGTGCACGCCTTTTATTTGCTTCAGGTTCTGGGCGACCGCCTCGGCGATGAGCAGGGCCTGATCGAGCCGCACGCGATTGCCGAGCTGATCGAGGAAGGCGAGGCCTTCGAGAATGTTCTTTTGCGTCTTCTCGCCGAAGCCCTTGAGCTTGGCGATATCGCCTTTATCGCAGGCGGTCTTGAGCTTGGCGATATCGTCGATGCCGAGCTGATCGGAAAGCGTTTTGACCTTCTTCGGGCCCATGCCGGGCAGGCGCAGCATCTGGAGCCAGCCGGGCGGAGTCTTGGCCTTGAGGTCGTCGTAGAAGGGGAGCTTGCCGGTGGTGACGAGCGCGGTAATTTTCTCGCGCAGGGTTTCGCCGATGCCGGGGACTTGATCGAGCGTGCCATCGCGCACGAGATCGCCCAAGCTGACTTCGAGCTGGGCGATGGTGCGGCCCGCCTTGGCGTAGGCATTGGCGCGGAAGGGATTTTCGCCCTGCAGTTCGAGCAAGACAGCTATTTCTTCCAGGACGGCGGCGACTTCGGCTTTGTCCATGATGAGGTTCCTTCCCTGAAAACACAACACGCGGTCACGAATAGAAGCCTGTGAGAGCCGAATGGCACGTAGGTAACCCTACCCCTCCTGCTGCAACGTTTTCGGGCGATCGGGCGTGGTTCTGTCAAAGTCCATACGCTTTCGGTCGCCTCTTGGTCGCCCTCGGCTGGGGTAGCCGTTATTTGTAACCGATCCGAGCATGGTCCGTCAAAAAAATAAACCCCGCTTACCTTACGATAAGCGGGGCCTAATATCTTTGCAACTGGCGGGCACCTTCATATTCGATCCCTCTTCCAGAGGAAGGGAGAAAGAAAAGAGCCAATACGAGAGACGTATTTCATGATTCTTTTCACGATGTCGCCATCATGAAAATGGATACATCCTTAGAAAGGAGGTG
>SYHD01000115.1 GCA_005799265.1 Planctomycetia bacterium | reverse complement strand
GTCGCAGATCCGCGCGGATCTGCGACCCGCGGCTCAACGAAATGAATGTCAACGTCATGGACGCACTCCCCTTCCTAACCAGCACCAAGCCTGTCGGCCCGCTCTACGTCGTCCACGGCGACGAGGCGTTTCTCAAGCGCCACGTCACCCGCGCCATCCGCAAACGCGCACTCGGCGATGAAGCGGATGAGCAATCCGTCTCCACCCATCCAGGCGACAAGGCGACCTTCGCGGAAGTCTTCGATGATCTCGACACCGTCCCGTTCTTCGATCCCCGGCGCGTCATCTTCGTCGAGAACGCCGACCCGTTCATCACGAAATACCGCGGCGAACTGGAGCAGAAGCTCGCCCATTTGCCCTCGACCGGTGTCCTCGTTCTCGATGTAAAAACATGGGCGGCCAACACCCGGCTCGCGAAGATGATCGACAACGCCGCGACCATCGTCTGCAAAGCGCCGCCAGGCTATCAACTGGCCAAGTGGTGCTCGGACTGGTGCGCGAGCCAGTACCAAAAACAACTCCCGGCCGACGCGGCACGCTTGCTGACGGAACTGGTCGATCCGGAGATGGGCATTCTCGATCAGGAATTGTCGAAATTGGCGATCTCGATCGGCGCGAAAACAAATATCGAATTCGTCGACGTCGATCGGCTCGTCGGCAACAGCCATACGCAGGACGTGTGGAAGATCTTCAATGCCGTGGGCGAAGGCAACGTGAAGGATTCGCTGGCGATGCTCGATCGACTATTCGATCAGGGCGAAGAGCCGATGCGTCTGCTCGGCGCGTTCGGGGCCCAGATGCGCAAGCTGGCCCAGGCGACGCGGCGCAACGCCCAGGGGCAGACGCTTGGCACCGCGCTCGCGCAAGCAGGCATCCCGCCATTCGCCGTCAAGAGCGCCGAGGCGCAGATGCGCCGTCTGGGCCGACGCCGCCTGGATCGATTGTACGATTGGCTGCTGCAAATCAATATGGACCTGCGCGGCGGCAGCCCATTGCCGGCGCGAACTCTGTTCGAACGCTTCCTCTTAAAGCTGGCGCGGGAGAATTCACCCACGCTCACATGACCTATGCGACTCGTCGGCGCCCAAGCAGCAGCGGCCGCGCGCCTGGCGCGACCATCCACACCAACATCAACGCCGTCGAGTGGCAGCGGGTAGCAACACATGCGGCCTGTATCGTCCGTGCGATTGTCATTCGGGATGGTATTCCGGTCGCCTATGGAAACAGGCACGGCAAACGGCCATATCATAGTCCCCAGCCATGACCGACCTTCTCGATCGCTGGTTTCATTTTCGCGCCCGCGGTAGCTCTTTGCGCCTTGAAGTTCTCGGCGGCGTGACGACTTTCGCGACGATGGCGTACATCATCATCGTCAATCCCGCGATCCTCCAGCACGCGGGCATCGCCGTCGAGCCGAGTACCATCGCGACCATCCTTGCCAGCGTGTTCGGCTGTCTGCTGATGGGCATCTACGCCAATCGCCCGCTCGGCGTCGCGCCGTACATGGGTGAAAATGCCTTCATCGCCTACACGCTCTCGGCCATGGCGATGCCGATCACCTGGCAGCAGCGGCTCGGGAGCGTCTTCGTCGCCGGCGTCATCTTCCTGCTCCTGACACTGTGCGGATCTCGCCTGTGGCTCGCCTCGGCCATTCCGCATAATCTCAAGCACAGTTTCGCGATCGGCATCGGACTATTTCTACTTTTCATCGGTATGAATGAGGCCGGCCTGGTCGTGCACGGCCCGCCGCCTCCCGGCCCGCCGGTCAGGATCGGCGACGTGCATGACGTCAAGGTCCAGCTCGCCCTTGGCGGTTTCGTCTTGATCGCCGTCCTGATGTACTGGAACATCCGCGGCGCCATCTTGATCGGCATCGCCGTCATCGGTGTCGCGGGCTACCTGCTCAACGTCGGCCAGGCGCCCGTGGGGATCGCTGCGTGGCCATGGCAGTACCAGCTCGAGAATGTCGCCTTCCAGCTCGATATCCTTGGTGTTCTTCAGTTCGACTTTCTGACGATTCTCTTGACGCTCTTTCTCTTTAGTTTCCTCGACACGCTCGGGTCTCTTTACGCGGTTGGTTCCGTGGCGGGGATGCTTGACGATAAGGGAAATCTCGTCGACGTGCAGAAGCCGATGATCGTCGATTCGCTATCGTGCATTTTCAGCGCCCTCATCGGCACCTCGACGAGCGGCGCCTTTATCGAATCGGCGACGGGCATTCGCGAGGGAGCGCGTACGGGGTTGGCCGCCGTCGTCACGGGGTTGTGCTTCGCGTTCGCCCTCTTCTTTGTGCCGCTCTTACAGCCGTTGCAGAAATTCGCCTTCGCATACGCTCCAGCGTTGATGGTCGTCGGCGTCTTGATGTTCGCGAACGTCCGCCGACTCGACACCGACGACTGGACCGAACTGGTTCCCGCAGTCGTCACCATCGCGATGATGGTATTCACCTACAACATCGCCAACGGCCTGACCGCAGGGTTAATCGCCCATCCCTCCCTGAAATTGCTGTGCGGCCAGTGGCGTGCAATTCATCCGGGTTCTGCGTTGCTTGCGGTAATGTGTTTGCTGTATTTTCTCTACGGGAATGTGCATTAACGCAACTCCCCACTCCCCCGGCAATATCGCATTTCGCGAGCTTAGGCAGCGGTGAGCATCACCGAGACGGACTCTCCCGCCGAGAATGCCGCCAACGCATTTGTGTCGAACCTTGCTCGCATATCACGCAGTCTAGCGTGTTGGTTCCTCGAAGGATCCATCGTCGGCATCGCGCCGGCGGCGCCGGCGTTCCCGGCTAGCCTCATCGTCAAGATCGTCGTCGTCATTCAGGCGGTCGCGGAAATCTTCCTGCGGCCATTGCGGCTGATCGACCGGGGGCACGGAGGCAGCGACCGCATAGCCAATAGCGGCGCCGATGCCCGCGCCGATCAGCGCGAAGATGTACGCGGTGCAGTTGAACCCGCCGTCAATCGCGTTGGGATCCATGGCAATCGCCGCGATGGTGCCGACGACGGCGCCCATGATTTCGCCGCCGAACCACAGGGCGATAAACAGGATGACATAGCCGACGGGATTGCGGCCCTTTTCCTTCATCATCGCCACGATCTTCTTTGAGATTCCCACGACCAGGAGAATTTCGAGCATGTCATCCCCTCTCGGCTAATGGATTGCACGCCATATCGTCCAACGCTTACGGTATCCAATTCACGTCTTTTGTCACGCTCGCGCAAAATTCCGCCAGGAGCTTCGCGGCGTTGTCGAGGTCCTGCAGGCTCACAACCTCCACCGGGCTGTGCATGTAGCGATTGGGGATGCTGACCAGCCCCGCGGCGACGCCTTCGCGCGCGAGCTGCATGGCGTTCGCGTCAGTTCCCGTCGCCTTGGGCACGCCGCGCGTCTTGATCGTAATCTCCTTCGCCTTCGCGGCGGCGACCAGACGATCATGCACGTGCGGGTTGATGTTCGGACCGCGGAAGACGACGGGGCCGGCGTTGAGCTTGGTCTCGCCGAGTTGCTTTTTTTCGTTGCCGGGCGTGTCGGTCGCATGGCACACGTCCACCGCGATGCCGACCGTTGGATGGATGCCATAGGCGCTGGTGGTCGCACCGCGCAGGCCGATCTCCTCCTGCACGGTCGAGACACAGAAGACCGCTGCCTGCAACGGTTTGCCCTTGAGCAGCCGCAGCGTCTCCATCACGGTCCAGACGCCCACTTTGTCATCCAGCCCCGGCGATGTGAAGAGGTCGTTGCGCAGCGCCTCGCACGACAGCGCCGCCGTGATCGTGTCGCCGAGTGCCACCAACGTCTCGGCCTCGGCGCGATCTTTGGCGCCGATATCGACCCAGATGTCGATGAACTCCGGAACTTTCTTCTTCTCGTCGGCAGACAAGACGTGCGGCGCCTTGCGCGAGACGACAGCCGCGATCGGCCCCGTTTTCGTCCAAACGGTGAGCCGTTGCCCCAGGAGGATCTGCATGTCCCAGCCACCCATCGGCTGCACGTACAGAAAGCCGTCAGCGTCGATGTGCTGCACCATGAGGGCGAGTTGATCGCAGTGCCCCGCGAGCATGATGCGCGGCGAGCCCTTCGGATTAAGCGCCGCGATGACGTTGCCGTGCAGATCGGTGCGCACTTCGTCGGCGACCGGCTTGGCCCAGGCGCGCACGACCTCCTGGATGCGCTGCTCGTAGCCGGACGGGCTGGGAGTGGTCAGGAGTTTCTTGAGGAACTCGAAGGAGGGTTCGTGCATGGCCATTCCTTATTACTGTCCTCGGATAACTCGTTGAACGGCCGCGCTCCGTTCATCAACCAAAACGATGAGATCACCGCCGCGCCGGTTAATGTAGTTGCGCGGGCCATAGTGAATTCGCCAAACGCGCCCCGTTGATGCCGTCTCTTCGGTGATCGTCACCAGGGAATCCGCTGGATCGGTTCCCTTGCTGTGGGCAGCTTCATTGGCCAGCGCAAGCGCGCGAGCCACGGACATTACCAGATCATCCTGTTGCAATTTCTCGATGGTCATTGTCGCCATGATAGCCTCCGCCGCTAGTGGTTTGCTCCCTCGATTGACAATAGCGATTTCGTCTTACCGATCAATAATACCTCACCATCCCGCTGGATACGATAGATCCATTCACCAGCAATCACATACTCGCCCTCGTAGCCCGCGTGACCAAGGTCGGGGTCGTTACGAACGGCTTGAATATCCATAAGGCTTGGCTCCTGCTGGAAATTCGAGCCAAGATTCGGATGCGTGTGAAACGTCGCGATGATTGACAACTCGCCGCGCTTGCCCCCGGAATGTGGCGGCACATCGATCTCATCTTGTCGCCCACGAGGCCAACGCTCGACCCTGAGCGATCCGTCAGCATTTCGCAATACGAATCCGCCTTCCTCATGTGGATTATCAGAGCCCGGTTGCGATTCTTGCCACGCCTTGGCGAGTAACTGACGAACAAGTTCGTCATCAAGAATGCTCACAAGTTCACCCAATCGATGGCAGGATGAAGGGCCCCATGCTGCATGCGCTGATTATACCAAACCAGATCGAAAACACTGCACCGTCACATTCGTTCGAGATGATCTTGTTTGCACGCGACGAGTACAACCTCGGAGAGAAATGAAACACATGGCGTTCGTGAACGCATCCAGCCCGTCGCGGAGGAGAACCAAAGACTTGTCAGTTTATGAGAGGCAATAAATTGGCGATACGGGAGGATGTTAGCGAGGCAGAGTCCTATCCATGAGAACGACACTGGCGACTCCCGGCAGCCGCGCGATTGCGCGCGACGCTTCGTGAAGCGCGTCGGCGTTTTCCTCAGGTGCGCTCAAGTAAACGCATCCCTTGTCGATCGTGAATTGCACTTTTTCGTAGATGCTCTTACTGCCGAGCAATGCGCGAAGCACACTGGCGAGATCGCTCTCCGCTTCCGGATGCCCCAGGCTGGCCTTCGGCTGCGAGGTCTTTTGAGCCACGGGTTGTTTGTTGGCCTTGGGCGCCTGCCTCGTCGGCTCTTCTGGTTTTTTGAAGTTCATCGGCGCCTTGTGTGGTAACAGCGGCGGCGTCACGTCTGGCGGGTTGATCGACGGCGAATGCAGCTTCACGGGTGGACGAATCGGCTCGACCTGGTCGCTGACGAACATCTCGTTGCGAATCTCCACCAGTCCGATCATCGAGCGCAGACACAGCTCGGCGCGAAAAATCGCATCCACCGACGGAACCGGGCCGAACAGCGTCGCCACGCGATTCTGTACGCTCACGCCAATGTTCAAGGTCGCGAGGTCCGGTTCGTTGTGCAAAAGCTTCCGCGCTTGCATCGTGTGCTCAACGTCGCGCCCGGCCGCATCGGTGGGGCGAATGGGCCCCGATTGCCCGTACGTCAACGACGCGAGCATCAGAACCGAAACGGCAAACAACCAAGGGCCAACACGCATGGGGTTGCTCTACCAACATTGTTGCACGTCCGTGAGTCTGACGCCTTGGTCTCCACCAACGCACGTGAGCGATCTCCGCCTCGTCTGTGTAATTCTTGCAACTTTAGGCATGAAATGAAACGGATGTGCCGCGCTTTCCCACCGAATTGACTGGTTCTTTCGTCAAGCTGTGCGTGTGGTGAGGTTTCTCCCGGCTTGCACTCACACGCTTTCTTGCAATCCTCGTAATTGCACTGAAGTAGTCGTGGCTCACCAATCGCTGGCCGTGGTTTGTGTACTAATTTACACTATACTGATGGAGCTGTGAAACACTGCAGGAGACGCCTCATGTTTGACGAATTACCGCGCGAAGACGTGACACGAACGATTGACGCCATGGTCGAGGAGTTGCTCGATGCCGCGAGACTCTCGCGCCCGCCCGTCGACGCGATCGCCCTTGCGCAGGGGCAACTCGGCATGGTCGTCGTGCTCGATCAAAGGCAACCGCAACGTGGCCGGGCGCAGCGAGCGCTGGGCAAGAAGCAAATCTATCTCAGGCCAGAGCCGCGCGAGGAACGCCATCAGTGGACGGTCGCGCATGAGATCGGTGAGCATCTCAAGAGCGAATTGCTGGCCCGGCTCGGCATCGTCCCCAGCGAGGCACGAGCGATGGCAGGCGAATCGCTGGCCAATCTGTTTGCGTATCGACTGCTCGTTCCGACGTGCTGGTTCTGCGCGGACGTGAGGACGTTCGAGTTTGACCTGCTGGCGTTGAAGGAACGCTATATGACGTCGAGCCATGAGGTGCTCGCCTGGCGGTTTCTCGATCTCGCTCAGCCGTGCGTGGTGACGATCCTCGACAACGAGCACATCAGCCGCCGCCGCTCGAACGCCTGGCCGATCAAACGCGCGTTGCTGCCGGTGGAAAAGCTCTGTTGGGAACAGGTCACGCACCACGCCAGGCCGGCGACGATGCGCGACGACGAATGGACTGTGCAAGGCTGGGCGGTGCACGAACTGGAATGGAAACGCGAGATCTTGCGCAGCGTTCGTAGCGAACTCTGATCGCTCATCGCTTCGGTTGCAGCAGCTTGTTGAGCTGATTCTCCAATACCGAACGGCCCAGGATCGCTGTCAACGATTCGAGGGCGCGCGGATCGAGACGCGGGCGTTCGATCGTGCCGCCGACGGGGATGCGCACCAGTTGCTGCTTCTGTGCAGGCGTGAACCGGGCGGCGTCGGCGAGCCGATTAGGGATCGACGTTTCCACGATCAACGCCAGCGAGCCGTCCAGTCCGACAGAGCCCGACGACTTCAACGTGAAGTCAGGGAACACGAGCTCCAGATCGCGATGGTGGACTTTCCCTTGCACCATGTGGAACGGAACCCGACATTCCTTCATCAGACTTGTCGGCGGCGGGATCCTGAACAGGCCGCTCAACTCGCGCACGATCGCGCTGGGCCCGATTTTCGCCGTGTGCAGGACGAACGTCCCCTTCACCTCGCTCGTCGTCGGCGCCGCCAAAGGGATGCGTCCGCTCTCGAGTGTTAGCGAGATGGCCCCCTCCGCCTCCGCAACGTTCGCCAGCGCCGGCATCGCGTAGCCCAGCGCGCCTGCACACATGGCAGGGGTGATTTGCGCTTTCTCGATGACCGGCCCCGCCAACAGCACAACTTCGGTCGGATCGGGATCGATCCGTATGTTCGGCTGTAAGCGCATTTTCCCGCCGTTGAGGGTCGTCTCGATCGGATAGAATTGAAGCCAACCTTGCTGCGCAATCGCCTTCAGTTCAGCCGCGCCGATGTCACACCCATATGTCTTCAAAGACTTCCAGTGCAGGCCCACGTTCCCTTTCAGCGCGGTGAAGCGCAACCCTGAGTTATCCGTTGGATGAAGTGGCCCCGTGAGCACGAACGGCCGAGTGTCCTTGCCGCTGATCTTGACATCCTTGCCCAGGATTGCCCGAAGCCGCGGTTCGAGATTGGCGAGGTCGTAGGTCAGCATGCCGGCGATTTCCAGGTCGCGTGTCGAAAGCACGTTCGCGACCTTCCCTTTGGCGTCCGCGCCGAGCATGGCGGCGCTGACTGTCAATTTTTCGACCTGTATAACATCCTCCGGCAGATCGTAAACGCCGCGGCCGACAAACTTGAGCTCCGGTTCGCGCCAGGTTGCGTTCGCTTGCGGTCCGTAAACGAGATCGCGGATTGCCAGATCGAAGTCGGCACCGATGCGCCCGTCGGCGGTGTCGAGATCGAACTTGCCAGCGAAGGCACCGGTCATCGATTCGCCTGGCTTCGCTTTCGGATCCTGCGTCCACTGCCGCACCCGGGCCACGTCGCCGCTGACACGTGCGCTGCCGCGTAACGCCACCGCCTTCGTTTGCAGTGCCAGCCTTTCACTGTCAACGCGAACGGTCGGACAATTCAGCTTCGCCCTGAGGAATTCGAGGTCGGCGGTCTTCAAATTGTGACGTATGGCGGTTTGCAGGTTGACGGTCGGCTCGTAGATCCACAGCCCAGAACCAATGCAGACGAAGTTGCTCGCCTCGATGACTACGTCCGCGCACTCGATGGCTGCCGACGACGCGCGAACCTGCGTTTGCAGGTTCGCGGCCCCGGCGACCTGCCAATCGTCGAAGAGCGTGGTAAAGCCCCGGGCACGCTGTTGCCAGCGCGCCAGATCACCGTTAACACGCACGACTGCGGCGCCCCACGGCCCCGCGGCGAGATCGACGATGGGCTCCGTCAGCTTGACGACGACGAGGTCGGCGCCAAGATTGATCGCGAGCCCGCCCGTTTCGATGCGCTGTCGCCCAGACTTATCGATCTGCCCGCGCGCGTCGAAAACAGCGGACAGCGACGCCTCTTGCCAGGGCCGATTCGGCAGCCAGGCCAGGTTGATCTGCCTGAGTTGAGCGACGCCTTGCATCTCGAAGCGATCGTTTTCGACATGGCGTACGTTGATGGCCGCGTTTGCCCGGCCCGCCAATTTGACTTTGGTCAAGTCAATGAACTGCCCAAGCGGCTCCGCCAATTGTCCAAGGTCGGCCTCCGCCGTCAATGTGAATCGCTCCGGCACTGATGACGCTTGCATGTTCAGAAAACGCGAGGTGCATTTCAGATGGTCGATCAACGGCACGCCCTTGTGCAGGTCACGCACCTGAAACTCCAGTGTGATCGGGTCTGACCAGGCGATCATCTGCTGCCTCTTCATGCCGCGCACGTCGGTCGTGTGCAGCTTCCCCTGCCAGACAAGGGCGCCGTCCTTGGCCACGCTATTGCAGTTGACGCGAAGGTTGCCGGCCGTCATGCGCAGATCGGAGTGCAAGTGCAGCGTCTTGGGAAGCCGGTCGGCGATGGTCGCGAGGTTGACATCGAGAGCAAGCTCGAAGCCCGGGTGCTCGAAAGCGGCCAGCAGATCCCGGTTCAGATCGATCGTGCCATGCAACGTCGCCTTGCCGAAGTCGCTCCGCACCTCGAATCGTTCGGCACTGAGCTTCCCATCCTCGTAGCGAATCGTGCCTGGCGCAATGATGTGATCGATGCGCAGATGGTCGGCCAAGAGCGGCGAACGCACGCCGACCTTGTTGCCAACAAGCTCGCCCGCCGCTTCGATGTGCGGCTTGCCATCCTTCATCTCCACGATGAGCGTGAATTTGCCTTGCAGCGATCCAGCCAGTTCCAGACCCGGCTGATAGCGCCGAGCGATGAGGTTCGCCAATGGCAACGGCAGCGACGCAAACTTCCCCTTCGCGTTGACCTTGATGTTGGCCTCGGTGACGTTGTGCAGGTTTACGTCAACTTTGAGCGAACCCGGTTCTTGTCCGTCGTGCAGCGTTCCTTGCACGTTGAGCTGGATTGTCCTGGCATCATCACGGAACAGCCGGGCGATTACGGACAACGTGCGGATCTGCCAGTGTTGCTTCGTGTCCGCATCGTCGATGCGCAGCGTTGCATCGACGATGTCGAAATCAACTCTTGGCAACGTCGTCGCGCGCGCATTTTGCTTAGCGCTCACAGATTCATTCGGGAACTTGGCCCACAGCGTTTCGAGATTCGATTGTTTGCCGCGAAACACCCAGTCGATCTTGGCCTTTTCAAGGCGAAACGAGCCGAGGTCGCTGCGATTGACAAGCAGCATGAGGAGGCTGCGATCCCCCTCGACGCGCGGAATCTGCGCGACGATCCGACTATCCCTATCGCGCACGGTAACGTCACACAGAACGATGGGCGAGAACCACCCGAGCGACGCCCCGCCGACCTGGATGCTGCCGTCGATGTAGCGCTCCGCGTGGCGGCAGGCCCAGCCCACCAGCGGCGTATAGCCGGCAATGATTGGCGCCGCCCACGCGAGGACTAGCAGCAACCCGACCAGAACAAGCAGGCGTCGCGGCCAGGTGCGCGGCAACGGTAATTGCGTGGCCATCGTTTCCTCGACAGGAGGGACAATCGGGTATCCTTAGAAGCTGTCGGCAAACTCGACCCAAACGGTGCATTCGCTGATCGACCGAGCGACGTGGAAACAACGAGATCAGCTCGGTTGTGACGACCGGGTAACACGATGCAAATTTTCACATGGTGCGTGCGAACCGTACGCTATGATTATTTTCCCTAATCTGCCATTTATTGTTTTGCGAAACCGCGCGCGCCACGATAACATGCAAACCTTCCAAGCACATCGCAGGTGTCATGGGGTCGCGGTTTCTGGGGGGTAACAGTTCCGGCGGCTTGTGTCGCTGGGAGCTGGCCGCGGCCCCTATTTGAGAAAAACCACAACAAGATCCATCCCGGATTCTCACGCCGCTTTTCGCAGCGATTCATTCGCCCAGCATTCGTGAATGAACTGCGCCAAGCCGGGGCCGAAACGGACCTCAATGATATCGTCGTCGAGCGCGGCGCCAAAATCACGCAGCAGCGCGTCGCGGACGCTGAGATCGTCGTCGAGTTCCTCGCGATAGACGATGTAGGCCCCCTGCCCTTGAATCGATCTTGTGAGGATCTCGGCCAGTTCTGGCCAGTCTTCGCGATTGAAGCGCGTGCCCGGAAACAACGAGATCAAGAGATCGCCAAAGCGTTGGCCGACGAGATGACGCGGCGGCAGGACATAGAAGGTGGCCATGAGGCGGAGTCCTTTCCCGGTTATGTCGGTTCATCGTCAGTTATCGACGAATAGGACGCCGCGCTTTGCGCGCGCAGGAATGGAATGGTTGGGCCATTTCGATGTGGCGGTTCAAATCCCGCACAGCCCGCACAGATTATCGAAGGTTATCTTGTTTGTGTGCGCCTCGACGCCGTCCGCACCGCAGCGATCAGCGCGTCGATCTGCTCCGGGAAGATGGTGCGCACATCGAGCACGAGTTTGCCGTCGCGCACGCGGACCATCACCGCGGGGTTGCCGAGACGGAGCGCTTGTGCGAAGGCGTCGTCGCCGAGCTCGTCGGATTTGATCTCGACGACCCACGTCTTCATCTTCTGATCGGGCAATGAGCCGCCGCCTACGAATGCGACATCCTCCAGGATCTCGACCGGCGCCAGCGTCTCGATCGTGCGCAAGCCGTGGGCCAACGCTTCCGCGCGGCGGCGCAATTCCTCAATTGGCAGGCTCAAGAGGTGTAGCACCGGGATCTCACGCAACGCGCGGTCCTCATTGAGATAGATCCGCAAGGTCGCTTCGAGGGCGGCGAGCGTCATCTTGTCGCAGCGGAAGGCACGCATCAGCGGGTCCTTTTCGATGCGCTCGATGAACGCCTTCTTGCCAGCCAAGATGCCGGCCTGTGGTCCGCCGAGTAGCTTGTCGCCGGAGAAGAGCACGAGGTCCGCCCCGGAAGTGATGCTGGCCCGCGCGATCGGCTCGCCGTCAAAACCGAAACGGTTGAAGTCGAGCATCGCGCCGGAGCCGATGTCGTCGATGACCGGCAAATTGTGCGACTTGCCGAGCGTGGCAAGCTCCGCGGTTGTGACCGATTCGGTAAAGCCGGTGACGCGATAGTTGCTCGTGTGAATCTGCAAGAGGGCAGCGGTCTGCGGCGTGATGGCGCGTTCGTAATCGCGCAGGCGCGTGATGTTCGTCGTGCCGACTTCGCGCAGCGTAGCGCCGCTGACGCCCATGATGTCGGGTATGCGAAAGCTGCCGCCAATCTCGATGAGCTGCCCACGCGAGACGATGACCTCGCGCCCTTGAGCGAGCGCACGCAGCGCGATGACGGTGGCCGCCGCGTTGTTGTTGACGACGGTCGCGGACTCGGCGCCGGTGAGCCGCGTAATCCACTCGCGAATCGGCGTCTGCCGTGACGAGCGTTTACCGCTGTCGAGATCGAGTTCGAGATTGAGATACCCGCGTGCCGCGTCATAGGCGGCCTTGGCGGCTTCCTCGGCGATCGGAGCGCGGCCGAGGTTGGTGTGCAAGACGATGCCGGTGGCGTTGATGACGCTGCGCAGGCGGGGCCGCATCTCAAGGTTGAGTCGCTGCTCAACACGCAGTGCGACGGAATCGGCATCGCCTTGGCCGTTGAGCACGTCGCCGCGTGCCAGTTGCGCTCGCAGCTGGATCAACTCAACGCGAATCGCTTCCGCGATCAAGTCATGCCCATGGAGCGCGAGCGCCGCCCGGCACGCGGTCGCACCGAGTACGTCGTTGACGGAAGGAAGCGAACGGAACGGATTCGTTTCGGATGATTTCATGATTGACAATCGGAATGGCTTCAAACGGCGGCCACCACGTCCCCTTCCTTCTCAAACGCCTTGGCGTCATGCGGCAAGCCGACGCGCATGAAATAGCGAGCGAACGCCTGGGCGAGATGCTCGCGATACGGCGAACGCAGCCGCAGACGCGGGCCGACCGATTGCGCGTATTGTTCCAGAAACGCCTTCGGCAACGTGTAGAGCCGATGGAAATCGGCGACCGACCACGCGAGCTTCGGATCGGCCTCGTGCTTGTGCAAAAGAGAAAGGCCGGGGATGCTGCCGTCGATCAGTTTCTTGCGAAATTCGCGCGATTTAACCGCCGTATTGCCGCTGCGAAATTCCGTCGCCACCGCAGTCTGCCAATTGTTGACGTGCGCGACAAGGACAAGGTCTAATTTCGCGTTCTCAAGATCGCAACTCTGCGTCATGATTACGACGTTGAGGTTCATGATCTCGTACCCGCGCTCGGCCGTCTGCAGGGGGAATGTCCATGGCCCAGGAACGCTGACGACAGGGCAGCCGAACAAAATGTCTCCTTGCAGGAGTGCGGAGCTCGTGATGACTTCGTACCAGAAGGATTCACTCATGGCTCCTCCTCATCCGGCGTCAACAACTCCCATTCGCGCTGGGAGAGTCCGAGGTCGTTGGGTGCTTTGGCGAACCCGACGAATCGTGCAACTCCACGCCCAACGACTTCCGGTTCGTAGGACGGCACGAAATCGTACTCCGCACCAGGGATCAGCGTGATCTCCTCGTCGCGATCCCTCTTGAGGGCTTCCACTTCCGTGGACAATTCTTCGACCTTTTTCGTCAAATAGTCCAGGCGTTCCTCGATTTGATCTTCCAGCATGGCGGATTCTCGCTTGCGGAGGTTGGGATCACGTTGGCATTTTATCGCAATCTCGCCCGTTTCACAACGACGATTGTGCCCTGCCCAGAATATGCGACTACGTACCCTGTACTCGGTACGTGGTAGTTCGTACTCAGTACAGAGTACGCCAATTCATGCAAGAAGCAGCCACGCTCCAGGAGGATGCAACCATGCGTTTCTTCACCACGGCAGTCCTGATGGGATTCATTACGTCAATCACCGCGGCCCAAGAAAAAAAACCGGCTTACCCGCCGACGAAAACCGACAACGTCGTAGACATCCTGCACGGCGTCAAGATCGTCGATCCCTATCGCTGGCTTGAAGACGGCAATTCGGACGCCACCAAGGCCTGGGTCGAAGAGCAGAACAAGCTCACGCAAACGATCCTCGGCAAAGTTCCCGGGCGCGAAAAAATCCGCGAACGCCTGGGCAGTCTTCTCGAAATCGGCAGCCTCGGCACGCCGACGCCGCGCAAGGGACGCTATTTCTACACCAAGCGCGAAGGGACGCAGAATCAGCCGGTGCTGTTCATGCGCGAAGGGCTCCATGGCAAGGATCGCGTGCTGCTCGACATCAACGAGCTTTCCAAGGAGGGCACGGTCGCCCTCGACTGGTACTTCCCGAGCCGCGACGGCAAACTGCTGGCGTATGGTCTGTCGAAAGACGGCAGCGAAGTTTCGACGCTCCACATCCGCAACGTCGATACGGGCAAAGACCTGCCCGACAAGATCGAACGCACCCGTGCCTGCTCGCTTGCCTGGCAGCCAGACAATGAGGGATTTTACTATACCCGCTATCCGGCGGCCGGCAGCGTACCCAAGGGCAAGGAGAACTATTACCGCCACGTCTACTATCATTTTCTCGGGGGCGATCCGCAGAAGGACTACAAGGTCTTCGGCGACGGCCGCGATCCCGAAGATTGGCCATCGATCGCCATGTCGCCCGACGGCCGATGGCTGGCGGTCAACGTGCATCAGGGCTGGGCAAAATCGGAGGTTTACGTGACCGGCCTGCGCGATAACCCGCCGAAATTTTACACGATCGCGGAGAAAACCAACGCGCTCTTCGATGTCATCGCACGCAATGATCGCTTCTACATCCACACGAACGACGGCGCGCCGCGCTATCGCGTCTATGAACTCGACAACAAGGTGCCGGGAAAAGATTGGTCGGATCGAACGAAATGGAAGGAGATCATCCCGCAAGGCAATGACAAGCTGGAAGGCATCGTCCCGATAGGCGAATACCTCGTCGCAGAATACATGCACGATGCGGCCAACGAGCTGCGCCTGCTCGACCGCGCCGGCAAGCTGGTCGAGAACGTCAAGCTGCCGACGCTCGGCACCATCGCGGGCATGGGAGGCGAATGGGACGGCAACGAACTCCTCTTCGGCTTCCAGTCCTTCAACGTCGCGCCGAGTATCTATCGCATCGATCTCAAGACGCGCAAGCAAGAGCTCTGGGGCCGTGTCGAGACGCCGATCAAGCCGGATGATTACGTCGTTGAACAGATCAAATACAAGTCGAAGGACGGCACGCTGGTGCCGATGTTCTTGACCTACAAAAAGGGCATCAAGAAGGACGGCACGAATCCGACACTGCTCTACGGCTACGGCGGCTTCAACATTAGCTTGACGCCGACGTTTGCGACGACGCGTTTTCTCTTCCTCGACAAAGGCGGCGTGCTAGCGATCGCCAACCGGCGCGGCGGCGGCGAGTACGGCGAGGATTGGCATCGCGCCGGTATGCTCGATAAGAAGCAGAACACGTTCGACGATTTCATCTACGCCGCCGAATGGTTGATCGACAACAAGGTCACGAACAAGAAGAAGCTCGCCATCCAGGGCGGCTCCAACGGCGGGTTGCTCATGGGCGCTGTCACCACGCAGCGGCCTGAGCTCTTCCAGTGTGTCGTCTGCCAGGTTCCCCTGCTCGACATGACGCGTTTCCACAAGTTCCTCATCGCGCGATTGTGGATGCCGGAGTACGGCAATCCCGACAAGGAAGCGGACTTCAAGTGGATACACGCCTACTCGCCGTATCAGAAAGTGAAAGAAGGCACGGCTTATCCCGCGACGTTGATTACCACCGCCGCGTCCGATAGCCGGGTTGATCCGCTGCACGCGCGCAAGATGGCCGCACGCATGCAGGCGGCGTCGAGCGGCACGAGGCCGATTCTTTTGCGTCAAGAAACGCGCGCCGGGCACGGCGCGGGCAAGCCGCGCGGGCTGATCCTGGACGAGCAGACCGACATTTGGAGCTTTGTCTTTTCGCAACTGGGCGTGCAATGAACGGATGTGCGTCATACGATCGCATGGCGCGACGCGAGCGCTAAACGAAAACAGGAAGTACCGTGACCGATTCTTTCCCCTTCGATCTATCGCTCAGCGATCCCCGGCATCCGTTTCATGTCGAGCACATGGAAATGGCACTCGACGAAGCGCGTGCTGCCGAGGATGAGGATGAGGTGCCGATCGGCTGCGTGATCGTGTCGCTTGAAAAAGGCGTGATCGCGCGGGCCCACAACCAGCGTGAGATGCTCAAGGACCCGACCGCTCACGCCGAGATGATCGCCATCACGCAGGCGGCCGCGGCGCTGCAATCGTGGCGGCTGGAGAATTGCGTCCTCTATGTCACCCTGGAGCCGTGCCCGATGTGCGCCGGCGCCAGTGTGCTGGCGCGGCTGCCGATGGTTGTCTACGGCGCGACCGATCCCAAGGCGGGGGCCTGCGATACGCTGTATCACATCACGAATGATCCACGGCTCAATCATCGGTCGCAGGTCGTCGGCGGCGTCCTGGTTCAACGCTGCGCCACGATCCTGTCCGAATTCTTCGCGGCGAAGCGTAAGCTCGGCAAGGGCTGAACGCGCGGGTGGCAACGATTGTGCGAGAAGCGGGAGCTTCAACGCCCGTAGGGACAAAAGAACAGTCAATTCTTCGCTTCAACTGGAGTCGGCAGCCATGTTAGAATAACGTGAGGTAGTTCAGGCTTGCGGGCCTGACCCGCGGAGCACTAACCATGAAGATACGCTTACTCGTAATGACGGTGCTGCTGACGAGTTTCGCTGCGGCATTTTCACAATCCCCTTACCGGATCTACACCACGCCGAAGCTGCCGGCCCGCGACGCGCTTGACCGGATGAATCTGACACTGGCCTGGCGCACGCGCGTCAACGTCGAAGGACAGCGCGACGGCATCGCCAGCATCCAGGTGATCCCGGGCAAGCCGAACCAGCTTGTCGTGCAGTCCCACCGAGGCTGGGTGTTTCTTTATGACGCGGACAACGGCGATCTCATCTGGAAAACAGGAAGTGTGGGCGTTCCGTACTGGGATCTGCAACCGGCGGGCTGGAATTCGCAGTGCATCTTCGTGTCGCGGCGGAACATCCTGCACGTGCTCAATCGCAAGACGGGTAATCAACGCGTCTACACCTATGAACCGCCGCTGCGTGATCCGATCTTCGGGTTCACACTGCAATTGACGCCCAGCGCGACGCTGGTGGCGGATGAGGAGTTCCTCTACGTCTGCATGGCCAGCCGGCTGCACGCGATTTACATCCCGGATTTCGATGGGCTAGAGCGGGTCAAGAAGGCCGCCGACGAGACCGAGCGAAAGAAACCCAAGGACAAGAAAGACGATCCCACCGAAGAAAAGAAAGAACCCGAGCCTGGACAGCCGATCAAGAAGGACCTCGATTCGCCGCAGCCGTTTGTCTATTGGGGCTACAAGATCGGGGGGCACGTGACGGACGCCCCCGCGCTATTTTCCGACGAACAGATCTGCATGATAACGAGCACGGGTTTGCTGGTGTCGTTGAATCGCTATGAGGAAGGGGCGCGCAAGGAACGTTTCGAGTTTCAGGTAAAAGGCAGCACGCACAACGGCGCAACGCAACATGGCGGAACGGCGTACTTCGGCTCGGACGACTTCAACGCCTATGCCGTCAATATGGCGAACGGCGATCTCCTCTGGCGTCACGTCGCTGGGGCTCCGGTCCTGCGCCGGCCCGACGTCAACGATCGCGACATCTTCATCGCGCCGGAACGTCTCGGCCTGCGCAAGCTCGATCGCCTGTCGGGGCGCGAGCAATGGACCAATCGCGACGTGCAGAAGTTCCTGGCAGCCAACCATCAGTTCGTTTACGCCCTTGATCACCTGGGCAAATTCCACGTTCTCGATGCCAAGCGCGGCACGAAACTCGCCAGCCTTGACATGGCGGAGTGGGCCGTCCCGGTCTCCAATGAGCTGACCGATCGCATCTACCTGGCGGCCAACGATGGACAGATTATCTGCCTGCGCCATCGCGATTTGACGAAGCCGCTCGTCATGAAGACCGTGGAAGAATATAAGACGAGGGAACAGAAAAAGCCGATGGAAGACAAAAAGAAGGACGACGAGAAGAAAGAGGACAAAGACAAGGACAAAGACAAGGGGGCACTCGGGACTTGGCGGCCCGACGTGGCGTTGATCTCGCCTCGGTTGGAGGCTTCGCGACGAGCCGGGATCGCCGTCGACCTCCCAGTAATTTTGCGATAGACTAAAACAATACTTGGAGTTCGACTATGAACAACACCGTTACGCCAACTCTGCCCATAGCCGTCGATGTCGCTGTTACTCTGACAGCGATTATTCGCCCCGAACCGGAAGCCGGCGGCTACTCGGCTTCCATCCCGGCATTTCCCGGTTGTCATACCCAAGGCGAATCCCTTGACGATATCCGCGCGAATCTCCGTGAGGCCGCCGAGGGATGGCTTGCGGTCGCCCACGAGGACGGGCTGGCACGCGAAGCCGCCGGGGAAGCTGAGTGAAGATAATCTCCGGCAAGCGGATGTGCCGCGTCCTCGAGCAACGCGGCTGGACGCTGGCCCGCATCAACGGCAGCCATCACATCTATCGCCAGGCTGCGACAGGGCGGCGCACAGTCGTGCCCGTCCACGCAAACGAAGACTTGAAGCCTAAAACCCAGCGCGGCATCATGCGCGATGCCGGGTTGACAGACGATGACCTTTGATGAGGCCGATCACGCTGCGACAGCCGGCGCGAATGAGGTTCTCCCTACGACAATGGCAGCGGCACACGCTCGCCCGTCTTGGCGCTACGGGCAACGGCTTCGGTAAACTCCATGTAGGCGACCCCGGCTTCAAATGTCGTGAACTCGATCGGCCGACTATCGCGAATCGCAGCGATGAAGTCCGCTTCCACCGTCCAGGTGCGCGCCTGGTCCGTCGGGATGGCGATCTCGGGCAGGTCGGTTGCGCGGCCGGGACTTTGTCCGGCGCGTTTGCTGGCGCCGTGGATGCGGTCGGTCAGCAGATCGTAGGAGAGGGCGCCGTCGCTGCCGAACAGATGGATGACGGCCGTCTGCCCGAAGGGAGTTGCGGCGCTGAAGTGGTAGGTGGCGCGTGCGCCGTTGGCGAGGACAGCGAGGATCTGCACGGTATCGGGGGTGCCAACCTGTCGCAGCACGCCCGTGTGCGGATCAACACGCGTCGCAACGTGGGCGTGAATCTGCGCCTGCACCTGAACCGGCGGCGGCGCCCAACGGGTGAGCGTCTCGTGGACGATGCCGAGCGTCAGCATGTTGACGCCCGACAAGTCCGCGTCCTGCCGCCAGGAGAGCGGCGCCGTCGAATCGGCGAGCGCGGCGCCGAAACTTTGCACGTGTACCTCGCGCCAGGCGCCGAGATAGTCGGACGCAATCAACGATTTCATCACGTCGTGTCCTTTGAGGCCGAACGGGCTGGGCACAACCTGCGCCACCAGATGCGCGTGTTGCCGGGCCGCCGCGAGCATGCGGTGCCCCTCGGCCGCGTTCATGCTGAGCCGCGCTTCAGTCAACACATGCTTGCCCGCTTCCAGCGCGGCGATGGTGATCGGGCAATGCAAATACGGCCACGTGCCGATGACGACGGCATCGATGTCGCGATCGGCAAGCAACTGCTGCCACTGGGCATAGGCGCGCGGCACTTTGAAATCGCGCGCAACGGCTTCGGTTGACTCCGGCCGACGATTGCAAACGGCGCTGATCTCGACGCCCTCGATCGCCAGCAATCCCGGAATGTGCCGCAAGCGCGTGTTCGCTCCAGCGCCGATCAAGCCAACTCGAATGCGTTTCGACATGATTGAACCTCGTGGATGGAATCATCGTACATCCTATTGCCTTGACGAGCCGCGACCGTAAGGGAGCGAGATTTGCTCCGCTCCCATACGGTCGCGGCTCCTCGAAAACCGTACAATAGTAAGGAAGCAGCGTCCATCCCATCCCGTCCCACGGAGCGCAGCATGTCCTCTCCGCTCGGCTCTTTGGCAGCGAATGGCGCCCTCACGGCGCAGAGAACACGACGCCCCATGACGGTTCCTGACTTCATGGCTGCCAAGCGTCAGGGAGTGCGTTTGACGGTTTTGACCGCGTATGACTACACGATGGCGAAGCTCCTGGACGATGCGGGTGTGGACGCGATTCTGGTAGGCGATTCACTCGGCATGGTCGTACAGGGGGAGCCACATTCGCTGCGCGTGACACTTGACGAGATGATCTATCACACGCGCCTGGCCGCGCGCGGCACACGCAACAGCCTCTTGATAGCGGACATGCCGTTCATGAGCTATCAGGTCAGCCCGGAGCAGGCACTTGCCAGTGCGGGACGCCTGGTCAAGGAAGGGGGCGCGCAAGCCGTCAAGCTTGAAGGAGGCCGGCGCAGCGTTGCCGCCATTGAAGCGATCCTTCGCGCCGACATTCCCGTGATGGGGCACGTGGGACTGACGCCGCAGTCAGTGCATCGCCTTGGCGGTTTCCGAGTGCAGCGCGACGCGGCCAATCTTCTTGAAGACGCGCTCGCTATCGAAAAGGCCGGCGCGTTCGCCCTCGTCGTCGAGTGCGTGCCGGCTGACCTGGCCGAGAAGATCCGCACGGCCGTCAAGATCCCGACCATCGGCATCGGCGCCGGCACGGGCTGCGACGGGCAGGTTCTCGTTACCCACGACATGCTCGGCCTGTTCACGGACCTGAAGCCACGCTTCGTCAAGCAATTCGCCTCGGTTGGCCCGGCCATCACGCAGGCGGTCGAGCAGTATTGCCTTGAAGTGCGCGAAGGACGTTTTCCGGCGGCGGAGCATTCGTTTCGATGACGCCAACCGCCGCTTGCGTCTTGGCGATTAGCGGCGAACACGCGAGCACCAAGCCGCAAGCGGCCATGTCGAGAAGTGTTTCTAGATCGCTTGACATCGCATCGACAGCTAGAACAATAGCAAGATCGAAAGCCCACGAAGGGCCCGGGGCGAGGGACATCATGAGTCGCAAGGCATTGATCGTTGAAGACGAGCAGGATCTCGGCTTGATTTTGGCCGAGTACTTGCGCCAGTGGGGCTTCGAGCCGACCATTCTCCTTCAAGGCAAACCGGTTGTCGAATGGGTGTCGCGCCATCGTCCCGCCGTCATCCTCCTTGATCTGATGCTTCCCGATATCGACGGGTACACGATTTGCGAAACTCTCAAGCTGGATCGTGACACGAACTTGATTCCCATCATCATGACGACGGCCCTGTCCGAGCAAGAGGATCGCGTTCACGGCCTGCAAGTCGGCGCCAATGCGTATCTCTCGAAGCCGTTCACCGCCGACGCATTGAATCACGCGATTCGGCGGGCCTTCGATTGGCTGGAAGATCTCAAGCGACACGGCACGGAGGGAGCGATCAGTTTCCAGCTTCAGAGCCACTCGAACTATCTTGAGGAACTCAATCACCTGCTGGGTTCATTGTTCCTCTTCAGCGGCCTTAACGAGCAGCAAGTCTACCAGTTGATCACGGCCGTCCGCGAACTGGGAACCAACGCCATCGAATGGGGACATCAGCGGCAAGTCGAACGCGTCGTCAAGGTCGATTATCGCATTGACCCGCAGAAGATCACCATCGACATCAAGGACACCGGCCCCGGCTTCAATCCCACCAACGTGCCGCACGCCGCCCATTCCGAAGACCCCATGAGCCACATGATGGTCCGCGAAACGCTCGGCATCCGCGAAGGAGGCTTCGGCATCCTGATGTCGCGCGGCCTCGTCGATGAGATGCACTACAACGACAAGGGCAACGAAGTTCATCTCGTCAAGTATTTCGGCGTTCGCGATCATCTGCACACGGACGACGCCCAGGCCGTTGGCGCATCGAATGGGAAATAGCGGATGTGGCGCGGCTGCTTCCCGCAAATTCCTCATTGAATTGCCGGTTGTGGCCGATTCTTTCTCCTCCTTCAATTCTAAGCCTCACAATGAGTACAGCGAGCTGTGACGGGGCGAAGCGGGTTTGACCTTCGCGGATCGCCGCGCGCATGGCGAGGCTTGCGTCGTATAATGATTGGGAGTGTTGTGCGGAGTAGGAATTTTCCCACAAACTTTATTGCCGGTTTGCATTGACCGGAAGCAAACGCAACCATTATAGTGGATGCGAATAATTACGATTCCCAGTCGCCAAACGGAGCAGGTCGTGCCGCGCAAATCCAAAGAAAAAACCGCAGAGCTCGTCGGCCTGGTCGGCATCGGCCTGGACAACGAGGACGGCCACAAGCGGATCACGAAAGGGGAAGAGTTCTTCCTCGTCGGCGGCTCTGAAGAAACCCACGAACGGATGCAGGATGTCGTGATCCACGTCGCCGAATCGCTGAAAAACAAAGGCAAGCGAATTCAGGACGCGTGCGTCGAAGAAGTCATCGATCTCATGCACAAGGCCATGGATCGGTAAGGAATCAGCAATTGACAATTCCATGGTTTGCCGAAACTCTTTGCCCACCTTGAAGGTACAACTCCTGGAGCCCCCGAGGCGTGAACGTGCTGGCTGAGGATGCCATTCTGGTGCGTCGTTGCCTCAAAGGGGACGATTACGCTGTCCGCGCTTTGATCGAGCGATTTCAGTCGGATGTCTTCGGGCTGTGCGTGCGTCTATTGCAGCATCGCCAGGACGCCGAGGACGTGACCCAGGAAGTGTTCCTGCGGATCTTCCGCAGCTTGAATCGCTGGGACTCCAATCGGCCGCTCAAGCCGTGGATCATGGGCATCACGGTCAATCGCTGCCGAACCTTGATGGTACAGCGCGCCAAACGGCCCGAGTTGGCGGACTATCTACACGAAACCGCGGCCAACCAGCCCGAAAACGACGCCTCGGAAATGGTGCGCGAAATCAAGGCAGCGATCCAAGACCTGCGCTGGGAATATCGCGCCGTCTTTGTGATGTATCACGAGCAAGGGCTGCCTTACGACGAGATCGCCGAGACAATGGAAAAGCCGGTTGGGACCGTAAAGACCTGGCTGCATCGCGCCCGGCTAGAAGTGCTGGAACGCCTGCGCCGCCGGGGCATGATTTCCGAGGTCGAGCATGAAGTGCCATGAATGTGAAGAGCTGCTGCAAAAGCGCATGGATGGCGACGGGAAAGCTTCGTCCGCGGCGATCGAGCAGCATCTGAGCGAATGTGCCGCATGCCGGGAACAGCATACGGCCGCCTTGCGATTGCTCGATGGGCTCAAGCAACTCTCCGCTCCGAAGCTGGCGCCAGACTTTGCCAAGGCCTTGACGGCGAAGGTGATGCAAGATCGCCGGCATCGGCAGGAGAAGATGCGCCGCCGGGTGGTGCTTACGATGGCGTTGGCCGCCTCCGTGATGTTGATGCTTGCGTTCGCTTACTTCTGGGTCCCACGGATGCCGCCGCTCGAGCCGCGACCAAACGAGAATCTGGCCCATAAGAAGGATGAACTGAAAAATGTGCCCGTGCCGAAGCAGCATGAAGATGAGAAACCTACGCTGAAAGAGGAACCGCGCCATCCGTTGGCCGCCCTGCCCGAACGTATGGAGAGCACGACGCGCGATTACGCCAAGGTGGTGCTGGCGGCGGCGGATCTCGATGGCATGGGCAAGCTCCCCGTGCAGAATCTGCCGCCGCTCAATCCGGGCATGCGTGAAGTCGGCCAGGAATTCAGCGACGGCGTCCGCGTGGTTTCGCGCAACGCCAGCCGGGCGTTTGGTTTCTTCGTCCGCGAAATGCCGCTGCCCGAATTTGCCGCCAAGGGAGACTGAGTTTGTCGCCAACCCACAGTGTAAGCCCTTGCTTGCGCTGCGGGCTAGCGCTATCCTTCCACAACGAAATCACTGCACCATGAGCACGTTCACCCGCCGCTGCGTAGTTTTGTTCGCCTGGCTCGGTCTCGCCTCCGTCGCGTCCGCGCAGACCGCTTTTCGTCATGACCTGCTCGCCCTTGTTCCCGATGATTTTGCCGTTTGCATCGTCGTACACGATTGGCGCGGGCACGCTGCGCGCTGGGAGCAATCCGATTGGATAAAGGTGTTTCGCCAATCCCCTTTGCACAAGACCATCCTCGACGCGCCCGAGATGAAGCAACTCGGCCGTTGGCATGATGACTTGAAGAAGCACTTCGATCTCGATTGGCCGACTCTGCGCGACGACGTTCTCGGCGATACCGTGATTCTCGCCTACAAGCCCCCTTCCCAGAAGAACCCCGCCGACGAGCAAGGACTGTTCCTCTTGCACGCGCGCAAGCCCGAACGGCTCGTGCATCTGGTGGACAGGCTCAATGACCGGCAAACAAAATCGGGCGAATTGAAATCGCTCGCCGTCCTCGAACACAAGGGCACGAAGTATCATCGCCGCGAGGAGGCCAAGAAGACACAGTATTACTTCCTCGACGGCCCGCTCTTTGCGTTCACCGACAAGCACGATGTCCTACGTGCCTTCCTTGAACGCCGGGCGGCGGCGCGGAAAGAGCATCCGTGGGCGAAACGCTTTCAACGGGCCGGCGCCGAGCAAGCGCTGGTGACCATGTGCGTCGATCCGAGCCGGCTTGCACTGGACTTCGGCCAGAACGCCAAGGCGAAAGACGCGTTGCCGACCTACTGGAAAGCGCTTGAGGCGATCTTCGTCACGTTGACGATTGAGAACGAGGCCGAGTTGCGCGTCGTTATCCAGGCGGATGCCAAGAAGCTTCCCGAATTGGTGCGCGACGCCTTCTCCAGAACCGTGCCGGCGTCCACGCTTTGGCAGCGATTCCCGGAGCAGAGCATTCTCACCATTGCGGCACGAACGAATTTCGCTGGCACTGCTGAAGGCCTCAAGGTCCTGCTTCCCAAGAAAGATCACAAGGATCTTGCCGACGAATGGCAACGCCAGCTAGCCGTTTTGCTCGGCGTCGATCTCAAGGAGGTGCTGCTCAGCGTCGGGCCTGACTGGGGAATCTGTGTATTGCCGGCGCGGAAGGCGAGTGAATTGCCGCAAGCGCTGATTGCCGTTGCCGTGAAGCCAGACGAACAGCAACCGGACTTCGGTGGAGCGCTCTTTACCAAGGTGCAGAAACTGACGGAAATTGCCGTGGAGGCATATAATCAACGACATCCAAAATCCAAGATCCGCTTGCAAACCCTGACGCAAGGCAAGGTGACGGTAGTCTACCTCGCTCACGACGCGTTGTTCCCCGCCGGCATGCAGCCGGCGTGCGCGTTGAAGGATGGCTTCCTGCTCTTCGCCACTTCTCCCGAGGTGATCGAGCAATTTCGCCTGCACGAGGGCAAGACTCCGCTGCGCAAGGACACGCCGCTGGTGCGCATGTCCGCGCCGGAACTCGCGACGCTGCTGCACAATCGTCGGGAGCAAATCCTCGGCAATCTGACCGCGGGGCAGACGATGTCGGAGCGCGACGCCAAGAAAAATCTCGAGAGCGTGATCGCGCTGCTCCGCCTGTTCGACCAGATGACGCTGAGTCAGCACGGCGAAGCGGGCCAAGCGACCTGGACGCTGCGCCTCAGCCCAGCGCCGCCCAAGCGCACTTCGAAGTGATGCGTTGACCTGCGCGATTCCTCTCGGTCCTATGTCTAGGGCATGGGAGCACGGAAAAAAGGTAAATTGACCCAGCATTTGCTGGCATTGCAGTCCGCATACATGATACACTAAGCATGTTGGGAGCCATCTCTGCGCACGAAGCAGCCGTCCCAGGGAATCGATCCTTTGAGTCCACGGGAACATCACCATGCAATCCACGGAACTCTCCTGTCCGCATTGTGGTTCGACACTGAATTTCGGGCTCGAAATCCTGGCGGGCACTCCAGTTGAGTGCATGATCTGCATGCAGTCGTTCACGGCGGCGCCCAAGCCAGTGGCTGCGACGGCGCCGGTCCCCGCGGCGACGAGAACCCCTGCGGCACCTCCGAAAGCCCAAGCGGCGGCGCCCGTTGCAACGTCGCCGATCGCCGCCGCGAAGCCGGCGCCCCGAGCGCCGGCCTTGGTTGCGGCCCCACACATCGCGCCGCCGACCGCCGCCATCGCCGCGGGTGAAGCCCCGCAATCGCTACCGACCCTACCGAAATCGGAGCAGGCCAACGCGAACGCCTCACGTTCCGTCGCCAAGCCGAGCGATTCATTCGATCCGAGCAAGCTCATCCTCGTCGCCATCGCTGCCGGTTTGTTTTTCATCCTCACGGGCGGTATCGCCTTCGCGATTTGGAAGATTGCCTCGGCCGTGCGCACGCCTACCGGCGATCAACTGCTGGCAAACGACGAGAAATCCGGCAAAGCCAAGAAGACGGGCGCCAACGGCGAAGATCCCGAGGGCAACCCCGGTGGACCCGGCGCGGAAGATCCGGAATGGCGCAAGGAAAAGGAGACGATCCTTCTGGCTCGCAAGAAAAACCTTTTCAACGGAGGCACCGACCTCAATTTCGACCCTGTGAGCACCATCAAAATTCCCAAAATGGCCATCCCCGGTCTCGATCAAGCGAAGATCAACGCCGCGATCGAGAAGGGGGTTATCTACCTCAAGAAATCCCAATTGCCGAACGGTACCTGGGCCGGTGGCCACGCGGTGGGTCATGCCGCCATTGGCGGGTTGACTATGCTGGAATGCGGCGTGCCTGCCAATGATTTCTTCGTACAACGTGCTGCGGTTCACGTGCGCGGCGGCATCGCCAATCTCAACGGCACTTACGAACTCTCCCTGGCGGTCTTGTTTCTTGACCGTCTCGGCGATCCACGCGATCGTCTTGCGATTCAAGGGATGGCGCTCAGGCTCTTGGCGGGCCAGAACGACGGCGGCGGCTGGGGCTACAACTGCCCGGTGCTGCCGCCCGATCAGATGTACCAGCTTTTCGCCTTCCTGCACTCGCACAAGCAGCCCAACATGCAGAATCCGCTCGGCGCCAATCCCAACCTGCAAAACCCGATCCAGCGTGAAGGTTTGAATCCCGACGATCCGTTCCTGAGACTTCACGAGATGATGCTCGGACACGACGGCAACGCCAATCCGCCCAAAGGGGGCGTGATCCAACCGGTCAATCCGAAGATCCCGCCCGTCAAGCTCAATCCCAAGGGACAGCCCATCGCGCCGAATTGGCTCAGGGCCGAGTTGCAGAACCTTCCGGTCGTGCAAAACCAGGGCAAAGGCAAAAAAGGCAAGGGAAGACCCGGTGGCGGCGGCGATAATTCCAACACTCAGTTCGCCATGCTGGCCCTGTGGGCGGCGCGCCGGCATGGCGTGCCCACCGATCAGGCGCTCATCGCCTCCTATCAGCGTTTTGAATCGACCCAGAGCGCCGACGGCGGCTGGGGTTACCATGGCGCCGGCACCACGCCTGCCATGACGGGCGTCGGCGTGCTCGGCGAAGCGATGGGGCACGGCGCGGCGCCGGAGGTCCTGGCCGTCAATCCGAAAAACCCCAAGCAAGTTCTCTTCAAGCCGGTTCTCGAGGACCCCACCATTCAGAAGGGCCTGTCCTGCTTCGCCAAGTTCGTCGGCCAACCGTCCATGGACCCAGCCAAGACCGCGTTCCCGATGGAGAATCTCTATTTTCTTTGGACGGTTGAACGGGTGGCCATGCTTTACGACCTCAAGTCCTTCGACGGCAAGGACTGGTACGGCTGGGGCGCGCAGATTCTCGTGCACAATCAGAATGCCGAGGGCGCGTGGCCGAGCTCGAACTACCCGGGCGCCCATCCGCAAGTAAACACCTGCTTCGCGCTGCTCTTCCTGAAACGTTCGAATCTGGTGCAAGACCTCACCAACAACCTACGCCTGCACAGCGCAATCCCGGATGCGCCGAAGTAATTCACTTGTGGTTTCGCGCTCTCCTCGCGAAACCACAGGCGAGTTTCAATACTGTTCTTGACCGCCTATGAAGCCATGCATTAGCCAGGCGACGACGATGTCAAGCTCGTTCGCCGACGATGTCGCCAACTATGCCGACGCCGGCTGTGATGCTCTCGAAGTCTGGCTGACCAAACTCGAAAATCACCTCGAAAAAAACTCGCTCGCGGACACGCGCCACCTACTCAACGATCGCAACATGAAGCTCGCGGCAGCTGCCTATCAGGGCGGATTGCTGCTGTCCCAGGGCGAAGCACGCACGCTTCATGTCGAGCAATTCCGCCGGCGTCTCGACCTTTGCCAACACCTCGGCATCCCCACGCTGTTGATCGCTGCCGACTTCATCGACAAGCCGGATGCGGCAGCGTTGTGCCAGGCGACGGCGGCGCTGGCGGAAGCGGCGCGCTGGGCGGCCGGCTTTGAGGTCACCCTGGCTCTGGAGTTTCGCGCCCGCCAGGGGGTATGTTCCAGCCTGGACACGGCGCTGGCGCTCGTGAACGGATGCGCCGAGCCGAACGTCGGGGTAAACCTTGACCTGTTTCATTACTACACCGGCCCCAGCAAGTTTGAGGATTTCGCAGGCCTGACGCTCGCACGCCTCGCGCACGTGCAGATTGCCGACCTGGCGGGCGTCCCTCGCGAACTGGCGACCGACAGCGATCGCGTCCTGCCCGGCGACGGCGATTTCCAGCTCGACGCCATCCTCGGCACGCTGCGCCGTCTCGGTTATGCCGGCTGGATCTCGCTGGAGCTGATGAATCCGACGCTTTGGCGCGCGGACGCCAAGCAAGTGGTCGAGATTGCCTTCACGTCTCTGCGCAAGATCCTCGGAGTCGCGAATGCCCCGGCCGCACCGAACGCCGGCCGGGGCCCAAAAATTCATGCGGACGCCGACGCTTGACTCGCCTAAGCATGCGGATCAGGGCGACGATAGAGATCTTGCCGTGGCGAAGCATGTCGAGTTTGTGGCTTGCAGCGCGCCGATCTCGCGAAAAATACCCACATCTGCTCAAGGCCGACCCAAGTCCAAGCGTGAAGCAAATTACAATCTCTTTAGAGGACAATTGTGTCGGGGCGTCGCGCCCGCAAACCGTACCATTTCGGAAGGGGAGAACAATGAGGCACCTGGGCTATCTGTTAATCGGATGGGCCGTATTTGGATTATTGAGTTTGAGTGTTACCGCACAAGACAGGATCGACACCGCCAGGGACGAAGGCAAAACCGCTGAAATCGTCGGAGGCTCCGGGCTGGCTTGCACCAAGCACTTCGACGGCAAGAGGGTCGTGTTCGTCATCAACGGCGGCAATGGCTCAACGCAGGCAAGCGACAACATGCTCGAAGTCAACGCCGAATTTGGGTTGGGCCTGAAAATCGAGGTGGTCAACTGGTCCCGGCACGACAGCCGCTACAGGGACATGGTGGACATGGAAGCCCAGCTCGTGGCCGCGTATCGCGTGTCCTGCGCGACGACGGCAATCCGCAAACAGTGCCCGCGGGCCCAGATTTTCTACGTCGGGTATAGCGCGGGGGCGCGCGTGGCTTTGGCAGCCGCGGAGATGGCCGGGCCCAATAGCGTCGATCGCATCTTCCTCATGCACGCCGCCGTTTCCGCCTGCTATGATTTGAATAATGCCCTCAGAGCTTCGCGTCACGGCATTGATTCGTATTACAGCATCGATGACTTGGTTCTGGAGGTTGCCGGCGACCAATATGCCCTTGCCGACGGCGCCAAAGGTGCGGCGGCCGGGCACACCGGATTCCGGCCTCCCGCAGACAAGAGAGGGGTTGAGCCTTACTGCAATCTGCGGCAGATTGCCTGGAATCAGGATTACGCAGGCCTCGGTGGCCACTGCGCCTGGCCGATCTCGCACAATCTGAAACGCACCGTCATGCCTCTGATCTTGAACACACCCAGCGGTGAACCGGCATTCTCGCCCGCGCCTGGCAGGATCGATCCGCGCTCCCCGCCCTGATCGCCGTGACGAACCCACATTAACCCAAACGAGCCGCGAGCGACCCTCGCGGCTTGTTCATGCGCTGCGCCTACGGTTACTTCGGGAAAACCACCACGATAAGCACCAACACCACGATCATGAAGAGCGCACCAAACACCAACCCGCTTACGGAAAGAAACCACCCCGCCGCCGGATTGTCCTCCGGCGCCGATGCCTCCAGCGCTTTGTCCAGGTCCATTTCGATTTGCCGACGCAGTTCCTGCGGAGTGTTATCCCAATGCAGCGTCACGTGGCACATGGCAGGAAAAAGCTCGATACGTAGTTCGCCGCGGCGCGCGCGGTCAACGGCAAACTGGACGATGTGCAAGGGTTGGGCCGTGAATCCCGTGTCGTCGACCTGGGGCGGTGGCGGTCCGATTGTCAGACGGCCCTGTTCGTGTACTCCAACGAGACCTGCGTCTGAAAGCGTCTTCGCGAAAATGTCGCTGAATTGGTCCGTGGCGACGTTGTAGATCATGGTCTTGTGCCAGCGCCAGATCAGCATCCAGATGGCACCGCTGGCGAGACAAAGAAAGTAGGCAAGCCACAGCAGCCAATGGCGCATTGGCGCATTGAGAAATTCGCCGAACGTGCCGATGTCGCCGGATAGGCGGAAGTGCAGGTCGGTCAACAGCATCGGCGTCGTGACGAGAAAAAAACCGGCGCCAGCGCACAGCAAGCCAATGGTGTCAATTGGGCCGCGAATGACAAACGGCTTCTCCCGACGGTTGATGATCGCGAGGATGAAGCAATAACCGCCGACGGGAACGAGGAAAGCGAGCAAAGCACAGACCGCCAGGGCAAGGTCGCGCATGAAGGTGCTTTCGGTAAGCGTGGAAATAGGGACATTCTAGCGAGGCGCCCGCGCCGGTCAATCAAGGAAGATGTGACCCCCATTAACCCCGAGCACAAGCGAGGGAATCGCTGGACGCTTGCAACGGCGTACGGCACCTTCAAGCGTGCTGCCATCCCCTCGCTGGCGCTCGGGGTTAGTGAGTGAACTACGGATTGACCTCATCCGAACGATCGACTATACGCAAGTTCGATAGATCTCGAATCTCAAGGATGAGGAGCATCATCATGTTTGTTCGCACGCATCGATGGATCGGTATTTCCCTGGCGGTCGCGGTTAGTCTCGTGTTCGCCTTCGTCGGCTGCAAGGACAAAAACGATGCCAAGGCCGTCAAGGCGCCGAGCGTGCAAGTCGAACCGAAGAAGGACAACAACGGCAAAGCGATTCCGGCCAAGCCGGTGTCGTTCGGCAAGGAGCCGAAATTGTTCTCCTTCCGCGATGCCGTCATCCTTGACCCTGCTCCCGAGGGAGAAGTACGGCCGCCCGACACCGCCTGCAATGGCAAGAATATCGCCAAGATCTTCGAGGCGATCGCCAACGACCTCTGGGACAATGCCAACTTCAAGGACGCCACCGGCAAGCCGGCCCGATATCAAGCGATCATGACCACGGATTTGGGCGAAATTCACATCGACCTCTATCACGACATCGCGCCCAATCACGTCCGCAACTTCGTCGCCGTCGCCCGCAGCGGCTACTACGACGGCATGCCTTTTTACTACTCGTTTCATGACATCGTCGAGGGCACCAAAGTCGCCTGGATCGAATCCGGCTGTCCCAAGGGAACCGGCGAGGACGGCTACGGCAGCGTTGGCTATTGGCTGAAGTCGGAATTCAGCGAAAAAATCACTCACGAGCCCGGCACCATCGGCGCCTGCTTGCGCGTGACCGACGACACGGCCGCATGCCGTTTCTATATCACCGCCGTCGCCTTGCCCAAGATGGACGGCAAATTCACCGCCTTCGGCAAAGTCACCAAGGGGCTGGACGTAGTTCATACAATAAATACCAGACCATTGGGCGAGATGGGTCGCCCCAAGGATCCAGTATTAATCAAGAGCGTGACGATTCGCGCCGTATCGGAGTAGCTTCTCCCCCAGTTGGGGCTCGGCGCTCCAGTAATGCCATCCGTACTTGAATGGAGCGTGTCCCCTGAACAAGACCAACTGCAAGGCCGAGGTCGATAAAGCGCAACAAGAACTCGACCTCGCCAAGAAATCCTACACCGTCGAGTTGACGACGAATAAAGGGCCGATCCGCCTCGGCTTTCTGCCCGATGTCGCCCCAGGCCACGTGAAGAACTTTATCGCCTTGAGCAAGATCGGCTTCTACGACGGCCTGACCTTCCATCGCGTCATCGAAGGCTTCATGATCCAAGGCGGCTGTCCGCAAGGCACCGGCACAGGCAGCGGCGGCTACAA
Source organism: Planctomycetia bacterium (assembly GCA_005799265.1). Classification (GTDB taxonomy): domain Bacteria; phylum Planctomycetota; class Planctomycetia; order Gemmatales; family Gemmataceae; genus SIAQ01. Next base: position 1,065 of record SYHD01000115.1, on the reverse strand, counting down.
CGTCAAGGCCGAGTTCAATCCGACCAAACACGTCGCCGGCGTCTTGTCCATGGCGCGCAGCAGCGACCCCAATTCCGCCGGCACGCAGTTCTTCATCTGCCTCGAACCGCAGGCGAGCCTCGACGGCAAATACACCGTGTTCGGCAAAACGCTCGACAAGGAATCGCAGGAAACCGTCAACATAATCGGGCTGGTCAAGACCGATCGCGGCGACAAGCCCATCGACAAAGTGGTCATCGAAAAGGCGGTCGTCACGGAGGCCGCAAAGAAATAAGCCGCACGCGGCAGAGCGAATTCGCGCCGCCGCCTCAAGAGGCTGGGAGGGGCGCCACGCAAAGGGAAGCTGTGAACCTGGTCAGGCCGGAAGGTGCAGCCATAAGCAGTGGATCTTGTGCAGTGGAATTACCTCTCTCAGCCATCTCGGGGCGGCAGGCGCTCCCAAGCCCACGGGTTATTCCGTGGGCTTTTCATTTGTAATCGCCGCTTCCCTATGACATGATCGCGGATGCTCGCTTGCGGTTTCGCGCGGGGTCGTGTGCGCGAAACCGCAAGCGAACATCGTGGCAATTGTTCGTGGAATCTTGCTTGAGCATCGCTATGGCGAAGAAAAAACCGACGACTGAATCCAAAGCTGAAGACGCACCGCCGCAAGCGAGTGCCGAGTATACCGTCCTCGCGCGCCGCTATCGGCCGCAGCAGTTCGCGGACCTCATCGGCCAGGAAGCAGTCGCGCAAGCACTCATGAACGCGCTCGAGAGCGGCCGCGTCGCGCATGCGTATCTCTTCACGGGCGCACGCGGCGTGGGCAAGACCAGCGCGGCGCGGATCTTAGCAAAGGCGCTCAACTGTGAAAAAGGCCCCACCACGAAGCCGTGCGACAAATGCGAGATCTGTCAGGCCATCGCGTCCGGCGAGGACACCGACGTGCTCGAAATCGACGGTGCCTCCAACAACAGCGTGGACAACATCCGGGAGAACGAGGGCAAGAGCGTGGACGCCCTGTTCCGGGACATGTTCCGGGCCGAGCCCATGGAAGGAGGGGAGTGGTAATGCTGCTGAAGCTGT
>SYHD01000114.1 GCA_005799265.1 Planctomycetia bacterium | reverse complement strand
GACGCAATCGACCTTGCCCGCCTCGATGTCCATCATCAGTCGCTTCAGGGCAGGACGCTCCATGTTCCCGCCGGTGAAGCCGCCATCGTCGTAGCGGTCGGCAAGGCACGACCAGCCCTCTTGCTTCTGGCTGGCGATGTAAGCCTCGCCCGATTCGCGTTGGGCGTCGAGTGAGTTGAATTCCAACTCCAGCCCCTCTTCCGTGGACTTGCGCGTGTAAATGGCGCAGCGGACATTCGCCGCCGCCGGCTTGGTGACGGTTGTGCGCTTCATTGCTTGCCCTCCAACCCGAAGAAGCGATAGCCGTTGACGTGCGAGCCCGTGATCTTCTTGGCGACGGCCGAGAGCGACTTGTAGCGCTCGCCCTCGAACTCAAAGCCGTCCGCTAGCACCAGCACCTGCAGTTTCTGGCCCTTGTACTCGCGAACAATCGCCGTGCCGGGCGAGGGCAGACGCGGATCGGTCGAAATGACTTCGTGCATCACCACCGCCGCCGGATGCGCCGCCTCGGTGGACTTCGGCGGCATGACTCGCAGTTCCTCGCCGCGAGCCAGTTCCTCGGCTCGCCGCCGTGCCCGGTCGCTAAGGTCACCCTCGGCCAGGGCTTGAAGCTTCCATGCGATCTTGCGGACCAGGTACGTCCGGTTCCGCGTCCGCGTCGGTTCGCCGAATAGCTCGGCGTAGCGCTCGCAGAGTTGCCCCGTTGGCATCTGCTGAAGCGCAGCAACTTCCTTCTCGATCCTGAGTTTCATGGTAGGCCCTCTGGATCTCGGTTCGTTAAACCCCGATACGCCGAGACACACTGAGCCTCGGGTCGTCGCCAACCTCAAGGCCATTTGCCGAAGATCTTGGAACTTCTTTTTCGGTGCAAGATTCGCTGCGACGCAACTGGAGATGGTAGCGCCGGACGCCGCGAGCGAGAATGGCGGCAATTTGCTTGAGTCTTTCGTCCGGCGTTAATTCTGAGGCGAGAGGTGAGTCCAGCATTTGCGACAGGCTCCACGAAAAAAGTGACCTGTCGGTTATGTATGCTCGAAAATCGCGAGATGTCCGGTATTTTCAGAAACTCATTCTTCGGGATGGGAATGGCGGCGGAGGAGGCGGCGATAGCGCCGAACGCCGCGAGTACGGATGGCGGCAAGCTGGCAGAGGCGCCTATCGGGGGGGGCAATTAGCCCAGCGTGACCGGTCGCACGTCGATATGCGGTGTAACGCTCCGGGCGTGAACTCCGTCTAAATCACAACGTTGCGACCAGGAGAGACACCGAGAGTTTGCACCGGAACGGCCGCCGTATGCGCGGAACCGCGGGGTAGGGGTTGTCTCCGTTGTCGATGTCGAGAGCGATGGCAACCGTTTGAGATGGTACAACCCGTTGCGGGGAATCGCGTTTGTACACGAAGGTGGAGAGATGCCGATGGCGACGAAACCGCAAACCAGCGGGGACCAGAGTTCGCAACGGCGAGAAGATAGTACAGCGGGCCGAACCCTCTTCAAAATACCGAATAACACCGCGCGAGACAATTCGATGTCCGCCCCGAACCTCCGGGCCGAACCCGTATGGCTACTCCCTGCCCCTCGCCTCAGCCACCAGACAACTGCGCCGAGATAGAAGTTTGAAGTTTAGGTTGATTTTGAAAGATTGCGGAATACCGTATCTCGTGGCGTAATTCCGGCAATTTGGCGCAGGCCAGCCCGTTTGCTTGTGGCGACTTCTTTGGGGGATATCATCATGGCAGAGTGCAAAGGCTGCAAGGGAACGGGTAATTGCCAGAATTGCGACGGGAAAGGGCATACCTATGAGGGCTTGCTTGCCACAAAACACAAATGCAAACGGTGCGAGGGCACTGGGCGATGTACAGTTTGCAATGGGAGCGGCAAGAAGTAGCCACTTATCTTATCTCTTTCCTGTCGCAACACGCCTAGTTAGTTCGATGGCCAGGTCCCGCCACAGGTCGGCGTTGCCGTCGGCTAGTTTAGCAAATGCCGGTTCCGTTACCTTGGCCAAAACCGTCTCTTCAATTGCTGTGACCGTTGCCGACCTTTTCGCGGCAGGATCAATAAGTGCCATTTCGCCAACCTGTTGGCCAGCAGTTCTTTCGGCGACTTTTTGTCCATCGACCACAATCGCAAGCCGGCCAGCCAATATGAAGTACACGTCATTGTCTGAGGCTCCCTGACTGATCAGGTTCTCACCGGGCTGTATCGCTTGCACCTCAGCGACAGACGCGATTTCATTTGCGAGTTGCTTGTCGCCGCGCACAATTGCCTGCAATCGAAGCGCCTTAATGAGGGTGGCCCTTTCCCGAAACCTATCTTTCAGCTGTCCTTTCGCCGCCGCGACAGATGGACCGCTGTCAATTCGAGTCAGATAGATGAGCGCGGTCGGAGGACTTGAGCTTACGGGGCTCTGGCTGTGCCCACGACGGTCTGCTCGTTTGGTTGTAGCGGCTGCCGCGCTGGCCCATGCGGCCTGCGCTGAGATGCGCCCCTGTGCGTCTGGAGCAACACCATTTCCCTCCAGACAGTCGCACAGGGCCTGCACGAAGAACCCACCGTCGTCATCCTCGCCCGCTTGCTCACGGCCGCGCGAGGCTGCCATCACATAGTGGTTCTTCCATCCCTCTAGCGCCTCATCCAAATTGTTCGGAGTCCACAAGAAGTTGGCCATTCCGCCGCTAAAACAACAATCCAGGATAACCACCAACTCGCCGGCGTGAAAACCGTTCAAGAGGTCGCCGAGGTTGGCCAGTGAAAGGCCGTCGCACGCAGAGGAAAAAGATGCTTCGGACGTCAGCAAGTAATACTTCCAATCGGTCCCTGCCCGGTCTCGTTCGCGCCAGCCATGCCCACCGAAGTAAATGACGACCTGGTCACTTACGCCCGCCTCCTGGGCAACCTTGCGCAGGGTGCGGACGATCGCGCGTTTGCGGGCCTTGCCGTCGGGGAGCCAATCGACCCGATGCACGCCACCGTCGGCGTGTGTTTGTAACACGGACCGCAGACGTTCAGCGTCGCGCCGCACACCCGGCAGCGCCGGCACGTTGCGATCCACATAGACCGACACGGGGATCAGTATGAGAAATCTGCGCTTGCTCATGACCAAAGCGGAATCGCCCCTCTCACGATTGTGCCTGGTTGCACACTAGCCGGAAACCGAAGAAATGCAAGCGGCGCGAGGGATCGATCGGCTTGTGCGTGTCCCTGGTTGGGTCCGAAATAACTGGGTGGAGCGATGCGCGCGGAGCCCCGACTCCCACCCAGGCGGTTCCATCCATGACCCACTCGACCACGCCCTCAACCATCAGAGACAACGACAGGAGGGAGGTCGGCTTCAACTCCTTGACTAGCTGCACCAGAATCGCCCGCGCCGCCGGGGCCAGGGCGACCAGGTCGAGCAGTTTGTCCGTGTAATCGATTCGCGCCAGGGCGCGGTAGACGGCCCGCCACTGGCTCACCGTCGGAAGGCCAAACCCATCTCCCAGCCAGTCGGCAAACTGGCGCGCTTCCTCCGGCAGCACGTTTGTCAGAAAGAGCCGCTCCCGTTTCTCATCGACCGCGCGCGACTGACAATAACGAGGATTGGCGGCCAGGACCTCCTCATACCAGCGATTATCGAATTCATTGGGCTCAGCCAGAAAACGCTCAAATTGAATCTTGGTCACGGGCAACAGGTGTACGTACAGGCCCGCTGCCGGGACGTGAAGGAGGGGAAAGCCTGTGCGGTCAACATTAAACGAGCAGCGCATACGCCCCCCCGCCAAGCGAAGAATAGGGCTCGAACGCCTCGGCGGTGGAAACCCAGCCGCGTCCGGCGACAAACCGATAAATGACTGCTTTTTGCTTCTGCCTGATCGCAACCTCGTCCTGGGAAAGTCTTAGCACTTGCACCGGGTGCAATTGATATTCGGCTCCCTCCTGCTTGAGAGCGCAGAGAACAAATCCGGAAAGCCGCTCGCGCTCCATCGATGGATACACCAGTTTTCCAAGAATGCTTCCGCCGGACAGGCAACGAACTTCGTGCCAGCAGTGATCGTGTTGGCAGTGCAGGCAACGAAATGACTTCTTGTCAACGGCTCGACGAAAGACAACTTCCTCCTCCTTGCTCATACGATGAATGGGCGGTCGTTCGATGGAAGCCGGGGCCATGACCTCGAGCGCCGGGACGGTTTCGCGTCCACTTGCGTGGGTGGATCGAACTGCCGGCGCCGACTTGCCCGTGTACAAGCACTCAAAACACACGTCGTAATGCTCTGCCTTTTGAACGTTCAGCCGAAAACCGTGAGCGTGCGAATCGGCCTCAACTTTGTATGCCAGATTATCCCAAAAGAACGGCATGAAGTCAGGCCCGGATATCTCGACGGCTTGCACCGGATCGTGAATCTGTTCGAGCAGGCGATCCGCAGTGGGCTGTTTCAGGACGCTCAGGGTCGTGCCAACATCGCCCAGCGGCTCGGCGACGGTGGCAAGGATCATTTGCCGAGCCACTGGCTGATTCAGCCAGTCAGCCAAATCAAAAACATGTCCCGCACCTACGATCACGACAAGCGGAGAACCACGGCAAATCGTCTCCAGCACGGGCGTCACTAGGCTGACACGGCTGGAATTCATCTCGAACCATTTCTGAGCCTCGTGGTTAAAGCGCCGCGCGAGGTATGGCTGCGGATTGCCGAGGAAGTAGATCTCCCGATCATAAATGGCCGGCAGGCGTGACAGCACTTCGTCGATCAGACCGATCACACGGTTGCGCTCCGGTGCAGGCGTGCGTGCGGCGTCCAGGACGATGGCCACCTTCGCGCCGGTTCCGGCGCCGGTCGAAAAGCACCCAGAGTTCAGAGTGGCAGGGGGGGAGCTTTTCATACTTCGCGTATCTCCAGCTTTGACACCGAGCCCTCTTCGTTCAGCACGCAGCGAAACACGGCGCCTTCGTAGCCGCGTTCCTCAGCCCGAAGCGTGGCGCGGGCAAGCAGGGGACTGACATCCTCCGCCAGCGCATTGGTGATGCCGCGTGCTCCAAACGTCTTGAATCCTTCCGATCTTTGCGTCAGGATCCATTCGACGACGTTGTCATCGAAAACAAGTTGATGCCGCGCCGTTCGATACTTGTCTGCGTAGTCAACCGTCATGCGTTGCAGATGCGTCTGGATAATCTCCCGCTGCACTTCGGCGCTGTCAATGTAGTTGAACGGAACGATATTGTTGCCAATGCGGTTCATCAATTCGGGTCGCGAGATTTCGGTCGTGAAGAACCTGGTCACGGTGTCTTTGAAGTGCTGCTGGACCTTCTGTTTCTTAACTTCGTCAGGCAGCTCGGCGTTGTTGACGATGCTCTCGAGCGCCGCCTTTTCGTGAAGCTCGCGATCCTGGCTATCCTTGGAGCGTGTGCCCAGGTTGGTGGTGAAGATAATCAATGTTTCGGTGAAGAAAACCGTTTGGCCGCGGCTGTCGGTAAGGCGCCCGTCGTCGAGGATCTGCAGATAGATGTCCATGATCTTGGGATGCGCCTTTTCGATTTCGTCGAACAAGATGACGGAAAAAGGCCGTTCGCGAACGCGGTTGGTGAGCAGACCGCCACGTTCGAAGCCGACGTAGCCCGGCGGCGAGCCAATCAGTTTGGAGACGGTGTGCTCCTCCTTGAATTCGCTCATGTCAAATCGCAGGAAAGCTTCCTCGGTGCCGAACAGGAATTCCGCCAGTTTCTTGGCAAGCAGCGTCTTACCTACGCCGGTTGGTCCGGCAAAGAACAAGACGCCTTTCGGTTTGGACGGGGTACCGCTGGCCATGCCGGAGAGCCCCGCGCGCGCGACGCAAAGAGTGTCCGTCAGCTTGCGAATCGCATCATTCTGTCCTTTCACGCGTTCGGTGAACCAGTCCGTGGCGCCATCCAGGGCGGCGACGCTTAACTGTCCCCAGTAGTCCTCCTGTTCTCCTATACGGTATTTGTTGACGATTTGTGAGACTTCGCGACTGCTGAGCTCGTGGAGGCGGCCCGCGAGCGGCTGCGCGATGCGGTCCAGGTCGCGCAGAAACAGCCCGTCCGTCAGGTCACAGATCAGCTTGAAGTTGTCGAGTTGCGCTCGTGCGCCGGAGCGATTTCCTCGTTCTGCCAGGCGATGTTCCAGATAGCGGCGGCGATCGGATTGATTGGGCAGCGGCACTGGCACAACCGCCGTCTTTGGGGAATTTGTGTATAGTTCGAGAGGAATCATCGTGTCCTCGAGCGCCACGAGGATCAAGCGGTGGTTTTCCGTGATGTTCTCGACCGCCTTCTCCAACCAGAGAAGGACCTCTTTTTCATTGTCCTGATAACCATTCTTTTTGTAGGCGACGAGCTTGTCCAGGTAGTACGCGACCACGAAGCGGTTCTGATCGCGCGCGCGCAGCTGCCCGACCCAGGTGGCAAACACGCGCTCCGGAGGAACGCGCTCGCCTGTGCGACGCTCCGCGCGCGTGGCATCCAGTTCCGCATTGCCCGTCGCCTGCGGGGCAACCTTGGTATTGCCATGAAGCGTCGTTTTTCGTTCACCGGCGACGTGATCGTAAAAAATGGTCTCGCTGAAACTGCCCGGCAAGCTTCGGGACAGCTCCACGAGGAGACCGGTCAGATTCTCGAACACCCGACCGCTCTCATCGATGTAGCGGTCTCTCACGTTGCCGTGGAGAATCACCACCGGCCGCGTTTCCAGTGTTGTTTTGAGGTTGCGGAGCCACAGGCACGGATTGATCTTGGCGGACATGACGGGCCTCGAATGAGTGAATGGATTCCGGGTCAGTCGGTTGCTTCCAACCCGGTGTCCTCGGGCAGGTCGAGTTCGTTGCGGGCCCGGTCCTCTGGAATCTCCTCGCCGGCTTCGGTGCGGAATTTGGTCTGGATGCCGAACTGCTCTTCCAGATGGCGCGAAAGACGGCCGAAGTCATGGAAACAGTGCGTCTGTTGCTCCGTGCCGGCAAAGCTGCTGATGCCGTCCAGCGCCAGGCTGAACTTGATATGGCCGTGATTGATCGTGTCCACCTGCAAATTGATTTTACTGCCGCGTTGGCTGCTTGATTCGAACTGCGGCGTCGAGACTTCTTTCATGCCCATGTCCTGACATACCTGCCGGAGCGCTTTGAGCAGATACATCCGTTTCTGGTGTTGGCTCTCCAGACTTTCGGATTCGCTTCCAGCCTTCGTAATAGCGCCATGGAGGTTGCCCAGCAGGGGATCCAGCTTGGAATAGTGTTCCTCCTGGAGCATCTTTTCCGCTTGACGGAATTGCTCATCCGTCCGCTGACGGATCTCGGGAAACCACTGGCCGATCAATTCACGCCGGGCCAGGTATTCCCCCCGCGCCTCTGCCAACCGAGTCGTGAGGCGCTGGCCGAATTGATCCGCCTTCTGGGTGAGCGTCAACTGCAGTTGCTGCTGCGCCGCGAGGCCTTCCTTGGCGAACTGCTCCAGGCGCTGCTGCGTCTGTTGCAGCGCCGCGGTATCGCTGTCCATGCTCAGCGATGCGCTTTCGGGGGCGGTTTGTTTGGCCCAGCTCGAGGCACGAGCAATTTCCCGCGCGAACGTCGTGCGCAGGCCTTCCGAGACGGCGGCAACCCGCTCGTTAATGTCTTGACGAAGGCCCACGGCCTGATTGCATAAGCCCATCACGCGCTGCAAAAGATTGAGTTTCTCTGCGCGTTCGCGCCGCAGTTCAAAGTCAGACTTCTTGCGGCCACTCATGGTTTTGCTCCCTTTTGCAGCGGAACGAACTTGACTTTTCCGATTCGAGACCTCAACATGTTCACGGTGTTTGGCAAGAGCTTACAAGTAAGGGCGATCAGGCACGTCCTAGAAGGTCGACCTGACATTCCGGACGCAAAAAAAATCTCAGCGCGGATGACGAAGGCTTCTACGTCTTGGTCGGTAGCGTCGGCAATGGTTACCTCATCAAACTCCCCGGCGTCACCCCTCAAGCTACAGTTAACGTATAAGTGTCCGTTCTCGCATACGATCTCATTCGATGGCGCGCTACCCACGCAGGCAATTACCTTTCCTGGACATTCATAAAACTCCCGACTTTGCTTGCACCTGATGCAGCCGTGGTAGACAAGTGTTTGTCCACCATCGTGCTCCACAACATGAGGTGCGCATCGGCACAGGCAGCGTTTGCAAACAAACCGAGTGGCGTCAGCAAGTCGGTTAGCCGTCTCATCGGCAATCCAAATGAGCAGCCAAAGGCTCGTTGCCCCTTTCTTGCTAATCAGCAAATCCACGGCCTCACCGCCAAGATTGAGGAGAGTGTGACGGGCGGCGAACCGCTCCTTCCAATTGTAGGCTTCCAATTCCTCTACGAGTTTCTGAGGAGATGCCACAGTCGCGTCCATAGGGAAGCGATAACCCAGCTTCGTCTGTTCCAAGCGTTCGAGAAGTACTTTGGCTTCACCATCACGCGAATCCCTCAATGCCCGTTCGACCTCCAACGGCGCCGGCCGGTTAGCCCACCAGAACCACAGCCACCGATAGCGCCAAGCGTTTCTTAGCCTCTGGCCTGGCAGTAGTGATCCGAAACCGGCTGCAGATCCACCGATGATAAGAATCGCCACAAGGCAATTTCTGAAAACCGGATCCAACCCGAGGTCTGTAGGACTCAGGCGGTAAAGAGTCACGCCAGCGGCGATAGCTAGGACTGCTGGCAGCGTCACGATGACCGGACCAAGGATCCGGCCTACAAGAAACAGTACGATCGGTTGAGCCGGTACGCAGCAGATAACGGAAAGAAAAAGCCACTGCCATACGCCGGAGTTCTTCGCATCGAAAACTCTCGGTTCCGGACTCAACCACTGTAACCATCTGCGCCAACTCAGCCAGCTTTTCGGCACAGCAAATGGCGCGAGGCCCGATATTCCGCATACAAGAAAGAAGCCTATGCTTCCCGCCCAAGCGTGCCACACAATGGTAAGGGCATATGCGACTACTAGACCATAAATCACGCCCAAAAGTACGCCGGTCATCGCAAACGGGATAACCGAAGTCCGGTCACCGACAGTATTGAACAGCCAGTCACTGTACTCCTCATCATCGTTATTCCGCCATTCGGCCAGCAACGTTTTTTCCCAACTCATTTCGGTCTGCCGTGTTTTCAGAATCTATGGCTTTCAGTCCAACAAGGTGCTCGATAATTCACCTCTCTTGCGTGGCTCCAATACGGACTTCACGATTTTCCAGATGATCGGATGCAGCACGCAGCGCGGATTCGCCTTTTCGAGAAGCGTCTTAGACTGCATGTCAGGCGCGGCACCTAAAGCTGACACCATGGAATACCGGACGCTGCGAAACCGCTGTTCGGCAAAACTAATGAACTGATGTGCGTCCAGGCACTTGGCCGTGAATTCCTTTAACCGGTCCGATGCCATTCGGAGGTTCCGCATGAAGTTCTCCCTCGCGACCTTGAGTTCAGGGTGAATCCAACCGCTTTTCAAGTATTTGTCCAGGTCTTGCCAGTCCCCCTTTGTGTATTCCTGGAGCAGGTCTGCCTTGGTGTAGACGACGACGAGATTCTGCTGTTTGGTGTCGCCGCCAAGCTTGCTCATTCCCATAACATAGATGTTCAGAAGTCGCTTCATTTCCATGGCAACATCGTCGCCGTTGGTTTTGATATCCGGGATGCTGATCATGAACATCGCCGTCGGCGCTTTTTGCACAAAGTGCGCATATTCCGCAAGGCCGTCCGCGTCGAGGAATGCCTCACCACTCGTGTCATAAACAATGAGTGAGCAGTTGATGTTTTTCCTTCGGCCAGGCAGGTTATTAAGCCGCACGATCGTTGGCCGAGGGAAAACTTTGGGATTCGCATCGTGCAGTTGACCCTTTTTCCAGCGGTTGATGTTGTCGTAAACAGTCTTGAGGTCCTCGTCATCGAGAGCCATCGCGAAGAAACCGTCGTCAAATTTCCTTCGCACCCACAATTCGTAGAAGAGAGCCGTCAAATATGCCGTCTTTCCGTGTTGTGTGAAGCCGATGGCATTGACGATCACATTGGGATAATCGTGGTATTCGTCGGCATAGAGGATCGGAACTTCCTTGTGGCACGCAGGGCAGGTGTTGAGCTTTGCCTTGCTGTTTCGCGCCGTAGTCTGTATAAATTCCTTGACCTCTTCCAGGCAGTAAGGGCACAACATCGGGCTAGCTCCTGTTCAGAGTCTTGGTGAGCCGGTCGACAAAGCCTTCCGGCCAAATCCCTGTGACGTCAAAGCCGTCTTCGCGAATCGTGAATTCAACTTGGAACTGACCGTCACCAACCTGCGTTCGCAAGTGGGTATAGGCGTCCGTGAGAAAATGGATCCGTTGGTTACTGCTGCCGCGCCACTGGAAGGGTCCGGCACGCTCTTGTAGGAAGGGCCCGTCAATCAAAACGTCAATCCCCGCGAGCATACGATCGATCGACGGATCCATCCGGGCGCGCAGCGACTCCAACGTGTAGCCCGAGTAGCAAACCACCGTCAAACCGGCCTCGCGCAATCGCTCCGTCAGCAGTGAGAGCGGCCCTGCTTGAGACATCGGCTCACCTCCGCTGTAGGTCACACCTTCAATGCCAGCCGTCTGAAGAATCTGGTTCGATAATTCGTGAATCGAAAAAACTCGCCGCGGCTGAAAGGAATGGGTATCTGGGTTAAAACAACCGGGACACGCAAGTGGGCATCCTTGTAGCCATAGAACGAACCGTTCTCCTGGGCCGTTGACGGCGCTCCGCAACTGGATGTCGTGAACATTAATCGTGACTTCGCTGTGGGTCATCTTTGGTTCAACCGGCGATTGCTACGCGTTCCGAATAGCATCCTGTCGCTTGATTGCCTCTCTTGGTTCTCTTACCTGCTGACAAAAGGTCGCCAACATTTCCACCTGCATCCGAATGAACTGTTCGATAGCCTTTTGTGTACGGAGATGCTCACAGAAGGTTGACAATACTTGCATCTGCGCCCGAATGTACTGTTCGATTGATTTGAGCGTGTTCTTGGAAACGCCGTTCAGATATGGGACGACTTGGTCCAATCGATTCGTGTCACCATTCGCGACGAGGGTCTGAATAACCGCCAAAATGTCTTCATCCTGGAGCGCCCCCTCTGACTTCTCCACGCCGGCGAAGAACATCTCGCTGCGACCGGGCAATAGCAAGGCGGCCGGTTCGATAAACCTAGAGGCCACACTGCGGGTGACGAAATCGATATACCACTCCTTGCTCAGACGGCTGATTCGACTTCTCACGTCAGCAACGTTTTTCTTCTTACAAGCCAAGATCAACTCCAGGCCCACCACTTCATGGTTGTTCGCCTCGTCCCGCGCTCTGTCTACGACGGCTTGGAATTCGGGCCACTCCTCCTCTGGAACGCGGTAATCGTTTTTGCGAAAGGAGTAAAACAACATTTTCACCAGATCAGCGAATGAGACACCCCAAAGTGTGGAGAACCGAAGCTTCTCGTCTGAGATTACGGATGCAAGCAGGCGCTTGGCAAGAAACCTGCTGTGCAAGACGCGGGCGAGCGTCTGAAAGACGTGCTGTTGATAGGGCCTCGGATTGGCCTCGCACATCGTCGCGACAATCTTCTCCGGGGCTTCGCGCGCCAGGCGCTCGTTGTGCTCCTTGCCATCGAGCATGTTACCGAGAGCCTCGGCACGGTCCTTATGCTCAACGAGGTCGACAAATGACTCCGATTCGATGGTCCGGCTCAACCACCGGCCGTAGCACGTATCCATTTCCGGACAATCCCCGTCAAGTATCTTCTTCACAACGTCCACGACGAGGTAATGTGGATTGGCAGGAGGCTTGTCCTGCCCCACGCCCCAAAAGAACGTGGAGTTCAGATTGCACTTGTAAAAGTGAGCGGCGAAGCTACAGCGAAAGCGCTGACGTGTCGGAACGGCGAACAGGGCGGCAGCCAGCCCCTCCTCAATCTTCGAGACTGGGCCCACAAAGTACACCGCGGAGCGTTTCTCCGCCAAGTACTCTGCCGCCAGCGCTGCCATTGCCAGTTTTTTCAGTTCCTTGGCCGGCCATTTCACGGCCAGGTTCAATTCATGCTCCCGATCCTCTTCAGGGCAGGCAGAATAATTGGCGTCTGGAATGTTTCCAGTCTTGAGATCCCCTTGGGCAAAGGCGTCATTTAACGAAGAAATGAATGGGAAACGCTTAAACACGCCAAATGGGTGTGCTCCAATGGACTCGAAATCATTTCCTTCAAACACCAGACCGTGGGCCAGGTAAAGTCCGCCTCGCCCCGCGCTATCGGTCTCTGCCAGGGGGACCATCTGTGCGATTACGGCCTTGCCAGTTGAAGTCAAGAAAAAGACCCGCTTAAGAGGCTGGCCGTCGCCAGCATAGTAGAGCACGCGCGGCTCGATCTCTTCGATTTCCTTCTTTGTCAAGCGGTCGCGGGTGTAAAAGATTGTCTGAAACCCATCGCGACGATTGGGTGATCGATCTCGATCAACTCGGGAGTAGACAAACTGTCCGGCTGGGATCGTGTTCACGGCCTGTTCCTTTCCCATCCGATGATTCACTATCGGGTTTTGGCTGATGTGCCACGACCAAGGATTGATTTGATCTAGGCTAGGATACACCCCACGTGGCGTCCCATCGGTAATCAGCGCTGGGATTGCCATGACTCCGTTCTCTAACCCGCTATAATACTGGCCGGCGTGCCTGATGGGAAGAACTTAACAGGAAATGTCGCAAGAACAGGGAACCAAACCGCGATTCGCCACGAAGCACCGGGCGCTCGGAGGGGGGCCTTGCCTGCGAACACATCGAGAGTTCTGTGAAAAAAGTCCGGATCGACGTTGACGTTCGCAAGGCCCTCGAGATCCTTGGCGGCTCCGTTTTCGCCGGTCCCGAGGCGACCATCCGTGAACTCGTGGCGAATGCCGCCGACGGATTGGCCGCACTGCCCATCGAACAACGGCGCGGGGGCCAAATCCGACTTGCCCCCATCCTCAAAGGTGGAGACGATGCACGCGTCCTGCGCATTATCGACACCGGCATCGGGATGACCACCGACGAAGCCAAGGGCTACCTGGGCCGCTTGTTCTACTCAGGGAAAGAAAACCAAGTTGATGCGATCGGCAAGTTTGGCATCGGCTTCTACTCCTGCCTGCCCTTATGCCGCAGTGTTGAAGTCTTGACACGGTCGCGCAACGTCGACGATCCGGGGACGCGCCTGGTCTACGCAGGCGGCGCCGAGATGGACGTCGGATCGTATCCGGTCGAGAATCCCGGTACCACCGTCACGCTGCATCTGCTGCGCGATCACAAGCGCCTCACGGAAGCGGCAACCCTGAAGGAGATCGTGCGCCGTTATTGCAACTACGTCCGCTTCCCCATATTCTTGAACGACGACCTACTCAATGATATGGACGCGCCGTGGTATCACAAGGAGGCGCCGGAAGAGCAGATCCGCGCCGTTTTGTCCAAGGCATTCGGCCTGCGCGACCCGCTCGTCCTATTGCCGCTTCAGTTGGAGGCAGGTCCTGGCAGCCGTATCCAGGGCGTCCTGTATCTGTCCGACGCGCAGGAGAGCCCTTCTGTGCACCTTTTCTCGAGGCGCGTCCTGATCACCGCGCGCGACGAGGCCATCCTGGGCGAGGAGCTGCGGCCGTTTCTCGGCGGTGTCATCGACATCGAACAACTGCCTCTGGTTATCAGTCGCGACGCCGTCGTAACCCACTCGGCGCAAATTCGGCGCATTCGCACCGTGCTGGTCGACTTTCTGTCGGAATCGCTGGCGGAGCTGGCGGTGCGGCGGCGTCAGGATTTCCGCAGGATCATGGCCAGCCACGGTCCCGCCATCAAGCAGGCGTGCCTCCAGCATCCGACGATGCTCGCCCGGCTCCGGGAACATTTTTCGTTCCGTTCTTCCGTGCGCGAGCGCGTCACCGTGTTTGAATATCTGGCAACGGCTGCGGATCCCGTTGTCATTTACGCGGACGATCTCGGCCAGGCTGCTCCTTTGCTGCCGGTATATCAGCGGGTCAACACGGAAGTGCTCTACATGACGGACGCCGTGGACCGCGAACTGCGGAAGGACTGGCAGATTGGCCCCCGGACGATCACGTTCCGTCGGGTGGACGTGGCGCCGCCGGGCGAGCGAACCGCATCGGCTGATCAGCGCGCGAAAGTTGGCGAGAAGGCGCTGGAGCCCACGATTCTTGAAATGGTGCAGCAAGTGTTCCGTTTGGCGGTGGACCCAAAGATCTTCATCGAGGTGCGGCCCCTGGGGGACGGCGGTCCCCCGGCGGTTCTGACACTCCCCGATGAAACCCGGCGACACGTCACAGCCGCGGCCGCGCTGCGCCGATACGAGCGCGAGGGATTGCTGCATGAGTTGTCCGACGAAATGCGGCGCATCGTCGAAGGAGGCGGTCTGGACGCTCTCGAAGAACTGACCGGCCAGTCGCTCCTGCTCAATCATTCCAACGACATCGTCCAGCAACTGCTCGGTCGACTGCAAGACGAACACGCGCGTTGGCGCAACGGATCGGCTCGGGCCAAGCCTGAAACGGCTGCCCTTCGTCCGCTCATCGCGAAGTTTCTTTACGACCAGGCCCTGTTGTCCTCCGGACTGCCGCTCTTGCCAAGAAAGTTAGCGGAGATTTCCCAGAATCACACGGCCCTAATCGCCGCCCTGCTGCGCCAGATAGCGCAATGAAACCATCGAGGCAAACATGTCAAGCGACACTTCGGGCATGAAAAGCAAGGACATTTCCATCAGCCTGGAGAACATTCTCCCTGCACTGGCCAAGAACCTCTACGGAGACGATTGGCGGATCTCAATCCGAGAACTACTGCAGAATTGTCATGACGCACTCGTGGGGCGGAAGTCCCTTCCTCGAGGGGAGGCCTACCGGGTCGAGATTATTCCAGATCCCTCGGCAGGAACGCTGACGTTTGGCGACAACGGCATCGGCATGACGCTACCGCACGTTGAACAATACTTGGCCACGGTTGGCTACAGTGGTAAGAGGGAACAAATCGAGCGCCTGAAAAAAGAGAATCCGGAAGCGCGGGGGGAACTTACGCAGCTGATCGGCCAGTACGGGATTGGGTTTCTTTCTGCCTTCATCATTGCGGACCGTGTCGAGGTTCTCACGAAAAGCGCTACCGAACCCAGCGCTCGGGGTGTGCGCGCAGTGTTTACAGGTGGAACAAAATGGTACTTCGACGACGCGGACGTGCGCGACATCAAGTCGCCTGGCACCCGGGTCAAGTTATTTCTCAAGAAGGACGATATCATTGACCCGGTGACGGGAAAAACGAAATCACTCAGAGATCTCTTGACCTTTCAGCGTCTTCAGGAAGAAGTGCGCCGCTTCGGCGATCTACTCCCCTTTCCAATCTACGTCTACCGCACTCCCGATGATCGCAATCCCGCCTTGACCAATACTATGCGCGGTCCCTGGGAGGACAATTCCGGTCATTCGCCTCAGGTGATCGAGTTCTTGACGAAGCGACATGAAGGGGAAAACGATCCGTTCTGGGCCGAGCCCTTTCGGCTTCACCACGCGCAGGACGGAGTGGACGCCCATGGGATCATCTACTTCCCAACGCCGCCCCAAGAGCTGCAAAAGTCGTTCGAATCGGTTTCACGGGTCGATCTGTTCTCGCGGCGCATGTTCATCTCCAGCGAGATGAAGGCGCTGCTGCCGGAATGGGCCATTTTCGTGGGCGTGCTCGTCGAATGCCCGGACTTGACCCCCACTCTGAACCGAAATGATGTGATCCGGCATGACGCGGCGTTTGCGGAGCTGAAGAAAGGTCTGTCTCGCCAGGTCGTCGATGTGCTGAAATTCCTGGCCGAGAAGCGGCGTCAGGATTTTCACAGGGTCATCTCGGCCCACCAGACTCGCTTGTACAAGGCCCTACTGGAAGACATCAAGCACTCGCCCCAACAGGAAGGGACCGAGTTCTTTCGCACGATCATCAAGTACATCCCCTTCACCGTCTTCGACCGCAGCCGGCCAGCCGGCCAGTTCATGACCCTGCCCGAGTACATCGCCGAATCCGCCGCCCTGAAGAGTAAGGCTGAGAAGCCGCAGATCTACTATTTTGGTGACCAGGGCGCGATGAGCCAGTGGCGGGCTCTGATCGTCCAGAAGGACATCCCCGTGATCCTGGCGACGAAAGAGGGAGAAGCTCTTCTGCTCGAGTGCTATGGCCAGGTGTTCGGCGACGAGTGCTCGGTTGTGGATGTTCGCAAGATCAAGCATATTTTCCTGGGCGAGACCGAAGAGTTCGACGAGACACCTTATGAACGGATGAAACAATTCCTCAAGAGCCTCGACGGCGCGGGGCCGGACGAGGTCACGGTATCGAAATTCGATCCTCCCTACGTGCCGGCCCTGATGACCCTGACCGCGTCGCGCAGCCCAGAGCAGGCGAACATGGTCGAGACGTGGATCAAGCAGGGCGGCGCGGAACTTGACCCCAAGCTGCGCAAGGCCATGGACGAGGCCGCCAAGGCCGCCAAGGAGGGGCGTGAGTTCATGGCGCTCACGCTGAATGCCAATAACAAAGTCGTCCAAAAAATTCGCGACAACTGCGTCCGCGGACTCCCCCTGAGCGGGATGATGGCGGATGTTCTCCACGAAATCTATCACAATGCCCGCGCCATCACGGACCCGAGTTCCGCCATGACCGAGCATTTCTTTGATCACCGCAACACCTTGCTCTGCCGCCTGCTCGAGCGGGAAGAGGATCTCGAGGACCTGCGGCAGAAGAATGACCGTCTCGCGGTACAGGTCGAGAACATTGAACAGAAGAACATCCGTCTGACCGATGAGCTCAAAACCCGCGTCTTGCCGCCTGAGAAAACGGCAGGCCTCGAACACCGCAATGCCGCGCTCCTATTGACGGATTTGCGTGGTTCGACGCGCATGGTCGGTTTCCTGGACAATGACGAAAGCTCCCAGATTTTCCAGGAGTACGCCGCACGAATCAAGGCCGTGATCGAAAAACACGGCGGCACCGTCGACAAGTTCACGGGCGACGGCCTGTTTGCTTCCTTCTGGTCTCGGGAAGCGACTTCGGAAGAATTGGTAAAAAAAGCGTGCGACTGCGCCTTTGAGGTGCTTGGCGTAACGGATCAGACTTTGTGCCAAGGCAAGATCGCAACGCTCCTGAGGGACCGAGCCAGTATCGTCATCGAGGGATGTCGAACGTTCGTCCATTTTGGGAGCGTCGTTCATGGCATCTTTGCTGGGGCGCCGGCGCTGATGGGCAAGCATGTCGTCGCCCTTTGCCGCGCCGTTGATAAGAAGGAGCTATTTGAGCGCTGCCCGGTGTTGATCTCCGAGTCGGCGCTGCATCATCTTCGACCAGCCAGATCTCCCGAGCCACTCGAACGTGGCGTGGAGCTTGACCCAAGCCTGGCTCCCATGGCGATTTATCCGCATCCGACGTTGGCTGGAAAGATGATCACCAACGTCTCCGCGAGTTCCTAGAGCGTCCCGTCGCCAAACGGTGCATCCGCACGCAACCGAACCGTAACGAATTCAACCGCGTGACTGTCTGGAACGGACCGAACGCGCGTTTGTCGAGTCTGCGCATCACTGCGTGACGCGCCTTCTTGGGCGAACCGTCAAATCTTCATCCGCTTCAACAGATACTGGAATTCCTGCAAGATCGTCGACCGTTGGAAGCGCCTTTTCCGGGCCGCCGCGCTTGCGTACCTTGTTGCCTCGGAACTCAGGAACGTTAATCGTTGGCTTGTCCTCTTCCTTGGAGAGCGGTGTCCCGGCCAAGTCGTCGGCCGTTGGTGCCTTACACAGTTTGGGGTCAGTATTCGGAGTACTCATTTCATGATCCTCCTGCTTCGTAAACACGCACACGCCGGGCAGCGATTTCGACGTTGGTCTCTTTGCCGTGCTCTTTCTCCACTACCGTCAGTGAAAAGAGATATGTACCGGGGACTGTATATTGCAGTTGGCGAACCCGGAAACGCAGGTTGACTACGCGCAACGGGTCAGGGAACTTAACAATCATTCCTTGGGAATACACCTCCTGATTGGACTCCAGGTGAACGACGGTCAAGGTCATTGTCACCTTTCCCTGGCCATCTGTAAGTGCCGCAAACACGTCGAAGCGTTGCGGTAGCGTCGGAAATCCGTCGGCGGCCACACCAGTGAAAACACCAAGGAGAAACGGCTTTTGGGTCCCCTGTTCGAATGCTACCTGGTCGCAGAGCATCAAGCTTATTGCACTAGGTCTCTGTGGCATCGGCGAAGTCTCCTCAATCAAAACAAGCCTGAAAATACATTGTGGCACTCGTCAGACCATGCCTGCTTCGAAAGGCTTGCTGCATTCGCCTTACCCGGCCCATTGGGCGATCTCCTCCCCGTCGCCAGGTCGGTCCCAACTCCTCGGAATCACCATTCATAGTCAATCTATCATAAGAGGGTCCATTTCTCAAGGATCTACTCCGCCGAATTCAGACAGGCCGGCACAGCTCCAGGTGACGGACACGAGAGAAAATGGGCGGCATCGGATGGCATTCCGATGCCCCGATGCCGCAATCAGTTCATACCCGCAAACACCACATTTCCTCAAACGGCGGTCTTCGGCGGCTGGAGCAGCGACAGGATCACTGCGATCAGCGCCGCGGGATTGTTGATGGCCGCCAGGATTTCAGGCAGGTGCGCGAATACGACGGAGAGTACGTCCAGCAGCGGTTTGCCGCTTTGTTCCTCAGCGCTTCGGACGGCGTCTTGAAGACGACGGTCTTGCAGAATTCAAAATGCATAGCGTGTTCTCCTCTTGTTAGGAGCAGGGTGACCGACATGATCTTTCTCGACAGTGAACGCCGACTCGATTTGCGTCGATCATTTCTTCATCTGCCGCTGCTGTGGCACCGGCGAAATCCAAGCCTTTGGGCTGCATGACCGCACCGATCAAGTCACCGTCAGCAATTGGCGCTGCCACGCACGGGACGATAAGAGGTCGGCGCTGGCCCCGCCTTGCTTTCCGCCGACACTCGGCCGGGCGTCTGGCGCAACAGCTCGCGTATCTCGGCAGGCGTGCCAGCGCCAAAGTCCTTGCGAAAGAACGGGATTCCCGTCGGCGAGCCAATCGGCCGCACGAGCAAACGAGGCGTGGAGTTACCGTTGAACGAGTCACCGACATGCACCCACACCGCGTCGGGAAAACCTTTGCGGATTTCAGGCGCATCGTGACATCCCATGCCGACGAGGATGAATAGGGGTTTCTTTGCCGCGTCCGCTCGCTTGATCGCCTCTCCCAGGTCGCTGAGGCAATCGAGGTCGCGGTCCTCCTGGCGCTTCTTGAAAATGGCCGCTGCCTTGACCTTGGCGTCGGAGGGCAAGGCGTCGCGCTTGAGCTTGGTCAGTGAAAACGCCGCACTGGCCTTGGCCGTAGCCAGCTCCACATCCTGCGCGCAGCATGTGAACGCCCACGTGAACGCCATCGCCAAACTAAGGAGCCATCGCATAGAGAACCTCCCTCTGTCGGTTGAGCGCCAGCCGTTCCAATGGCTCGGCGCGGTTGTCGTGACGAATAAACCAGTTGAGTTTTCGGACGGGCCAACCTTGGACAGCCGAGAACGCCCAGGAATCGCCTTGCTGAAGCATTCGGTGGATCACAGACGGTCCGTCAGCGTAGAACCCTGACGGCGGCGGATTACCGGGTCCAAGCGGACCGGTGTGCGCGGTTGGGCCCCAACTGTTCTCGATGCGGCCATATTCCTTGCCATTTATCGATGCGTATCCGATCAAGGCCATGCAATGAGCCCACGACCCGCTTGGCTTGCAAATGCCGTTGGCGTCGCGCTGCATCGTGAAACCCTGATTCGAGCAAACTGCAATTGCGTATCCCGAGGCCAAGGCCTTCTTTGCCTCGCCCCAACTTTTGACCTGCGTGATGTCTTTGACCGGATGCTTCCGCGCCACGTCCTGCAATGGTGCGGGCACGCCGGTTTGACCGAACTCGCGGCATCGCTGGACGCTGTATGTCGAAAGATCATACTGACCCTGCTTCTCCCGCGCGACGATGCCCCATTTGTTCACAAACTGTGCTGCCCAGGCGCCGACGGACCCATCGCCGCGAATTTTTCCGCCGCCGACCTGGACGCGCGAGCCGCCGTAGGTCACCTCCTCGGCGATGTCGCGAAACTGGTCTGCGCCGCCGCCCTGCATGAGTTGCGTTGCAAGCGTGTACGTCACGGCGTTGTTGGTGCCGAACGAAACGCACGAGCCAATTTGCCCCTGGTCCTTCGACGGAGGTGCCCGGCCGAGGACCTTGCTGAACGAATCCCAAAGGTAGACGTGATCTGGCAACGGGTCTTCCGCCTGGCCAGCCGGCGTATTAGCAAACACCTTGAACACCAAGACGTCGGCGATGGTTTTCACTGCCTCATCGTCGCGCTGCCAGCCGCACCGCTCTTGGATCTGCGCCTCATCGAACGCAGGCACTGGCGGTGGAGGCATCGGCGTGTCCTTCGGAAGGAGGCCGAGCGCGATCAAGGCCGTGATGACAGCAATGCCGATCGCCCAAACAAGATAGGCTTTCCAGTTCTTGGGAATCATATCTGTCCTCCGAATTCGAGTTGCGGGCGAACCGTTTTCTCACGCTTGCACCTTCGCCAACGCAGCCGCGATCCGACGGAAGATGTCGACGGCACGTGTTCGCGTTGGTGCATCCAATTGCGAGCTTGGCTCATCGCCGAGCACATTCACCACCTCGGCCGAGATTGCCTTCCGCACGCCGACGAGCACGTCCGGCCGGATAAGGCCTGGCTGACCGCCTTCGCCGTAGGCGACTTTGCGAATGTCCTCGAGCAACATGCCGACAGTCGTGATGCCGGGCTTGGCCGCGTGGTCGGCGGCGGCCTCGTACAGGCCAATCAGCGCGATCAACTGAGCGCGGTTGACCGGGGTCGTGCCGCCATCGGTGGCGAGCGCTGCGGAAAACTTGGCGACCATCCGATCAATGGGCGGATTCGGTGGAGTCGGATTCGGCGGGTTCGGACTGGGTGGATTGGGATTGGGCGGTGGGCTCGGGCCAGGCGGATTGCCGACGACCACCGTGCAGACGACGATCGGCGTCGGCTCGTCGTTGATCGACGTATAAGCCTCGACGCGATAGCGTCCGGGCTTGCATGCGATGCAGCGAATCTCCTTGCCTTCTTTGAGACTGGGCAAATCATCAAGGATCTCAAGACCCGGATCAACGGCGCGCCAACGAACTTGCTTGCCCATCGTCTCGGCCTTGATCGAAATGAACTTGCCCGGCAGCCCCTTGATCTCTTTGGGCAACCTGAGCGGATCGGCCGGCTGCGCAATTGTGCAAGCGGCCAACAGAACAAACGCGGCGTTCATTTTTTCCCCTTTGCAAATGCGTCGAAGGTGTCGGTTAGCGCCTCGACTGCGGTCAGCAGCCGGAACAAGTCGGTGCGAGTTTGTGGGTCTTGTACCTTCTCTGCCCGGCCCCACATCTCGGCCATGTCCTGGTCGGTCAAGGGCGGCGGCTTCACGGTCCCCGCTCCACGAATCTGCATGTCTGGAAATGGAAAGCTCAGCATTGAGTGAGTTCCTCCTTAGGATGGTCAGTTGCCTCGATCACGACGCCGGCTGCGTGAGCGTCAGGCTCGAGATCGCACAGGTGCCGCCGGCGATGAACGAGACCGAATCGAAATTGATGTCGGCGCCCGACGTGCCGCACGAGCCCTGGAAGACCGTGTTGCCGCTCGAATCCTTGGCGCGAAAATGGCCAGCGGTTCCTGTGGCGGCGATGTTCGTGTCGCTGGTGATTGCGCCAGCGATTGCCGTGCCGCCCGACGCCGAGCCGAAGGCGGGATCGCTCATCGGCAGCGTCGCCAGGAGCGTGCCCGAATCCGGGTCGGACGTGTTCGTGGGCGCTGCGCCGGTGCGGATGGTGATGTTGGCGTTGGACGAGCCGCCATCGAGGAGGCCGGCCACGGCGTTGACTGCGGCGTTGCGGGCAGAATCGGAAATCTTCATGGCGTTCCTTTCGAGTTTGAGGTCTTGAGTCTAGCGCTCGGCTAGAGCTCGCTTTCAATCGTGTAAACAACCTGGGCGGTGTGTTGCTGACCGTTGCCGGTCATGGCCACGGGCGTGTCGTACTTCTTCGCGCCGACTAAGCGGCCGACGTAGTCGAGGATGAAGTAGCCGTAGATCGTGTTGCCCGTGGTCCCGTTCTTGGTCCAGACAATGGGATCGGCCGGGATTCGCACCTGATCACTGACGAGCACATCGGCTTGCCAGGTGATGCCAACCGCACCGTACCCACTGAAATCCGCCTCTACGCCGGTGGCGGTGTAGGTGGACGCTGTGTCGGATCGCGATGGCGTCAGGCCGCTATCCTTGAACAGGTGCAGGGTGTTGGCCCAGATTCCGTCGCCATTGCCGACCAGCACGTCGGCGAATTCCTGAAGCGCTCCGTTGCACCACACGAAACTCGATGAGCCTGCATTCAAGATCGCCTGATCGACGAGCGTGCAAATCGGTTGCACGGTCATGTTGTCGCCGTCGTCGTTCATGTCGATGGTGCTGGCATATTTGCGTGCCCCGATCAGCGTCCCGGTGTTGCGTCGAAGTAAATAGCCGTAGATCGTGTTGCCAGTCGCGCCACTCTTGGTCCAACTGATGGGCGAGCCGGTACTTTTCGCACGGTTGGCGCCAAGCGTCACGGATGACCAGGACGGCGTCGCCGCGCTGTAGCCGCTGAAATCTGCCTCGCTCGAAGAATATGTGCCGATTACGTCGCCATGCGCCGGCGTGATGTTGGTCTTGTAAAGAAGCAGGCTTGCGCCACTCAGCAGGTTGTTCCTGAGAACATCCATCTGCCGCACAATCGCGTCGTCACAGATCACCAGTTCGTTGGGCATTGCTCGCCTCCTAGTCGTTTCCGCCGGTCGCCACGCCGCCATCGGTGCCGAGGTCCGCCAGGACTTGATGACTTCCACCCGGGGCGACACCACCATCGGTGCCGAGGTCCGCAAGCACCTGATGACTACCGCCGGCTGCTACTCCACCATCGGTGCCGATGTCGGCAAGCACCTGATGGATTCCGCCCGCAGCGACGCCTCCCTCGGACACCTCGAACGTGTCGAGCCACGCCTCGGCCGCGCCGTTAAGCAGCATCGCGGCGAGTTGCAGGTTGCCCGTGCCGATTCGCTTCGGAGTGAATTGACCGCTGGCCGTGCAGAGCATTGCGCTCAGTTGCAGCGTGCAGGTGCCGATACTCACCGACTCGGCACTCGCCAAACCGGCTCCGACACAGACCATTGATCCGCATTGCAGGGCCGCGTTGCCTGAATAGACCGGCGCGAGAAACGTCCCCAGCCCTGCGCAAATCATCGTGCCGTTCTGAACGACACCATTGCCGATGCTGACGGAGAAGTCGCTCGATAGCCCGCTGCCCACGCAGGACATCGTCCCGGCTAGGCCGGCACCGGTCCCCGCAAAGACAGGCGCATCCGCGGTTCCTGTTCCGACCAGCAACATTCCGCTGCACAGAGGCTTGCCGATGCCGAGATGGACGGAGAAAGCGCTGGACAGGCCTTTCGCCATGCACACCATTGCGCCGAGTTCAGGTGTGCCAGCCCCTACGTTGACTGAGGACGCGCTGGCGTAGCCCGTGCCGGCACAGGTCATCGCTCCGAGCAGCAAGGTGCCTGAGCCAACCTTGGGCGGCGGTGGGGTGAACGTTCCGTCGCCGTCGCAGATCATCGAGCCGAGCATGAGCGAGCCACTGGCGGTTTCGGCCCCGTCGGTGCAGCAATGTTCGAAGTCGTAAAGCGGCTGACCGCTCCACGGCCCCCGCAGCCGAGCCAAGCTGAAGAGCGGCGTCTTGACCAGATTGTTGTTCCGCTCGCGCATGAACGGGCCGGAACTGGTGTTGCCTGCCTTGCCGCCTGCGAGATCCTGGTAGGCGCCAGTGGATGTGTTGATCGTTTGCTCGATCCAGTCGTAGACCCATCGCCCCGTGGTCGCATCGAAAAGCGGGTTGGAAATCTTCGCCACGAACATGGCCGTGTTGGAGTAGGTGCCACTGCTCGAGGACAAGACAAGGGGAGCGAGCACAAGCATGCCCGAAGCCGTCCGAGTCGGCGCGGAGCGAGTGCCGAAGCCGATGCTGGTCATTGCACCGGCATTCAGGTTGCCGTTGCCTGTCGGCGGCAGCGTTCTTGAACCCGCGCCCGCCAACGTCATCGGTGGCGCGTAGAGGCTTCCCGAGGGAGTCGGCGCATAAAAGTTGCCATTGCCGCTTGACCACATCACGCCCAATGCCAGGGACCCGATTCCAGTTCGAGCCGGATAGCTGTGCGTGCCCGTGCCAACGCAGGTCATCGCGCCCATCATGAGCGCGCCGCCTGGCCGAAAGATGTATGAGCCGACGCCGTCGCACAGCATTACCGGGATGGTCAAGCCGGCGTCGCCGTTCGCCGTAGGCAACGTCAGGGAATCGCAACACAGGCGGACTACCGCCCATTGATTGCCAAACCCTCCCTGGCGCCAAAGGATGTCAACCGGTCCTTCTTCGGCACTTTGCAATTCGCCGTTAACGATCCGCGCGTGCTGGTGCGCGGCTTGTTGGACATTCAGCCAGGCCCGCGACACGCCATCGACAACGATGCGGCCAAGTTGCGGTTCGACCACGATGTCGCCAGCCGCATAAGTGTCGCCCTTGTTCCAGATGCCACGGTGCGCGCCGCTCGCCAGCCAGTAGGAAGCGTTCGTTGGCGGCACACGGCCGCTGTGCTTGAGCAGCGCGATGTACTGCTTGCCTGCGTACACCTCCCAATGATCCGCGTCCGGTGGTGCGTTCCCGGAGCTGGCGACATGCGCTGACACGCAACGATAGACGATGCTGCCAGCGTCAACCAGGTCACCAACGATGTAGCTTTGCCCGCTCGTCCACGGGCTTGCCGGCCCGATGTAGATGACCTGTTCGCCGAGGACGTAGGTGCGCAGAACATCCCACGGCTCGGGATCACCGACAAGGCGCATCCATTTCTTGTTAGGTGGTTGACCGCCCGGCCCCGCCGCGAGCTTGCACGCATAGAGCTTTCCCGCCCCAACCGGTTCCTGCACGATTCCGAACGGCCGTCCGCTCTTGAGCTTTTGCGTCAGGAAGCATAGCCGTTCGCGGAAATCGCCGTTCTCCGACGGATAGATCGCCAGATCACCAAGACCCGCGGGCCGGTATTCGTCGATGTCTGCTTCCGTGATGTTGGCAATCCATACGTCGGTGTCACGTTCCTTGACCACTTCGCGCGGCGTCATGCCCGGCGGCGTCGCGCGCTGGCTGACGCGAATCGCTTCTGTCGCCATGTTGTGCCACTGGGCGTTGAACGGGCCTTCGCCCGCGCCCAACGGATCACCAGGCGTCAGGACTCGAAACGGATCGCCCGCCATGCTCAGCACCAGGCTAAATGCCAAGGAGATCAAAATTCCCATAGCGACACACCTGCTCCACGTAGGCCGCGATCGGCCGTCGGACCATCTGGTTCGTCTCGCGATCAAGGGCCTCTTCGTAACGCACCCACAGGTACTCCCAACCGCGCTTCTCGATCGGCAAGCTGTCACCGATCGTCAGGTTCGCATGCTCCCAGCAGTCCTCGAAGGGCGGTTCATTGTCGGCGATGGCCGTGTGGCCAATCAGACAGCGATACACGCGCGGCACGTTGTCGTCGTCGAGGTGCTCGACCAGGTCGCCGGCGTCGTAATTGGTGCCGGGCAACCAGACTGCACTTGCCGTGTACACCTCGATCCGTTTGGACGCGCTGAAGCGAAACGTGATGTCGAGGTTGTCGTCGCTCGAAATCTTGGCCGGCGAGCCGAGGAATCGCAGATCGCCGGGCCGGAAGGTTAGCGTTTGGCCCTTCCATGCCAGCACATAGTTTTTGTCATTGACCTTGCCCGTCAGGTCATAGAGCGTCATCAGGTACAGCGACGACAACGTGCTCAAACGCAGCTTGTAGTTGATCGAGAAATCGAACTTCGGGATGACGACATCGACGCCTTCAATGTTGTTGCCGTTGACGCCGATCGCCCGCTGGAAGTTCGAGATCAGGCCGGTGTCGATCCATTGGCGAGGATCCTGGTTGAATGTCCGCATGGCGCCTTCGCAGTCATAGCCGCGCACCGTCGCGAACGACTGGAGGATCTTGCCCGTGCCGCCCGTCGTGTCGATGGACAGTTCCCAATACGTCGGGTTCTTTCGCCATTCGACTTTGACTCGCCATGCTCCCGTCGATTCCTCCTTGATGTCGTGATGGTCGTAGAACAACGGCACGCCGCCGACGACATCGATGGCCGGGATCACTGCCGCCGCCGCTGCGATGATCGCGTTGCGGTCGTTTGAGCCGGTGAACAACCACTCCCGCCGTGACGCCGGGTCGTTGAACTTCAGCCCGATCTCCTGTCGGGATTCTTCACGCCATCGAATGCTCATCCCATCACCACTCCGGGCCGACGTTCCAGCTCGCGAAGGATTTCATCAAGGCGTTCGCGCGCCATGCGGGTCTCGCGCTCGCCGCGTGTCTCGCCTGCGCCCATCGACGCCCCAATGAAACCAGCGATGACCGCCGCGGAAAATGAACCTGCAACGTGCGTCGTCGGTGATCCAGTCATGCCGGGACTTCGCCCCATTGCCTCGCCGGCACCGGCCAGCGCCGGCTGAGAATCGCGGAGGAATTCCGCGTAGGCCGTCAGGTCCGCAAGCTCGGCGTTAAGTTCCGCGACGCGGGCCTGGTTGCCTTCTGCAAGCGCCGTGTCGCGCTCGACGCGGCGAACCTGCTCGTCGAACCAGTCGGCCATCGCCTGGCTCTCGATGTCGCGGACCTGGTCTTGCGTGCTTCGGCGCTCGTCTCGGGCCATGTCGCGAAAGCGTTGACCGCCGTCGGCGACGTTCTGGAGTTCGGGCGCAGTTGCCCGTGAAAGCGTGCCGATGCCAAGCGTGTTGCGAACCGATTGAGGCAGCCGCGAGATGGTGTTGTTGATCATGTCGATGATCGCGTTCATGCCCTGAACCACGCGACCGATCATTCCGTTCAGTGCCGTGATGATCACGTTGACCATCGCGGTGAAGCCGCTGGCGATGGCGGCGATCCCGTCGAAGAACAGCGCCTTGATTTCGCCCCAAACCGCAACGAACGTGACCTTGATGTAGGTCCAGGCTTCATCGAACGTGTCGCTGATGGCGTCCTTCCAGTAGTAGAAAACGCCCATCGCGTAGTTGCTGATGTGTTCCCACTCCAGCAGCGCCGTCACCTTCAAGATTTCCCACAGCAAGCCCCACTCGCCGGCGTCAAACGCGGCCTTGATACCGGCCCATGCCGTTTGCGCGGTGCCGACGACCGCGCCAAACATATTGGTGAGATTGGCGAACCAGGTGCTGTTCCCAATGGACTCCCACAGATCGACGAAGGCGTCCGCAAGGGCGCTAATCGCCATTGGCAAGAACGCCACTGCGACGGCGAAGATCACGAACCCACCGAGTGCCAAGACGACAGCGCCGATGGCGATCACGAGAGCGCCGAGCGCCGTGATGAGGAGCGTGATGCCAACCGAGCAGATGTTTTCCCAGATCCACGCTGCAATCAGGCCGATCGTGTAGCCGCCCGTCGCGCCGGTGGCCACGGTCGCGGCACCGCTGAACAATCCGAGGACTGCGGCCAGCGCGGCGCCGGCGGCATTCCATAGCCAGGTGATTGCAGTCAGCGCCAGCAGACCCGTCTTGTAAACGAGCAACGCTGCCGTCGCGATCATGCCGGCAGCAAAGGTTGCCGCTCCCCATCCCCAGGACAAGACGGTCAACAGGCCGAAACCGCCAGATGCCAGCGAGACGAACCACGAGATAACGCCGCCGACAATGCTGATCGCCCCGCCGATGAACGTGAACGCATAGGCCCCGGCGTAGATCATGCTGCCGACGAATCCGATAATGGTGCCGAGCAGGATGAGCTTGTCCGCGACGTAGAAAATCGTGGTCAGGAGGGGTCGATTTGCTTCCAGCCATTGCCGCACGCCGACAACGATCTGCGTGATCATGCGGAGGAAGTCGGTCATGACCGGCGCGGCAGCCGCACCGAGCGTGGCCCAGAACCCGCTCATCGCCATGCCGAACTCGCGCTTCGCCGTGTTGTACTGGCCGACGAGTTCCAGCGTGGCTCGCGAGTTCAGCGTCTCGCCTTCGAGGTAATCTGCTCGCGCGGCACGCGACCGCATGCCCGCCGCCCCGCCTTCGATGTTAAGGCTCAAGCCACCACGTCCAAACACGTCGCGCTGGCGGGCGATGCGCTGACCGGCGTCGCCGATTCGATTGAGGCCATCGGCAAGCAGAAGCAACCGGTCGCCCTGGCTCGCGTGCTGCAGGTCGCTCAAGGAGATGCCCATCTCTGCGAGCGCCTGATTCGCTTCGCGCGAACCGTTCGCGGCGCTGAAGATGAACTCGTCCATCTTGGCAATCGCGGGGACCAGCTCATCGGCCGATGTTCGGGTGCCGTCCATCGCCAGGTCGAGCTCCTCGAAGCTCATCCCGGTCTGGCGCATGGCGGTTCGCATCTCCTTGCCCCAGGCGGAAAGGGTGTCGAGGCCCTGAAGAAACGGCGCGGCGATCAGCACGCCGGTCGCAGCGACGGCAGCGCCAATCGCCATGACCGTGGTTCCCCAAGCTTGCAGCGTCGCCTTAGCCTCGTCCAGCCCCTTCTGGAGCAGGTTGCGAGTCTCGAGCGTCACATGCCCGCGCCCGGCTTCAATGCTCCCCTTGTTCGCCATCCGTCATTCGCTCCACGATTCGGTAAGCCTCGTCGTCGTCTTCCACCGGGCCACACTCGCCTTCTTGCCGCATTGGATTGAAGTCGCGCGGCTGTTTCGGGCTGGTCTTCGACGTGTCCCAGATGCTCGCGTTGAACACGACCGCCATCAGGTGACTGAATCGCTCCCACTCAAACTCTTCGCGACCCCATGCCATCCACGCCAATCGTCTCAGGCTGTAGGGACCGGGGTTGGCGACGCCGGCAGCCCCGGCTGTTCGCCAGACGATTTCTTCAAGGCTTCGTCGAGGTTGGTGTTGACCAGCGACTCCAGATCGATCTTGTCCATTTCCTTCGCCAGCCGCTCGCCCGCAATCGCCATCGCCGCCTTGCCCTTTTCCAGCACCTTCCGAAGCAGGGCTTTTCGGAGGGGACTCGGGAAAAAATCGATCAGGGCCTGTGTGAATGCCATCCCGGCGGCCTCGAACGTGTCGCCGCCAAATCCGGATCCGAAATCCTCTTGTGTAATGTTCTGCTTGTCGCATTCGGGTTTGAGCAACAGCCAAAGTGCCTCGAACAAGCGGAGTCCGTCGGTGATGAAGTCATGGAACGCTTGGAAGCTCGCGCCTTTGGCGTCGCCTTGCTTGGGCACGAGCGTCTCGATGTCGAGGCCGATCTCGCGCTTGAGCTGCTGCACCGTGAACCAGGTGAGATCCAGGTCCCAGCGCCGGCCCTTGCGGTCGATGAAATGCTTGTCGAACATGAACGCCTCCGAATCACGGAACGGTGAAGAACGCCGGCGGCGTGGTGCCGTCGCCGTGCGGCGTCAACTTGACGGTGACGAGTTGTCCATCCTTGAGCTTCGCATCCACGGGGAAGCCATTGATCGCCCAGTCCGAATGCACGCCCCAACTGCCGGTCGTCGCATGGGCGCCGTCGAGAATGAAAAGCTCGATCGGTGCGTTGGTCGTCGCGGCTGTGTAGATCGCCATGAGTTGCGTGTTCGACGGGTTCCACAGGAACGAGAACTCGGGCTCGAACTTAAATCGCGTCGGCTTGACCACATCGAAGATCGTGTCGCGGTCGCTCGAATCGATGAGCGCGCCGGGCTGCAGACCGAGCTTGATGTCCATCGCCGCGCCGATCGGCGTGCCGTCGGCCACGCTCACGGACGCTGTTGCACCGACTTTCTTGGTCGAGATCGTCTCGGCGGTGCCGGCGCTGCTAGTCGCGTCGGTGTAGAACAGCGGCTCGTTGGCATAGTCGGCGTGCGGCTGCAGCTTGATCGCGATCTTCTGGTTGTCGCCCAGCGGGAACTCGAGCGGGAATTGCGTGACGGCCCATTCAGCACGGACGCCCTTCTTGCCCGTCGCGGCCGCACCATACAGCACCGCCAGCTCGATCGGCGTTCCATTGAGGAATGCAGCCCGCAGCGCCGTCAGGCCAGCGCCGCCATTCCAGAACGCCGTCGCTTCGACTTCGACCTTGAACCGGGCCGGGATCTCGGTATCGACCGCGACGGAGCGGTCGCTCGACTTGACCATGCCCGCGGGTTGAATGTTGAGCTTGGCATCCTGGATGCCACGAACCCGCGTCCACGCCGGCGAAGCCCAGTTGGGTCCGGTGTTGCGGTTGATCGTCAATTCGGTTCCGAGTGGTCGGGGCATGGTTCACCTCACGGCACGATGCTGTTCTCGATCAGCTTGGGCAGGAACTTCTTCACCGCGACGTCGTAGGCGAGCCGCATCGCAGGACGCGGTAGGTAGTTCACGACCTTCCGCTTGCGGAACGGCCATTTGCCGACGATGATTGCCTCGGTGCCGCCGTACTCAATCTTCTCCGGAGCCACGTCGCCCAACGTGCTGCTCAATAGCTGGCTGCCGATCACGACCTCGTGCCGCGACGGATCGTGCGCGAATGCGATGAAGTTCGCGTACAACTCCTGGCCATGACCCACGGGCGGCTCTCCTGGCGTTGACGTTTGCTTCGGCCCGCCTTTCTTGATGGATCGCTTGGCCGTCCGCATCACGTAAGCGCCGAACTGCATGAGTAGCTTCTGCTCGGCACGTTCGGCGGCGGACAAGATCGGCTTGCCGTCGAGTCTGCTGGAGAAGCTTGTCTTGATCTGGCTCATGGCCGATCTACCCATTCACGGAACGTCAGCACCAACTCGCTGTGGAAGAAGCCGGTCGTGTCCATCAGGTAGCGGTGATACAGCGGGAACCACCGTTTCTCGACCAGCACCATTTGTCCGACGCCCGCCAACTCCGCGCTCAGTTGGCTCACATCCGTGTCCAGCTTGTAGCGGTTCGCAATGGCATGCGCGAGCGCCAAAAGCCGATCGTTTTCCGCGACATCCGTCGGTTCCACCTTCTGCCGCACGACCACATGCACTTGCAGGTGTTGCGTGTCCGTTTCTTTGGCGGCTTCGTGTTCCTCGGTCAGGTCAACGCCAAGGACGCAAACCTTCAACGCTTCCGAATCGATCACACTGTACGCCGCCTCGGCCACGAACGCCGTCGGCGAGCTCGGCTTGACCGTGGCGTTGATGTCCGCGACGAGCGCGTCGCGAAGCACCGTGATCTTGGGTGGCGCTGGAGGAGGCGGCGGGCGTCGAATGCCGATCGCTGCCGTCTGCATCCTTCCCGCGTTCAAGGTTCCCCGGCCAACCACCCAGCGAACGCCGAGGCCCGTGCCGTGCAGTGCCTCAAGCGTCAGCGTGCCGGTGCCAATCATGTCAGCGTTCCATTGCCCGCGACGGCTTGCTTGCCAAGCATCAGGTCGCCTTCGCCGGTCGATGCGCCGGTCTGCTTGGTGTGAATCCGAATCCGCGCTTCCGGTCCGCGATCACCGTTGACCCAATCGAACCGAGGCCCGCCGCCGATAGGCTGCGTGATCTTGTAAACCACCTTTCGGCCGTTGATCTCCTCGGTGAAGTAATCGAACGACGATGGCATCGTGGTGCCGAGCACACTAACCAGGTCCGCCAAGCGCACGTCTAAGTCACGCTCGTAAATGCTCGGATTGAGCGGCGCACCTCCTGGGGAGATCGGCGGCGTGGCCGGCGTTCGCGGGATGACTTGCACCTCGCAACTCTGGCCCTTGCGATGGAAACGCATCGTCACCGCGACATGCTCGGCAAGCTGGTCGTTGAGCCAGGCCATGCCGTTCGCGAGCAGGTTCGCCATGCACGGCCTCCGTCATTACTGCATGAGCCGGACGCGCACCGTGGTGTCCGCGTCAGCCGCCGCCTTGACGACCTTGCCGAGCAGCTTGTTGCTCGTCGCCGTGGCCGTGGCGACGTTGTTCGTGTCGTCCCAGTACACCGTGGTGCCGACCGCGATTCCCGATCCGCCGCCCGTGGCCTTGGCGAAGTCGAAGACGCCCTCGACCGCCAGCGCGCCGAGTTTGTTGGCGGCGATGGCCTGCTTGGCGACGCCAATCAGGTCGGCCTGGACGATTACATCGCCAACTGCGACATCCGCGCTGGGCGTGTAGTCGATGGCGCATCCTTCGTGGACAAAAGTCGCTTGAGCCATTGTTTGGTCTCCTTGATTGCGTTCGGGTGATTACGCCTCGCCCTTGGCCTTCACACCGCCGCGATAGTCTTGCAGGGCAACGCCAAAATCGTGGTAGCCGCGCATCTGCACGCCGAGGACGTTGAAGTCCGCGTCCGCCGTCTCGATGGTCGGCGCCTCCTGACCGTTGAGGAACGCGACCTCGATCACCGGCAAGTCCGTCGGCTCGGCCAAGAGATACCACGCCTTGTTTGAGTTGCCGGTGTACTTGCTGTTGCCGAGGTAGCGGCTCACCTCGACACGGAACTTGCCTTGGTGCGGGTTGGTGATCGGGTACTTCGCGCTCGATGTGTTGTCGCGCAGCTCCAGCGACTTGAAGAGTTGTGAACCGATTGCCGACAGCGCCGTGGGCACCAGCATGATTGCCGGCATGATTCCGATCGGCTTGCCGTCAGAATCAACTTGATCCATAAAGGCGACTTCGCCCGCGGTTAGACCATCGATCCCGAGCGCCGTAGCCGTGCCCGTCAGGTAGTTGTTGCGGCCTGACGTGAAGAACGCGCTGTTGGCCATGAAGATCGTCCAGAACACATCGTTGATCTTCAGGCCGGAGCCGCGACCAAGCTTACGCGGCACCGTGGTGATGGCGTTGAGGTCGTCGTTGATGATGTCGCGACGGTCGATGGACAACACGAGACCGTAGGTGTCGGCGCGGTTCTCGTACTTCTCATCGCCGAGCGTGCCGTGCTTGAGCTCACCGCCCGGGGCAACTTGCTCGTATTGATCTTTGCCGATCAAGCGGTAGCTGGTGACCGTCTTGAAGTCGCTGACGTTCCGCACCGCGCAGATGTTGCGCCAGGTCCGTTCGACAGAGAAGAAGCCGTCGAGCAGGAACTTGTTGGCGACGTTCGACAGAATGCCGCCGATGTCGATTGTGGAAAATCCGGCCTCGATGCCGCGTCCAAATGCAAAGCGTAGAACCTCACGGTGATCGCGGAAGTTGCGACCGATATAGCCGTTGGCCCAAGCCGCTTCGAGCAGCAATTCTTGCAAGCCGATGCCGCCGCGGAATCGTCGTGACGCCAGATCGAGCGTCTGCGGCTCGTACATTTCTTCGGCCTGGCCAAGCTTGGCGGTGAGAACGCATGCGGCTTCGAGCACCGTGGCCGTGACCGCTTTGTCGCTCGTGCGGATCGCGGGCGTGCGCGGCCGATCCGCGCGAAGGATTTCCAGCTCACAGCGCGTCGCATCCCAATTCTCCTGGATGGCACGCGACTCGATCTCGGCGTGCCGGCCGCCGCAGACGCGGCGAATTGCCACGATGCGATTGGTTTCTGCCAACGCCTGGGCGCGGACGGTTTCCGCCGTCGGCTGCGTGTCCGCACCGGGATTCGTCACCTGCGTGGAAGAAGGGCCGGCGCCTTGCGTGTCATTGGCTGGATCTGGGTTGTTCACGATTGCATCTCCTGCCGGATTGGTTGCGGCGATGGTCGCACTGGTGCGGCCGTCGGCCCCGAGATCGACAAAGCTGATCTCTCCCAAGGTCGCCTTGCGGACGACGTTGAGCGGGCCGCTCAGCGACTGACCATTGACCACGACCTTTTGGTTTTCCTTGATGAACTCGAACTCCTCGACGCCGGCGCCTACCGACGCCTGCCAGGGGAAGCCGTTCTTGGCCGAGACGACGATTTCGCGCGCGGCGGACGTATCGCGAGACACCATGCCGGTAGCCACGAGCTGACCGTCCTCGATGCGGATGGCGTCGGTGTGCCCGACGCCGGAGAGCGGATCGTGCCCAAAGCGGATGGGCCGCGATTGCGATGGCACCGCCAGGCCTGCAAGGTCGAGTACGACCGGGTAGCGCCAGCCGGCAATACGCATCGGCCCACCGGTGTAGGCGACCATGCGGAAACGCGGCAGCGTCTTCTCGGCATCGGCGCCGACGGCGGCCAGTTCAATCGTGGCGGTCGCTGAGAGGTTCAGCAGGTTGGGCACACCAAGATCATGCTGCCCATTGGGCTTCCGGTTGGTCGATTTCATCAATGGTCTCCTTTGGATTTGTCGGGATGGCCTGCGCGGGCGTAAGCCCGAGTTCCTGCATCAACGCCATTTCCTTGGCCCGCTGGCGCAAAGCCTCTTCCCAGTCCCGACCTTGTCGGGCGTACTCGTGAGCGAGCGTTGTCGTGTGATTTGCTAGGCGTGTGGCCTGAGCATTCGCTTCCTTGGCAGGATCTACATGTTCTTGACCGTCAAAAAACCACTGATGTGACCACTCGGCGAATGGCCCGAGTTCGGCCGGCAGCAAACCGGGAATCAACGCGGCTTCATCGAGCCAGGCCGCAAGGACGCGATCCAACACAACGCATTCGAGTTGCGACTGGTCCACGCGGATCGCCTTGAAATACGTCTGGTGGTCGAGGCGACCGGAGGCATAGTTGTAGCCTGACGAATTTCCGGCCGCGACGTTGAACGGCATGTTGAGGCAGCGGGCAATTTCGTTGAGGATCTCTTTTTTGAATTCCGCGTAAGTCGTGGCCGGCTGCTCAGCCTGAAGCTGACTCATCTTCCAACCACCCGGCATGGTCACGAGCGCTCGCTGTTCCAGCTCGATCGGCTCGAACGGCTCGGCCGCCTCCGACTCACCGCCGGCAGGAGCATCGGTGTAAAGGATGCCGGCGAAGTCTGCAGCCGTTTCAGCGGCGGCGATTACCGCCAACGTGAAGCGCCGCAATTGCGCGAAGAGCGGCAGCGCCGGCATGATGTCGGGGATGCCTCGCGCCTGCCCTGCGCGATCGGCGCGGAACCAGTGCAACATCGACGCGGCCGGCACGCGGTCGTATCCGAGGATGAAACGCCCCGCGGTTCCGCCCGGATGTTCACGAAGTACGTGGTACATGACCGGGTTGCCAGCCGCGTCAAAGACAATCCCGTCAACAGCATTCGCATCCATTGACGCTAGGTCCGGCGTGCATACCTGGTCCGCCTCAATCAAACGCA
Organism: Planctomycetia bacterium; assembly: GCA_005799265.1. Classification (GTDB taxonomy): domain Bacteria; phylum Planctomycetota; class Planctomycetia; order Gemmatales; family Gemmataceae; genus SIAQ01. The sequence continues at coordinate 25,327 of SYHD01000114.1, read as the reverse complement.
AATCGAGTTGCACCTGCGTCGGCAACTTCGGATTGTTAGTCAGGATCGAAAAAGATTCGCCATCCGTGGCGCGAGCCATCCGCATCGTGCGGAGTTTCTCGGCCAGGCCAACGACCTTGGCCCAATTCGCAAACGCCTGCTCGATGCGGCGATTCGCCTCGGTGTCGACGGTGAGCATCTGAAGTCGCGGACCGGTTCCGATCACGTCATTGGCCAGCGTCAGGACGATGCCCCGGGCATAGCTATTGTTGGCGACCTCGTACCGTGAACGGTTTCGCAGAATACGCCGAACTTCAGCGCTGTTGGCCGCGTTGGCGGAAAGCCCATCCGCGTTGGCCCAATGCCGGCGGTTGTCCGGGTTCGTCGCCGCCGCGTCATAACGGGCGCGAACTACGCGCGCTGCACGTCGTGGCGACGACTGCCTGGTAGCAAAAAGATTCGACAGCCAGCGCAACACTCAGTTAGCCCCCGGCGGAACGAGTTTGTTGAGTTTCAAACCGCGTTTCTTGTCCTTGGCCGCCTTCTTCGATGCGAGGTAGCGATCGGCCTCGATTTGATCGGGCAACGGATGCTGCTCGACGCTGCCGGTGTCGTTTGCGGCCTTCGCCGGTCCCTCGGCATTCTTGCGAATTTCGTTTTCCAGATCGTCGGCCATACGTGGTTCTCGGTCAAAAGCGCGCGGTCTTCATTGCAGATGTCTGTTACGTATGCCAGGAAAATGGGAGTTGTCCGCGACTTTGCAAATAGAAGAGAAATCGTGCTACCGGTAGCAATCCGCCTTGCTCGGAGCCGGCGACGCCTCAAACGTCACAAGCTTACGGCCGCAGTGCCGGCACGTTTTTCGCCGCCGGATGCGCCCGTCACGAAGCGGTTCGGTATTGGTGGTCTTGAAATGACGGCAACCACAGCGTGGACAACAAATGCCCATGTCGTCTCTGGAGGGACGGGTATTTTTCATCGCCGGGTCCTCCGTTGCAATTCGGCGAAGCTGACACGCCCGCGTTTGGCAACGGCCTGGCCGTCGGTTCCCGGTAGCACGGCGCCTTGAATGGACGCCGCCACGGCGCAGCCGACCAGGCAGTCGAACCAGTGATTGTCGCCGCGCTCGGGCCGCTGCTTCCACTCGTCCACTGTGCGGCCTCGCCCTTCGGTCTTCACGCGGTACTCGGCGGTCAGGTGCTCGGAAAGAAGGCGATGCTGTTCTGGCTTGTCGCCGAAGAGCGAGAGGCAACCACGGTCACCCATCGCCACGGCCAGGCGTGCGTGCACAAACGATTTCCAGTAGTTCGTGTCATAAATGGCGTGGCGCACCGCTCGCTTGCCCTGAACGTTGGGTATCCGCCAGTTCAATCCAACGCGGTCTCCAGGCTTGCGTTTGTACTCGCTGAAGGGTTGGCTCGACGCACCGACGAATCGCCCGTGACTGGGCAAAACGATTCCGGCGTAGCCCGACTGGCGGCAGAACTGGTAGACGATGTCGGTGGAAGAACCCCAGTTGGCATCAATGAGACAGCGTTCGATCCGCAACATGGCCCCATCGTCTCGCCGCCACTCGCGGCCAATTTGTTCCTTCGTGATCGCATCCAGCCCGGCGTAAATGGCTCCTTCGAGCCCGCTGGCCTGAGTCACTGCCGATAGAGTGTGACGGGCGTCGCGAAGCGTGAAGTACAATCGTTTCTGGTCCGGGAACGACGCATAGTCGATCACGTAGCCGGTGAAATCATCCTCCCATGCCGCGACGACGAAGAACAACAAATTGGCCTGTACGTCAATGAACATGGTCAGGTTGTTGCAGCCAATCGGCACTTCGGCACGTTTCATCCGGTTGAATTTGCTGGCAATCTGGTCACCAGTCAGTTCATTGTCGCCTTCCACTTCCTCAAGCAACGGCTCATTCTGGTACTCGGCAAAGAACGCTGCCTCGTCCTGCAATTTCAAGTTCATCGCGTGCTGGATGGCCGAAAGCTCGTCGTAGTTAAAGCGCTCCGCCCAGGCGACGAGCGAGCCCTCGTCCATCGCCGCCCGGTTGGCGCGGTAGAACTCCGTCGCCTCGTCGCCAGCGTTGCCTTGCCGCATGCTCTCGGCGCGTATCTCGGCGTAACGCTGCCAGAGTTTCTCGTCGCTCGGGAACGAGTAGACCATCTTGGTCCGTTCGCCGTTCCATTCCGGGTGCTTGTCACGGCCGAGGATGTTGTCGGCCATGTCGTCGGGCCGGATCACTGTGCACGGCATGATGCCAGAGATCTTTTTGCCAGGACCAGCCAGGCCAAGGACGGCGCCAGCCAGAATGCTCTCGCGCGTGGCGCACTGCGATAGGGATCGCGCCGATTCGTCGGTCTGCGGATCGTCGAGGACGACGAGCGTCGGCCGCACCGTCTTGCCGTCGGCACGCTTGTATTTCATGCCGCGAATGCGCCCGGTAATGCCAGCCACCTTGACGATGGCGCCGCTTGCAAGCGAATACCCATCGGGCCGCACGAACTCGCGGCGGTCCTCCCGCTCGAGCCAGTCCGCGGGCTTCAACGTCGGCAGCACAACATCGCGGGCGGTCCAGCCGATATGCGTGCGCTCGCGTTCGTAGAGTTGACCGTTGCAGCGATTGGCGATGCCATCAAGGCTCTGGATCGGGTGGACGACCTCGGGATAGTCGGCGAGCAAGAGGTCGTTGCCATCGAGTTCCATCTTGATCGAATCGAGCATGTCCATCGCGTGGCCTTCGTCCGAGCCGATCAAGCAGACAAACTCGCGATGCCCGTTGAGCACCGCCCAGATGCAGGCGCACTCGCAGATGGTCGTCTTCCCCGAGCCGCGCGGCATCGCCATCGCGAACAATCCGCCGCGCAGCACTGCCTGTTCAATCTTGGCGATTACCTTCAGGTGATCCGGTGACCACGGCAGCGAAAACGTCAGCGGAAAGTAGCTCTCACAGAAGAAGCGAAAGTCCTTTGCTGTCTGACGCCGACGGCTCACGTCGACCTGGTCGGGCAGCCGGCCGATGTCCCGACCGGCAAGCGAGATCGCTTGGTTGCGGGCGTGGGACCTCTCCTTGACTGCCTCATATGGATCGCCCGTGTCTGTTCTCGGTGAATGCCGAATTTGCACGAGCCAGGCGACGTAGCGCAAAAGGTCGACGTGCCGCGCATCCCCGATTCGCAAGCCGGCACGCACGCGATGACGGTGGAGTTGCCGCTCGCTCAACACCTCGCCCAGCGGCGTCGAGTTGAGCAGTCGGCAGAGCTCGGTCGGACGCAGTTTGCGCGGGTCAATCACGGTGCCCCATCTCCTTCACGAGCCACGCGGCGTAATGGACCAGGTTGATCGTTCCGTCCGCGTTCCTCGGCGCGCCGGCTGCGACGTCCGCCTCGAGCTTTTCAATGGTGACCGGCTGCCCGCCGGCCCTGGTCAGCATCCGGGCTGCATTGGCGAGCGTGAGGGCGTTCGGATTCAGCCCCGCCCCTGGCGTCGAATCGCCGTTTTCGGCCATGATCCCCGCCTCCGGAAAATCCTCAGAAATCTGGTCAAGCTGCGCTTGAACCCGCTCCGCATGCGAGGTAAGTCACTGACCCTGCGATGCGTCGCGATGTCCGCGACGCCGCATTCCGCAACACCGTATTGGGAGATGTAACATGGCGAAGAAGACGACCACCAAGACCCAGGCCCCGGCAGACACCGCCAACAAGGCCCCGAAGGCCAAGGCCGCGAAGTCCACCAAGGCCAAGCCCGAGGCCCCGCGAAGGCAACGAAGCTCAGCGCCATTGACGCCGCCGCCAAGGTGCTCGGGGAGAGCGGGCAGACAATGAATTGCAAGGAAATGATCGACGCGATGGCGGCGAAGAAGTACTGGTCCAGCCCCGGCGGCAAGACGCCGCACGCGACGCTCTACTCCGCGATCCTTCGCGAAATCAACACGAAGGGGAAGGACGCCCGCTTCAAGAAGAGCGAACGCGGCAAGTTCGTGCTGGCGAGCTAAACTCGTCCCAAGCCCCTTCGCCCACGAGACCCCCTGGCGGGGTCTCTGCTCGTTGGACGCGTCTTTGGCCAACCCCGCCAGCCCGCCCCGACGTAGGCGAACGTGGGCGACCCGTTGGCCAACCACGGGGCCGTCCGCCCCGGGCAAATTTCCGGCGAATCCAGCCCAAATTGGCTTGATGTTCTTCACGAATCCACCAGCCGGTCGATGTCCAAAATCCGCGCTCGCTGGTTTCATGCCACTGGCATCTCCACAACCAATTCCGTTTCCTTCGGCAGGAAAATGACTCGACCATATCCGTACTGCGTCTTCGCCGGCTGAACGACCATCAGCAGGCACGAGACGTCGAATTCCATCCAAGCCTTCTGGTTCCACCCAAAAAACACCAGGCCCTTCAAGAACGCGCGAGCGAACTGGCCATAGTGCAGGTTGCATGACACGCATAGGTGGGTCTGCGGGAGCCAGAACTCAAGTTCATCGAACCACGCCGCCACGGCATCGATATGCTCTTTCTCCCACACCACGTCCAGCGGGTCCTTGCTGCAGCTCTTCGGCGTCGGCGTGTTATAGCCATCGCCAAGCAGCGCTTGCAGGCCCGATATCGAAGCGTCAAGACCGCGCACGCGAAGTTCCAGCATCGCCTGCAACGTGGACTTGGGATAGTGGAAGTTCGCGACACCGTACCCCGGAACGGGAATGGACCCACGAGAGCATGGCCCGACCTGACGGTCGAAGTCTTCGCGGTCCCAATAGTGGACCTTGACGTTGGCGCACCTTGTTGTTTGTTGCCGACTGGTGTCCTGAAGCGTGCCTTCGTTCATGCGGTCTTCTCCTGAAAAAATAGCCTGTTGAAAACAAGAATCCATGCCATGCCGTATCCATCCAAGCCGAGCCGACGGAGACTCGGCTTTGTCTTCTTTTGGGTCACTGCATGCCTTGTTCGCGCGGCTTCATGGGCAATGGCGACGTGCCCGTTCGTTCGAGGACTGCTGGCTTGCCGGTAAACCGTTGATAACGATCGGCGATGACATCGCAGTAGAGCGCGTCCAATTCCATCAAAAACGACTTGCGACCCGTCTGCTCGGCGGCGATCAACGTCGAGCCGGACCCGCCGAACAAGTCGATCACGTTCTCGCCGACTCGCGACGAATACTGCATGGCCCGCGCCGCGAGTTCGACCGGCTTCTCGGTGAGATGGATCATGCTCTGCGGGTTGACCTTTTTCACGGACCAGACATCGACCGCGTTGTTGGGTCCGAGGAATTGATGCGCTGCCCCGAGCTTCCAGCCGTAGAAGCACCACTCGTGATTGCCCATGAAATCCTTGCGCGTCAGCACCGGATGCTCCTTCACCCAGATGATCGCCTGCGAGAAGTAAAGCTCCTTGGCCTTCAGCACCGGCGGGTAGTTCCCGCAGTTCGCATAGCCGCCCCAAATGTAGAATCCGCGACCCGGCACCAGGACGCGGGCCATGTTCCCGAACCAGGCATCGAGCATCTGCTCGAACGCTTCATCCGAAACGAAGTCATTGGCGAGCGGCCGGTCCTTGGGCCGCAGCTTCTTCTGCGTCGGTTTCGACTTCTCCGGGTGCCGAGCCAGGTCGAGACCCTGGTGATGCTTGGTCCCCTCGAACGAAGACAAGCCGGCGGCGATGGCGTTGTTGGAACGCGGCTCGACTTTCACGTTGTAAGGCGGGTCCGTGTTGACCAAGTGGATCGGCGCTCCGTCGAGCAGGCGGTCCACGTCCTCCGGTTTGCTGCTGTCGCCGCAAAGCAGGCGATGGTTGCCAAGCACCCACAGGTCGCCAGGCTGCGTGATTGCTTCGTCGGGTGGCGCCGGCACATCGTCGGGATCGCACAGACCGTCCTGAATGCCGGGGTCGAGCAGCTTGGCGAGTTCGTCCTGGTCGAAGCCGAGCAGACCGAGGTCGTAGTTCATGCCTTGAAGCTCGCCCAGCTCGATCGGCAGCAGATCGTAGTTCCAGTCGGACAGCTCGGACGTCTTGTTGTCGGCAATGCGGTAGGCTTTGATCTTTTCCGGCGTCAGATCCTTGGCGACGTGGACGGGCACTTTCTCCAGGCCCAGTTTTTGCGCAGCCTTGTAGCGGGTGTGCCCGCAAATGATGACCCCGTCGGCGTCCACCACGATCGGCTGGCGGAACCCGAACTCACGGATCGACGCCGCCACGGCATCAACGGCATCGTCGTTGAGCCGAGGGTTCTTGTCGTAGGGTTTGATTTCGGACAGCTTGCGTAGTTCGATTTTCACAGAAAACTCCTCCTACGTGGTTCGAGAATGATTCGGCAGGTCCGAACCGTGCGTCACCGAAACCGGCCATGCCCAGCAATCGGATCGGTCGTCAGCCAAGTCGCTCGCTGCATCTTCCATGCAACGAATGGCATTCTCTTGCCACGGGTTGCATTCGTCGTCGATGGGCCTGTGGGGCGGCTTTCGGGCGCGGTATCCCGACATGAAAAGCCGGTTACAACCAGAGCACAACCCTGACCCGCTGGCGCAAAAAGTAGATTGGCAGCGAGCGCAGCAAGTTTGGTCGGCGGTTTTCTTCATGGGCTTCCTCCGGGGTGAACGTCCGTCGCAAAAATTCGGACAAGCAAAAGCACGTCTGTCTAATCCCACCACTCTTCCGCGACGCGTCACACCGAACCCTGGGCCGGGAAGTACCTAACCGCCGGGGGAAGGAGACAAGGAGAGAGAGGAAGAGAGAGAATTATTGCATTTATTACATTGTTGCGCCCCCTCGCGCAATGCTCCCTCACCACTCTCGTTCGCTCGCGCGACCCGGCGCAACAATGTAATAAGTGCAATAAATCATTCATGCCTTTCCTACTTCCCTTCCACTCACCGCCGGCTGCAAGCGATAGCACAACCCAGGCCGACCGCGTCGTCCTGTCGCGCTAGTCTGCGCTTCGATCAGGCGTTGTTCCAAGAGCGTGGCGCGAACCTCTTCATGTTCACGGCTCGACCACGGCAGCTTGCGGTTGATCCTCCAGAACGGCATCCAATCGTCGCCGTGCTGCTCGCGCCACTCGTTCAGGACGTCTAGGAGGCGCTTGCGCTTGGCATCGAAGTCGCTTTCACTGGCGTAGCGTCCGGCCATGAAGAGCATGCGGCGGGTCTGGTGCTCGATGAAGGCGCCGGCCCACTCTGCGGCCTCGCGTCCGATCTCCAGGCGTTCGCGCTGGGCGCTGCACGCGTGGATCAACGCCAGCCGTCGCGTCTTCTCGTAGGCCCGCGCCCAGATCGCCATGCCGGCTGGGTCGTTTGCGTTTTGGGCCTGGTCGTACTCGGCGTCGGCCCGCAGTCGCAAGTCGCGGAACACGGCCTGGGCATCGGCGGTATGCGGCACCAGCACAGGCGTAGGGTGTTCGTCACCGAGGTTTCCACCAGTTCGGAAGTCAGCCCACCAGCGGGCTGCAGCCAGGATCGACGCAGGGATCGAACGCGCGGTGTCATCGCGCCCAGAGCCACGCCGGCGGCATTCGAGGATCAAAAGCCGGGCCAGGAAGCCGTTGGTCATGAGCCGCGCCGACAGCGATTCGTAGAAGTGCTTGGGCACGGCGGTGCCAAATAAGCACAGGCACGGCTGATCGATTACGGTCCGTTCGCGGCCGGCCTTGGCGCGCATGACGTAGATGGTTGAGGACGCCGAGTACATCTGCAGCAGCATCGACACGATCTGCTCGTGCCGGGCGTCCTTGGACTGGCTGACCCGCAACAGCAGCCCGTCGATTTCATCGACCTGGAACAGCGTCGCCGGCTGAACGAACAGGCGATCCTCGATGCCCTCGCCGCTGGCGAACGACGTGCCCAGGCCATCGGCCAAACCGGTCTCGAGCAAGATGCGGGCGTTGACCTTGCGGGCATGGTCTTTGCCGACGCCGGAGTTGGCGAGGCTCAGCACGTACAGGTTGGTACGATTATCCATCGCATCGCGAACCTTGCGGCCAGCAAGGAAGCCTTGCAGGGCCAGGGCGCCGGCGAACGCCAGCACCGGTTCCGGGTATGGGGCGGTGTCGAGTGTGTAACGCATGACCTCGTCAACGAAACCGGGCACACGCAACAGCTCGTCGGGCATCGGCCCCGGGTCGGGGTTGTTGCATTGCTCACCCTCCGGCCCCTCTGCGAACATCTGGTCGTAGTGGTTCTCGGCCAAGGCGACCGAGATGGCGTCCGGCTCGTACCTGGCGACACTGCCCGCGATCCGCTCGACCTCGCGCGGCGGCAAAGGCGGCACGCACCGGTCCTGGTTGGTTTGACGCAAGGCGGCGACGATCTCGGCCCCCGTCATCCCGAAGCGGCGCATGTTTCCGCCCAGTCGCGCCAGGGTCGCGTTCCGTTGGCCCTCTGGTATCGCGTTCGCCTCGCCCCCGTCGGTCGCCACGTGGGCCAACGTGGGCGTTCCGTTGGCCAATTTGGGCGTTGCGTTGGCCGACGTGGCCAAACGGTCGAGTTCCTGTGCCAACCACGCCGGCGGTTCTGGCAACCCATCAGCCGGAACGTCCAGTTCTAGCCCCGAGACCCACTGGTATGCTCCGTCAGGCCGGCGCGACGGCGCGACCACGAAATAGCCGCCATCGGTCCGCGTATCGACCTTCGGCGCCAGGCGACTCGTCGTGCAGCGCCAGGCCTTGCCGGCGGGCCGGCGAAAAACATAGTGCCGACCACCGCGAGGCGTGAGCGCGGTTGGCGCGGCGGCCAGGTCAATCAGCTTTTCCGGCTCGGCCAGAAGCCAGGTGTTCGCTTGTCCGGGTTCCAACGGATCGAGATCAACAACGAGCAATCCCTCGGAGGCGATGCCGATATTCGCCTCGGGCAACGCGCTCCACCAGCGTTCAATCTGGTCGCTGTCGGTCTTGGCATTCTTGAAGCCATGTTCGGTTGCCGGCTTGTTGTCGCCGGGAGCGCACGGGAAGACCGGGTAGCCAAGTTCGGCATATCGAAGCGCGGCAGTCAGGAGCTCGTCCGGCGTCACCACGGAATCTCCTCCTCCGCGGCAACCGCGTTGGCCCCGAACGGAAAGTCCAGAGCGTCCTCGGTAAGAGCCTGATCATCGATCGGTGGCGGGAACTCACCCAGCTCGTAACCGACGATCCGCTCGAAGTCCTCGCCCGTCACGCTTCGGACGGTAATCTCGCGCGTGGAGGCTAGGCGTCCGGCGTTCGCTGATTCGACTGCTTCCTCAGCTGTATCTGGCACCGGGTCATGCGATCGGCGTTTCCACCACTGCACCGCCTTCTGACGGGCGTAACCGTCATGCTCAAAGCAGATCCACTCGGACTTGGAATCGTGCCAGCCGACCGCATAATCGACGCGCATGCTGCGGGGCGCATCGGGACCGGCGCTGCGTTTGACGTGGACGCTGAACGACACATCCTCCACGGCGAATTTCGTTCTCGTCACCTGCCCGGAGAGAATCCCAGCCTCGCTGGCCTTGGCATCGTGCTTGCTCCGTTCGGGCGGTGGAAACTCAAAGCCACAATCAGGGCAGCGAGCGTAGCCGGCAGCGATGACCGAATGGCACTCTGGACATTCCTTCGCCGGCGCCTGGCCATTGCCAGCGATGCAATCCTTGAGCTTGATCTGGTCCACTGGACCATGCCGCAGCACGTTGCCGCCGAAGTCCAGAACCAAGCAGTTCTCTTTGCCGGAATGAAGCCGGAAGCCACGCCCGACCATCTGGTAGTACAGGCCCGGCGACAGCGTCGGCCGCACCAGCGCGACGCAGTCGATGTGTGGGGCGTCGAACCCAGCTGTTAGCACGTTGACGTTGGTCAGGTACTTGAGGGCGCCGGCGCGGAACCGGGCCAGGATCGCGTCCCGTTCGCGCGCCGGCGTCTCGCCGGTGACGAAGCCACAGTCGATGCCGTGCTTTGCCTTCAGCACCGACACGACGTGCTCGCCGTGCTTGACTCCGCTGGCGAAAATCAGCACTGCGTTGCGTGTGGCGGTCTGCTGGACAATCTCGGCGCAAGCGGCGTCGACCAAGGTGCCTTGATCCATGAGGTTCTCGACCTCGCCCGCGATATACTCACCGCTGCGTACATGCAACCCACTGGTGTCGACCTTTGTCTTGCCGGCCTTGGTGACTAGCGGACACAGGTAGCCTTGAACGATCAATTCACGGACGCCCACCTCGAAGCAAACGTGATTGAGGAATCCGTCCGGCGTGCAAATCGCCCCGGTCTTGAGGCGAAACGGGGTTGCCGTGAAACCGATGATCCGCAGGTACGGGTTGATCGTCTTGGCCTCGGCCAGGAACTGACGGTACATGCCGTCGCCGTCATCGGGAATCATGTGCGCTTCGTCAATCACCACGAGGTCAAACGCATCCAGTTCGCAGGCCCGCTTGTAGACCGACTGGATGCCTGCAACGATGACGGCTTGGCCGGTGTCGCGCCGTTTGAGGCCGGCCGAGTAAATGCCAAAGCGAACATCGGCACATACCTTGCTCAGTTTGTCGGCTGTCTGCTCGAGCAACTCCTTGACGTGCGCCAGGATCAGGACGCGGCCCTGCCACAACCCGACTGCGTCCTTGCAGATCGACGCCATGACCGGCGTCTTGCCGCCAGCGGTCGGAATCACGACGCACGGATTGTCGTCTCGCGAACGCAGATGCGCGTACAAGGCGTTCTTGGCCTCATGCTGGTACGGGCGCAACTCCACCGGGACGTCTCCCTTCACTGATCGGGATGCATTCTCTTTCGCCATCGTCGTCGTCAACGATTAAGGTTGCATTCCGCATGCGATAGCCGGCGAGCATTTGCGGCCCGCCCAGCAACCGCAGGATTTGCTTGGCCGCTTCGTCAGCCTCGGCCTGATCCTCGCGAAACGTGCCCGGCATCAGGCCGAACTTGCTGATCGCAATCCAGCCTTCAATCGTCATCGCTGGAATCCTCGATCGGCCGGATTGTGACGCGGACCATGCCGGCCGGTTTGGGTTCGCCCTTCCGCGCGTGCAAGTCGATGATCTGGCTGTCGTCTTCATAAACCCCTCCGTGCTGGAGGGCATCGAGCAGGGCCTTCTGCACGTTATCGATGTCGCGGCGCCGGCTATCGGGTGGGTAGAGGTCGATCTCGACTTTGAGCGGCCCAGTCATCGGCACGAGCCGCTTGGCCGCGAGGATCGCCACGACGCGCTCGCGGAATCTTCGCCCTTCTCGGCTGATTAGCGTTCGATACCCAACCCGCCGCCAGTAGTGATTGATTGACGGCGGATACGGCAATTCGACGCTGAACATCACATCGGACTCCGTTTCAAAAAGTGAAGGCATGCGTCTCTCGTCGGAGCGCACCAGCCGTGGCTGATGAACGCCCCTTGGAGTCGCGGGGACAATCATGTCGTCGTGGCCTTTCAAATCGGCTTCACCGGGACGCAGACCTGTCGTCGCCGCTCAACCGCGCCGGTTCGCACGCATGCCAGTCACTTTGTCCTCATCGCCTCCAGGGGGGAGTGCTGTTGGCCTGCGGCGGCGCGTTCGCCGCCTGGGCCGCCGCCGGTGCTTCCTTTTTCGAGAAGCCCTTGATCTCGTTGGTGATCTCGCCGGTGTCGGTCCGCTTCTTGCACTTCACGTGAATCACCATCGGCAGGTTGTGCAGATCGGTCGAATCGTTCGGCGCCAGCACGCCGACCGCCCGGCAGATGGCAGACAGTTCTGCCTTCGCGATCTGCACGGTGATCGCGTTCGGATTGTCGAGGTTCAATCGCGCCCACAAGAGCCGGTTCTTGTGCGGCCCGTCGAGAACCTGGAACGTGAACTGGAGGTAGTTGCCGGTGCCGGCCTTGTTCGCCTTCATTTCCGATTCGGTGATGAGGGCCGGGTACTTGCCGGCCGGAATCGGCTCGAAGTCGCTCGACGGTTCCACGGCATTCGCATCGAAGCCACGAAGATCGGCCATGTCAGTTCGCTCCTTGTTGGTTGGGATGGTTGGAAAGTGCCGCGATGAACGACTGCCACGCAAGCGGCAAGTCGTCGGTGATCCCGTAACGGTTCTTGGCGATGCACGACGGCCCGCCGACGCAGCGGAGGACGCGCTCGCCGCCATCTTTGCCGATGGCATGGGCGATGGTCCGCTTGCGGTTGAAGCCGGCTTCCTCGGTCTGCGTGCGCATCTTCCGCGTCGCGAACAGCACGGCATCAACCCACTCGCCGACAAGGGCCCCGGCGTGCTTGTGCAGACGTGGCGAATAGCGGTCGTAGGGGGACGATTCTGGGTCCTCGAACTTCTCGACCTTGGCATGCGCGATGAGCAACACGACCATCCCGTGGCCAGAACGGAGTTGGTTGAGCTGGTCGACGATCTCGCGCCAGTAGGTCAAGGCGTGCATGTAACCGCGAGCGTAGCCGCCGTCCGCCTTCTCGATGTTCTTGGCGCCGGTGTCCTGACAGACCTTGTCCCAGATCAGCCGCTCGAGCCAGTCGAGGCTGTCGATCACGACCGATTCGTAGTCGTGTTTCTGGGTGCGGAGTTCCGCCAAGGCGCCGACGATGTCGTCGTAGGTCCTGGCCAGGGGGAACTTGTCGCAGGCGATTTCATCCAGACCGTCTTCGGTTTGGATGAAGATCGGCTTCGGGGCCTGGGAGCCGAACGTGCTCTTGCCGATCCCTTCGACACCATACAGCAGGATCCGCGGCGGTTTGGATGTCCGTCCGCGCTCGATTTTCGCCATCAAGCTCATGGAATGCCCTCGGTGAGAGTGGTTAGTTCGTGGTGTTTCAGAAATCAGATTTCATGGAGGCAATCAATCATGCGACAGCTTCCTCGGCTTTGTGGGTGCTGACGGGTTGCTCGTTAGCCTGATGGACCCGACTGAACTGGAAGGATCCTTCGCCGAACTCCCGTTGCAGGAGCCCGGCGAGAATGCGGGCGACCAATCGGCCGACGCGATTGCGCCCGTCGATGAGAATGGCATGGCCGTCCTCATCAACGCGGTAATGGGCGTCCATGCGCACTCGCACCCGGCCGGCCAAACCTTCGACTGCAAACATGGCCAGGTGGAGTGACATCTCTGCTTCCGCCAGCGGGACATTCGATTCAAGTACGAAAAGAAACGAACGGCCCATGACCAGCCTCCAAACACATCAAGTCCGATGCTTCGCCTGTCTGATACGTATGCTCGAAAAAGTCGAGTTGTCCGAAATTCTCAAAAATCGATGCCGACCTGCTCAAAAAAGGGTTTGGCTGAGGCAATCATGTTCCGTACCTGGCGGCGCGAGAGACCAATTTCGTTTGCGACCGAGGCGACAGTGCCGCCCATGAGCCGACGGCAAATGTCTCGCAGTCCAGCCGGCATTTGTGCCAGCGCGTGTTGGATCGCCTTGTCGTCTTCGTCGCGGTGAGCCTCCTCCCGAGTCTCGGCGCCCGTGCGGCGCGTCATATCGTTGGGCCCGACCATGAGCGCAAGTGGCTCCGACGTGTCGTCGGTCGAAGCGCAATCCCGGTCGAGAGATTTTGCGTGGAAGCCATCGCTGCGTGTTGGACACTCGCGAGCGCGCACGAGCATCGCCACTGCCGAATTCACGACGCGGTCGATGAAAGTGTCCAGCGAAGCTTTCGCCGGGTCGAATTGCTTGGCGGCTTTGACGAGAGCGAGCCAGAGTTCCTGTTGCAAGTCCTCTCGATCGGTCGATTGGAAGTCGCTGCGCCGGCTGAGTTGGCGAGCCTTGAATTTGATGAGCTTCCTGGCGTAATCGGTGAGGATGAAATCTTTCGCGTGCGCACGGTCCATGATAGCCTCCGGGACCGGAGGCTGAACCACGGACATCCGCCCTTGGCGGGCGGAAACGCTGCGTCGCGGTGTGTCACCGCGATCAATCGCAAGCGCTGAAAGATGGCTGCCGGGTTATTTGCCTCTCGGCCTTCACCCGGCAGCCGCCCTGTCGCGTTTGCGACATCATGCGCACGCATTGGCTGCGGCCTGCGAGACGAATAACTCGGTGTCCTCCAAGGACTTCCGGTTTTCTTGCTCTGGCGTCCAAGTTGTCGCGGCGCTGCGCCGCGACAGTTCGCTATCCGTGGAGTCGCTCTCGAATGAAGAGATCGATACCGTCTCCAGGCGGAGCAGCATTCCGTTCAACCGGTAATTCATGGCGCGTCCTTTTTCCAACCGGGTGATCACTCCGTGTCGGACCAATGCCTGAAGGTGGGCGACGACTCCGTTCGGTGATCGGATCTTGAATTCCTCGGCGATCTCCCGAACTGTCGGAAGGCGCTGGTATTCCACCAGATGCCATTTCATGAAATGGAAGATGGCTTCTTGGCGCGGAGTCATGTCGTAGGCGTTCATGTGGTCCTCAATGGGGTGGAGTATTCAGGTGTTGGGTCGGTCGATCTTTTTTGCAGTCCGGCCTCGCTTCCTTGAAGGGGTTGTCCGAACGACTGAATCGCTGCTCTGATCGTTCAGAACGGCGGCTACGCCTCCGGCACGCTGCACGGCGCGACGCACCTGGTCCTTGGACACGTCTTGGTCAGATTGTTGCGATAGGAATGCCGCAGCCGCACGAATCGAGCCATGTTGACGATACGCGGCCACGAGTAAGTCATCCGAAAGGCTGGCCTTCACTTCTGCTTTCACTTGCTGGCGGATCATCACCTTTAGTTGTTCCATGCCGATCACACCGGCGTTCGAGTTGATGGCTCGTGCCTCGGTGTCCTGGACCGCCGCCACGATCTCCAACGGATCGACTTCCATGCCCGTGTCGCCAAGTGTCGCAACCTGCGACAAGGCAAGAATCGGGGGAACACGCCCACGCCAAAGATCGTCAGACGGTTTCGCGTCAGGGACAAACACGATCGGCTTGCGCGCCCGCACGATGACTGCGCGCACGGTCGGCGCGTCGTCCCAATGCAGGCCACGAGCCAACACAACGTCGCGCGTCGCATCCTGCCACGTTGTGCAGCCCAGGCGCCACGAACGATTCGGCACAAGCTCCGTGCAGACTCCGGTCAGCTTCAGCGTGGCGGCGAGGGCCTCCGCGAGGCGCGGCGCGTTCACCGCCCACTGGCGGCGTGCCGTTGCCGGAACGTGGGCACGAGAGACCTCGGGACACGCGACATAGAATCGGACGGCCCCACCGGGACCGTCACAGGCAATCACCTCCTCGATGTGTCCCTGGCACTCAGGGCAAATCACGCGATCGGCGTCCGCAGCCTGGACCAGGAACCCAAGGTCGAGAAGGCGCTGGTGAACGCCCGCGGGCCAGGCCGCGACGACGTGCGCGGCCACCATCGGCCTCGGAGCGTCCACAAGCGGCCACAGATAGTCGAGCGCGCTTGTCATTTGAGAATCCCCCAACGCTTGATGCATCGCTCGCCGACGACGCGCACGTCGTCGGGCTTGCTCTTCAGGTCGCAGGAGGTCGGACAGCTGACATTGAAGGTCATCGTCTTGGGCTTGCGTCGGCCATCACCGAGGAATTGGAGTTGGATGCTGACCTGCGTCACATTGACCAGGGAGCGATTCAATTCGTATGCCCCGAGGAGCGCATTGATTGCTGATACGACGTCGGCATGGCTGGCGTCTTCCAGGAATTTCGGCTCGACGTACTCGATTGCCGGCGCGCCCATCATCGGCACCAATCGCATACGCCGCAGGCGGACCACGGCGATTCGGTCGTCGTCCTCGGTCGTGAACGCGAACTTGGGGTCGAGCAAGTGCTCGAGCTGATAGGTCGCCCGAATCGGCTCGTCGTCATCCACGTCGATGTCGAGGACAGTTTTGCAGAACGCCTTGCGAAGAGAGAGATGGACCTTCTTGCCGCCCTTGGCGATCATCTCGATGGCGCCTTCGTCGGGCAGGTAAATGAAGACGTTGGTGAAGGTGTAGCTCTCTTCGCGCGGCGTCAGGTTCCCATCAGAATCGAAGACGAGCCTCTTGTCGGGCCAGTCCGGCAGGTAGGCGAAGAAGAATTCGGCGCCATTGGCCCGCGGATAATGATGGACCCGGCAGACCTCGCCGCGCAGCTCCTTCTTCCAGTAGTAGGTGCGAATCTCCTCTTGGAGGGCCTCCCGCATTGCGTCGGTGAGCTTGATCTTCTTGGGCGGCAGGCTGTTCCAGCGGTTGGCGAACTGCCCGTTGCGCAGCGACTCGGCGCGCGCGAAGATTGCCGCCTCATCGAACGCGTCCCGCGTTTCGAGGTATGCCCACAGCGCCTTGTCGAGCAGGCTCTTCTGTTCGCCAAAGGAATTCAGCTTGCCGGGATGGCGCCATTCCAGGTCCTCGGTCAGCACCTTATGGCTGCGCTCGTCGGCCAACTCGTGGACGTCCTGAAGGATGACTTGGACCTGCTTGCGCTTGTCCTCATCAAGGCCCTCCCATGCTTCGACGAGTGGGTTCACCTCGTGGGGCTTGAGCGAGTCCCAAGGGAACTCGAGCAGTTCCTTGTGCTCGGCGAACAAGCGCCGAAGCAAGCCCTTGTCGTGCAGCCTGAGCTGCTTCCTCAGATCGAAATGCTTTGCCATGATGGTCCCCCAATCCGCGTTCTCTGTCCAATGAACAGTAAACGCACAGACAAAAAAAGAATCGCCGCTCACGCGAACAGCGATGATTCCCTCTTCCGCAGCAGTAGACCCAAATCCTCCAACCGAATCCGCATTGCCTTCGCGGAAACCTGACACTTTTCCGCGAGCGGTCGGCTGCAATGCTCGAGTATCATCTCATCATCGTCGGCGCGGAAACCACCCCGGCGTCCCATCTCGGCAGCCAAGATCTGGTCCCGATTCGCCTTCATATCATCCAGCACGATCGGCTCCAGGTTGCCGCGCCAATCTTGCCAGGCTTGCGCGACAAGGTCGCGCGGCATCAGCAGATACGCCGCGAACTGGTCGGCTTGGAACTCGACCGGCACCTTTGCGTCGCTGGACCGGCAGACGTAGTTGGGTTTCGCGTCCTCGTCAGAGAAGAGGTTCGGCTGATCTGCGCGACCAAGGTAAAGATGCCGGTGCAGGCGCCAGTGGCCGGTCTCGTGCGCCAGCGTGAAGTGGTAGCGCCCCCGCTTGATCGGGTATTTGTCGGGATCAAGTTGCTGGTCTACGGCAATCAACTTGTCGCGGAACCAGATCGCGCCATGAACGTCGCCGAACCCGAAAAGCGCTCGTAGGTCGCGGATCTCGAACGACAACTTCAGATGCAACTCGATGATCTCGTCGATTGGCACCGGCGGCGTTGGTATCGGGCGATGGTCGCGCGCGAATTCAGCCAACAGGAGGGCTGCGTCGCGCTCGATGGCACTCTTGGTTAGGTAGGGCACATCGCTTTTCATTGTTTCTCTCCGTCGTCGGACTTGCCTCGTTCCTTTATCTTGCGAACCTGCTCGCTTAGTTTGCGCAACTGGTCTGCCGTCAAACCGCTCGCTTCTCGCAAAAGTTCTGGCATCGCGGTCGGTTCATTCTGAATGATCCCCGGCAAGTCTTCCGGCACACGACCAGCCAAGGCGATCCACTCGTCGGAGTTTGCACCCAGGAGTTCGGCCATCTTTTTGACTCGCTCGGCCGTCGGCGGATCGACGTTGTTCTGTTCGACTTGCGAAAGGTAGGTCGGGCTGATCCCCACCATCTCTGCGAACTTGCGGAGCGTAATACTCTTCGCCAACCGCGCATCGCGGAGAACCTGGCCGAATGATTTTGCTCGTTGGCTCATGATTGCACCTGCCGCATCGAACTCCGTTACGCTAGCCGCGCATTGGGGACTACTGGTCCACCGTTGCATATGACGGCAGCTGCAGCTGGAATGTACGTTTATTACTGAACAGTAAACGGACGTATCCTAACCCACCCATCAGCAGGTGGCAATGTTGGATTCGGAAAAAACTGAGAAAGGAAAGCGAGGCGGAGGAAGTTACCCGCCAGCGGCGCCAAGACCAATCCGTGACAAAAAACGTCAGCTGCAGGCATCAAGCGAACCCAGAAAAAAACCGACATTCCACAAACAATTAATTATCAATAACTTACGATGGAATGCGTTAACTTTCCGACAAATATTGTCTGCGAGCCATTTACTTTTCGGACAGACGACAAAATAATACATGAACCAAAGGAGGTGAAAAATGCCACTGTTGGCGATGAATTTGTCGGACAAACTATTCTTGCAAATCAAGGAATTAGTCGAAAAAGGGGCCTATCAGAACCCAGAGAGTTTTCTGGAAATCGCTGCCTTCAACCAACTTGCGCTAGAAAGGGGGGTGACGCCAGACGAAGTAATTGCCCGCGGGCACCGGAAAATCGTTGACGAAGATACGGCAAAGGATCGAAACGGCAAAGAAACGCGAAAAAAGAAGCCTGTGAAACCAAAAACCCAGCCAGCTGCTTCGGTTCCGATTCAGCCTAGCCCACTGACGAAGGACGAAATCGCAGATACGTGGAGTCGGCTTACTTGGGTGAAGAGAACCGAGCTGAGTGCTGAACCTTGCAAGGCATCTGGAACGTCTGAACCGGGGTCACATGTTTTCGGCCAGGTTAATCGACTCTTCCCGTTGAAACTGGCTTGTCGTTGGCTCGCTCATTACTCGGCGACCATCGATAAGTGGCCCACATTCGACTCGATCAGCGGTGCCCTTGCTGAAGATGCCGGCGTCGTAGGCTCCTACCTCGAACAATTAGATACCTCGGCAAATCGCAAGCGGGACGAGGTGCTTTCCATTGGTCTGCCTCGGCGTGGAAACACGCCATCCAAAGAACGGTTCCTCGCCCAGTTCCTTGCACGCGTTACGCGAGCGGGGTTGTTCCCAACGACAATCGCTCAATATCAACTGGCCAAGTTTGAGGACGGCACCATCGCGTTGACCGAACAAGGGCTGGAATTCGCCAGTTTCTCGAATCCGATTCTTGACGGAGACAACCTGCTGACGGCCAAAGCAACACTCAGCAAATCCGACAGCGAATTCCTGGTTCGGCTCGTCCTCAACCAGATTCCGGTCGAGCGTGACGACATGCAAGTGGTGCTGCGAGTTCTGGCGGAAGGAAAAGTGACCCCGGCAGCACTCTCAGAAGGCACCCGTCAACATCTCGCGACTGACGAATCGGATGATGTGTTCAAAACGCAGGTAAGCGGCATCATCGCTCGACTGAGCGATCTTGGCCTGGTGCGTCGCCGTTGGGAAGGCCGCTTCGTGACCTACGAATTGGAAAACAAAGATCGTGTCGAAGCTTTTCTCAAAGTGTCATAAGGAAGTCCGTCCATGAAAATTACCGACATCACCAAGATCATTGATCCGACGCTGTTGCTGAAGGCGACCATGCAGTCGTTCAGTTCCAACGCTATCGAGGATATTCTCGCGAAGCTGCCGATCACTCCCGAGCCAGATTATCGGTTTAATTCCAAGAATCCGGTTGAAACGTGGAAGGAAGGGAAGCTCCACTGGTATCCCGTCGGCGCCGACCGGGGAAATGCAGGCCGCATCAAGTTGGCCGGGTCGCCAGAGAATCCGATTGGCGAAAGGATCATCAATGCAATGGAGGCGTTGATTGAGCTGGCATGCCAGAAAGCAATGATCCTCACGCCAAATGCACCGTTGCCGAAATCTCCGCGAGATGCCGTCCGCCATTACTTCGGGCTTCCTTCGCTGGACCAGTTGCCGCTCGATGCGAAGCTGATGAAAGGCAACAGGCCAACCAAGGAAGTGACGGAGATCGCGGAACGCATCAAGATCGCTTTGCGGCAAGAAGGTAAAGGAAAAGACTACACCATCACCGTTGAAGATGATGGGATCGGCCAAACTGCCTCGCGGATGCACGAAACGCTGCTGTCCCTCGGTTGCAGCGACAAGCCCGACAAACCCTATCTCATCGGCATGTTCGGCCAGGGCGGTTCGTCAGCCTTTGCGGCCAGCGTCTATTCGTGGTTTCTGTCGCGTCGTTCTGCGGAGCTTCCGGATCACAAAGGCGGCGGTGTCGGCTGGACATTCGTTCGCCAGATCATGCCTGTCGGCCGTCGCGATGTTTATTGGGCCTACCTTGCCGCCGGGCCGGACGGCCAGGTGCCACGCCTGCCGGAGTCGGCGGCAGATGCCGTCGGCTTCAATCGCGGCACCAAGATCGGGCATATTGGCTACAAGTTCGCAACAAGCAACCAGGCTTACGGGTTGTACTCCTCGCTGAACCACCTGCTGTTTAACCCGATCCTGCCTTACTACATCGTGACGCGAAAAGACAAGGAATCCGGCAAGGACAAGCCTGACTTGATGACCGGCAACGCCTACCGGCTAACCAAATTGAAACGCGAGAAAAAGGACCTCGAAAAGAAGTTCGATAATGTGAGCGTCTAACCAAGGAGCCCCACATGAGCAGCGTTCGGGTTGAATTGGACAAGCAGTTTACGACCGACGCCGGCGAGTCGTACGGCACCATATCCATTCGCGTTGTGGTCCTGAAGCCAAAGGCCAAGGACGAAAAGGATGATGACGAGGACGTTCCTGTCCTGGAAGGCGAAGACGAAGACGTGGGCGAAACGGGGAAGAAATCACCCCTCGCCTCGTACCTTGAAAAGCAGTCCTACGGCAAATGGTGCGTAGTGTTCCTGGTGAACGGCCAGCGTCACCACGCATGGGACAAGACGTTCATCAACAAGGATCTCGGCTTCAACCAGCTTCGGGACCGGACGATGATTATTGTCGATCTCGACGGTCTTGCGATGCACGGCATGGCGGAGATCATCCAAGGGTCCCGACAAGGACTGTTCGAGGGGAAAGTCTATTTCGCGATTCGCGATCGCATCATCCAAACGCTCAAATCCGATCCGCAACTCAAGAAGTTGCAATTGGACGCCGAGCAAAAAATGTTGGAGATGGAATCCGGCGACGAGGCGGTCAAGAGTAAGCTCGATCAACTCATCGAAGGCCATCATGCGGCCGCGAAGGGAACGGGGCCAGGCAGCGGCGGTGCTGGCGCCCATCTCGCGGATGCGCCTCTCTTCGCGAGCACGTCCAACAAACACGATGTCGTGGTCATGGGGCATCCTTCTGTTGGCAAAGATGCTGATCTGCCCGTCCTCGTGACGAACCCGCCCATCGCGTCGATTCGCATGTATGCCGGGCAGACCAGAATAATTGCTCTCGCAGCATTCCCAGCGGAAGAGTGGGCGTCGTTGGAAGACTTGAGAGTCCAACTCGCGACTGGTGTAGAAGGCCTTTCGGTCAAAGAATCCCGCGGTAAGGAGGGATCAAGCCTTGCTGTCGCCTTCCATCTGGATGACGACGACGAATCTGACTACCCCGTCATGGGTGAGGTCCAAGCACTGGCTCGATTCAAAGGTCGTCCTGAAACCAGGATGCTCAAAATCCCCGTTGTCGTTACGAAGAAGAAAAATCCGGAACCAGAAAAGGAAATCGAATTGCTGGACGATCCCACCTACCTCAAGGTGAAGAGCCGCCAGCCGATCAAGATCGTTTCCGGCGGCCCCGCGATCCACGTTAAGCTGGAATGGAACGGCAAAGAATCATTGATCCGCGGGACATCGCCGGAATGGAAAATCACCGCCCGTTGCCTTAGCCTCAGCACGTTCCCCAAGATGGGCTTCGCCAGTTTGGGCGACGGCCGGCTTGAATTCGTCCTGTATCCTCCGCACGGTCTGATTACGAACACCCGGCTTGAGTTCGAGGTGATCGCTGCGGGACCGGCGGACAAGAGCTTCAAGGTTGTCTTCAAGGCCGTTGTCATTGAGCCGGCCACACCACCGCAGATCGGGCCGCGAAAGATCAGCCTCGTCTCGCTCGACACGGCAAGTCAACGGCATCCTCCCTATGAGCTGAAATCCATCTACCAGAAGGATTGGATGAATCCCGACCGCACGCGATGGGATGGTGGCGAGTGGACCGGGGGGGACGCTGGCAGGTTCATCGAACCGACAGAAACCAATCCGTTGTTTCTCGTCATCAACATGGACATGCAGCTCCTCAAGGACTTCCAGGACGAAATGGTTAAGCGGAAACTGACGGAGGCGACCGTGAAGGAACGAGGAACGCGGTACGTTTCCCACATTGCGTTCCATCTTTACCAGATGTACGGCCAGTTCAAGAAAAGCTCTGAGTCGAAATCGGAAGATGAGAATGCCCGGCCTCCGACAGAACAGGAGATGCAGGCCGAAATTAACCGCGTGGGCACCACAATCATGAAGATGATGGAGCTATCCCAGAAATGACTACGACGCTCATGAAGATGATGCAGATTTCGCGCTAGGCGGGGCGATGGACGAGGAGTACCTCGGATGTTTGTTTAGTTTCATCCCTTAGCCACGTGTACCATTTCCTGTTAGGAACGGCCCGCCAGAACTTCTCCTGGCTGGGCCGTTTTCCGTTACCACCAAGATCATGTTCTTTAAAGCCTGCGTCTTCCATTGCCGCCATGTACAGAGGCAACTGCTGCTCGGGTTTTGCGAAGCCGACAAGCTGGGCCACGATGCAATCTCGATGTACAACCTGCCGCACCCCCGCGAATGCCGTGCGCAGCCGCGCAAAATAGTGATCATCATGGTCACTGCGCCGGCGGTCGCCGAAGGTGTAATGGGCACCGCCTTGTCCGTCCTGACAGTCAGCGATCCAGTAGGGAGCCGGGGTTTCGCGGCGCCCAAGGACCTGCCATCGGTGATAGAGTACATGGACACCTGGGTAAGGGGGCGATGTCACGACCAACTTAGGCGGCCTGCGTCGAAGCAATTCTGATTGGAGTTCTCCGATGTCTGCGGCGGCGCACTGATGAGCCTCGATCCCGCCTGGCTCCTTGCCAAGAGCTTTCACGCGCTTGGTCAATTCAATCATGCCAGCCACGATTGTGAAAGTGTTCTCGATGAGGCGTTCGCGAAAATCCGGTGTCGTAGGCAATCGCTTTTTGCAGTCAACTGCCCATTGAACGGTTTTTAGCAAAATGCAACGAGCGGCAGGCTGCACCTGAGTTGGCAGCTCAGCAATGCTATTGAGCGCCTGTTCCGCAAATTTGCGGAATCGCCAGGGCAGGTTTATCTGATAACCAAGTTCATGCCAATCCATGTGGCGAACCACGGGGCTCCGGGTTGACAGTTCAGGGGCGGTGTCAATTGCCCATTCCTCTAGAGCGTCAAGGTCGTGCCCGGATAAGAGTTTAGTCTTCACGCGAGCGAGAAAAACGGAGAGTGAGCTGATGTCCGTGCCGACCGCATTGCGGCCAAGAGCCAGGGCCTCAACCAATGTGGTTGAACTCCCCATGAACGGATCCAGTATTGTCTCGCCTGGGCTAGTGAACGCTTCGATGGCGGCCCGTGCGAAGAGAGGTGAGAACCTAGCCGGGTAGCGATAGAAATCATGCGTTAGCCCTGTGACAATTCCCTTGAAGTTGATCGCGTCGATCAATGGTTGTACGTTCATCGTGCCTCTCCCTTTTTCTTGGGCTTGGGACGCCGCTTATACCAGTCCATCCACTCCTGGCAAGTAATCTTGGTTAGAGCCTCCAATTTGGCGAATGCGTCGATCTTGGGTAGGCGCTTGCCTTCTTCCCATAATCGAACCGCCGTGTGGGACGCCTTTATTTGCCTCGCCAAAACGGCTTGCCTCCACCCTTCCGGCTTTTGTGCGCCTCGCCATTTGCGCAGGGGATTCTCCGCTAGCCAGCTTGCCACGCTTCCCAGGTCAGCGGCGGCACGTCGCTTCGCCATGTGCCCCTCATCGCGCCATACTCGATGATGAAACAGTTGATTCATTTTATATTATATTTGATTCGTAAACAGAATCAACTGATTCATATTTTGAAACGAGCCGTCCATTTCAAAGCTGACCATCGGGAAGGTTGAATCGGTTATCGGGCAATCAATCCACAGCGCCCGCGGTATGTCCGCAACGCCTTACACCAGATACGTTGGTTCCGCTGAGATGCTTTGCTTTATCGCTTCCCACATGCGACGCTGACGGGAAAAATCGAACTCCGAGCAGATCGCACGTAGGTGTTTTTCATGAATCTGGTCTCGGCCCCTCATCACTATGGGGAGAAATAGCACCTCCTCCTGGATGTCCGGTGCTAAGTGGAGCAGGTTCATTACCTGCGTAATGCGCGGCTGCGTGACCTTGGCCAGACGCGCCAACTCGATCGTGTTGGCGACGGTGCCGCTTTGCAGGAGGTCACCAAACTGGATGGCCAACGCCATGACGCGCGAGACGCGGGGCACGCGGCCCGACGCGACCACCTGAGAAGGCGACGGCTTGTCCTCGATCCGCCTCCGCCCGCGCTCGCTACGTGTGAAGAAGACCTTCTGTTTCATCGTGATCATGCCGCACCTCCGAGTTGCTTTCGTGCCAAGGCCTTAACCGCCGTCGGGTGAAAAGAGACCGCGACTGTGCTGTCAGCCGCGTCGAATTCGACGCGAGCTACCAACAGGGCCAGCACCTGGGATTGCTCTCGCGGACTCAACGTGTTCCAGACGTTATCGAATTCGGCGAACGCCGTGTCGATGTCGCCGGCGTCCAATTGTTCGCGCCCGTGTTCTTCGATTCGACGGCGAAGTTCCGCCAGACGGGTCTCGGCCTGACCGACGCGGTCGTGGAGTTCGGCGAGGCGGGCACCGCCTGGCCCCGTCGCCGGCCCGCCAGCACAGAGCTTGCGAATGTCGGCGTGGTGCCAGCCGAGTTCCTTTTCAAGGCCACGCATTTCTGTTTCAAGCTCGGCGCGTTCGGCCTCGAATTGCTCCTGGGCCTGGCAAAGAACCTCCGCACGCAGCGCCGGATCGTCGGCAATTCCGTGAATCTGTTCCACGACCACCCGTTCGATCTCGGATGCGGGCAACGAACCGGAGGGGCAGGCCTTCCGTCCGTTCTGCATGGCCCGCGTGCAAGTGTAGTAGCGGTATCGCTTCTCGCTCTTGCAGGTGAAGCTGTGGACCATTGCCCGGTCGCAGGCTTTGCAGAAAAGCATCCCCTTGAGCAATGCCCCGTGGCGGTTCCGCACCGTGACGCCGCCGGAACGGCAGTTGCGTTGCAGCGTACCTTGCACTTTCTGAAACACCTCGGCATTGACGATTGGCTCATGCACCCCCTGGTGCAGATCGGTTTTGTGTTTGATCTTCCCGATGTAGAGCGGGTTGGTCAGCAGCGCGTACAGCGTGCCTTTGTCAAACGGGCGACCGCCTTTAGCCGTTCCCTTCTTGGTGCTCCAGTCCTTGTTCCGCCAGCCGCGTCGGATCAGCTCGTCCACAACGGGCAGCAGCGACCCAAGCGACAAGTAGAGTTGAAAAATGTCGCGGACCCGTGCGGACTCCCTGGCATTGATTACCAAGCGCGGACCGCCGTTGGAACGATCCACATCGTACCCCAGGATCGGGTAACCGCCCGACCACTTTCCCTTGCGGCGCGTGGCGGCGATCTTGTCGCGGATGAGCTCGCCAAT
>SYHD01000113.1 GCA_005799265.1 Planctomycetia bacterium | reverse complement strand
GGACCGCGGCCGTACCATCCTGGGCGACACACTGCGCACGTATCGCCGCTACAGCACGCAAACCGCATAATGACAACACCATAGAGGCTTCAAATCTTCTCCGCAAGCGAAGGAGAAGGCGAGAAGAAAGATACTAAAGTGTTACCAGCCGAAGAACATGTCGCGCGAAGAACTGTGGGAAGGCTGCAAACGAACGGAGCGCAAGATCTACACGCCGTGGAATACGATGCGCCGCCTGGTGACGGCGCGCGTCTGGCACATGCCGACGTTGATCGCGAACGTCATCTATTCGCGTCGGCTGGTGGCGCGCGGCGACCTGGTTCCGATGGGTGAGGGATATGAAGCGGCGCCAATCGGCGCGCCGGCCTTGGCGTGATAACTAGCCCGCAGCGCAAGCAAGGGACCGGCCGGCCCTTGCTCGCGCTGCGGGCTAGTGACACAGTTTACGCTTCAGGCTTTGATTTCCTCGCTGTCAAGTTCGGCACCTCGCCCATCTTGGCTTTCTCGACAAGCGTGACGATCTCCTTGCCGCCGCCGCCCGGCCAGACCAGTTCGCCAAGCTCGGCGAGGCGTTCCATGTCGATGGGGTCGCGGCCTTCGTCGAGGGAGTGCTTGACCATTGTGTAAAAATCGACGCCGTCCTGGGCTCGCTTGCCGGGATCACGATTGAGCGCGAGCATCGCCCCATATTTATTCGCCAGCGCCGCCTCCAGTTTAGGAATGCGAACGCGAATGCCCTCCATGTCAAACCAAATCGCGGTCTCAAGCGTCTGGCCGATGTCCTGCCGATGCGGGTAGGTCACGTCGATCACCGATTCTCGTTCGCCCGGCACGAAGAACGCCGCGACGCCGAACAGCGAGCGCATTTCCAGTTCCGGGTAAAGCTCCTTCACGGCTTTGACTGCGCGCGCATAATTGCGTCCCGATTTGACGAGAATATCGACGTCATGCGTCGATCGCGGCCGACCCGTCCATGTAGCGATGCCATATGCCCCAGTAAGGACGAATGGGATCTTCTTCGCTTGCAGGGCGGCGACGATTTTCTGCCAGCTGATTTCGGGCATCCCAAATCTCCTGCGGTATTCTTCGCTCAGATGGCCGCATTCGCGCACCGCCGCCGCTGGCGACAGGTTCCGGCAACGCCCCTTCATGGCCTCCCATTCGGCGCGGCCGTCGAGCCCATCGCCGGGGCGCAGCACCTGGCCTTTCTTTGTTTTGATGGCCGTCCCATTGCTTCGCACGCTTGACATGCGTTGAGTCTCCAAGGATACTCATATTCTATCGCGTTTCCTTCAGTGATGACATCCACGAAAGGGCGATAAACTCATGCGTCTTCATGCCTTGATCGTAGCGTGCTGCGCACTGTGTTTGTGTGTCGGCCAGGCCGCAGCCCAGGAGCCCAAGAAGCCCAACGTCATCTTCGTCCTCATCGACGACATGGGCTACGCCGACCTCGGTTGCATGGGCGGCAAGGACGCGAAGACGCCGAACATCGATCGGCTCGCCAAGGAGGGCGTCAAGTTCACGCAGTTCTATTCGAACGCGCCCGTGTGTACGCCGACGCGCGCCGCTTTCATCACCGGCCGCTATCAGCAGCGCTCGGGGCTCGAATGGGCGCTCGGCTTCACCGCGGACCAGTGGCGGCGCGAGAACGGCAAGTGGGTCCCCGAAGCCGACAAGTACGCTCCCGGCCTGACGCCGCGCGGCAATTCGATCGCGCAGCTCATGCGCCGGCTCGGCTACTATTGCGGGATCTTCGGCAAATGGCACCTCGGCTTTCAAGCGCGTTTCAACCCGCTGCGCCACGGCTTCGACGAATACTTCGGCGTCCTCACGGGGCACGCCGATTACTACACGCACAATTATTTCGACGGCACGAACGTCCTGCGCGAAGGCGACAAGGAGGTGAAAGCGAAAGGCTATCTCACCGATCTCATCAACACGCGGGCGGTCGATTTCATCAACAAGAACGCGGATCGGCCGTTCTTCCTCTATGTGCCGCACCTGGCGCTGCACTTTCCGTTTCAGGTTCCCGACGATCCGACGCAAGTGTTGACGAAGGAGAATCACAACAAGGGCACGCGCAAGGACTATGTCCAGATGCTCGAACGCGTCGATCGGGGCATCGGCGCGATGATGACGGCCCTGGAGAAAACCGGCAACGCCGACAATACGCTTTTCATCCTGTCAAGCGACAACGGCGGCTACTATCTCTCCGACAACACGCCGTTCTTCCATCACAAGAGCACCCTCTGGGAAGGCGGCGTCCGCGTCCCGTGCCTGATGCGCTGGCCTGACAGGCTCGCCAAGGGCAAGACGACCAATCAAGTCGGCATCACCATGGACCTGACCGCGACGATCTTGACGGCTGCCGGACACAAGGCGAACAAAGACGTCCCGCTCGACGGCATCGATCTGCTGCCGATACTCACCGGCAAGCAAAAGGAAACCGAGCGCACCCTCTTCTGGCGTATCGACCGCGCCGGCCGCAAGCACAAGTCGGTGCGCGACGGCAACTGGAAGTACCTCAAGGACGACGCGATCGAGATGCTCTTCGACCTCGACAAGGACGTTGCCCAGCGGCACAACCTCAATTTTCGGCATCCCGAAATCGTCGAACGCCTTCGTCGCGCGCATGAGGCATGGGAGGCGGAGATGGATCGCTCGGAACAGGAGTTTTTGGTGAAGTGATTTGTGGGAATGTCCCTGCAATTACTCTCGTCATTCATCGGGGTCTCCACGCGTTCGGTGGATAGAGGTTGATTTTCGCAAGTCTGCCAAACGAACAACATGGACGCCCCGACTTCAAATGCATTCACGTGAGGCACGGAGTATTCTCATGAGGTCCCTGATGTCTCTACTCGCATCGCTGCTCTCGACGTGCGCCGCCTCGGCGCAGACACCAGCCAAACTGACCCCAACGCATGCGTCAGCCTTCGCCAAACTGGCGCTCACGGGCATTCAGAAAGAATATCCCAACAAACCGGGAACCGTCCTCAACGGCAAGCTCGACATCAAGGCGCCGCGCGCCTTCCATCCCGCCTTCTACGGCAGCTTCGACTGGCATTCGTCCGTGCATGGCCACTGGATGCTTGTGCGGCTCTTGCGCACGTTTCCCGAATTGCCCGAACGCAAGCAAGTCCGCGCCGTCCTGAACGAGCACCTGACCGCCAAGAATCTTCAAGCGGAGGCCGACTACTTCGCCCAGCCGAATCGGCAATCGTTTGAACGCATGTACGGCTGGGCCTGGCTGTTGAAGCTGGCGGAGGAGGTGCACACCTGGGACGACTCCGACGCCAAAGCGTGGTCGAGGAACATGAAGCCGTTGGCGGACACGCTGGTCGCCCGATATCTTGCGTTTTTGCCAAAGCAGACCTATCCGATCCGCACGGGCGTTCATCCGAACACCGCTTTCGGGCTGGCGTTTGCTCACGATTATGCGCGGAGGCTCGAGCACAAGAAGCTGCGCGAGTTGATCGAGGAACGGAGTCTCACGTATTTTGGCAAGGATGCCGACGCCCCGGCACGCTGGGAACCGGACGGGGCCGACTTCTTTTCACCGAGCCTGATGGAGGCAGACTTGATGCGACGCGTCTTGCCGACGGACCAATATCCGGCCTGGCTCAAGCGTTATCTTCCGGGCCTCGCGAACGGCGAGCCGAAAACGCTGCTGACGCCGGCGACGGTCTCGGATCGCAGCGATCCGCAAATCGTCCACCTCGACGGCCTGAACCTGAGCCGGGCGTGGTGCATGCGCAGCATCGCCACTGCGTTGCCCAAGGCCGATCCCGTGCGCAAGGTGTTGGCAGCCTCGGCGGCGCGGCACGCGGAGGCGGCCCTACCTCATGTCGCAAGCGGCGATTTCGTCGGCGAACACTGGCTGGCGTCCTTCGCGGTGTACATGATGACGACGCCGGCAGATTGACTTTGCAGATGTGGCAATTAGTTTGTTTTGACAAGATTAGTCACATGTGAAATGATTCGTATTCGTTTAGAGTTCGCAGTACGTATTCGATCACTCAGGGTAAGCAAACTTCACGCGCCGGCAATCTTCCCTTGTTTTGTCCATATCCACTAATCGTTGCAATACCACTCGAAAGCAAGAAAATGTGCGCTTTTGACTCAAGTCCTTCGTCGGCCCACGTTGACACTGACGCGAGACCGACGTAGACTTTGCGCAGACTTGTTGAGACCCACCCTCGCAGCTGCAGCGCCCCCCGAAAATCAGGAATCGCACGATGGCTTTTCTCGATCTCTCCTGGCAAACCTTTCGGCCTGAAGAGGGATACTACGACACGGAGATTCAGGCATCAAAAACGGAGCCGTTGCCGATCCGCACCTTCGCGCCGATCGCATATGAGCCGCGTTACGCCTACCCCTTGATCGTGTTCCTACACGGTAACGGCGGCAACGAACAGCAGATCCTTCGCCTTGCGCCGCGCATCAGCCGACGCAATTACGTCTCGATCGGTCTGCGCGGCCCCATTTGCCTAGGGCCGGGCCGCAAGGGCGCACTCGGTTTCTCGTGGGGCGACGCCAGCCATTTGTCGTCGATCGAGGACTACCTGCTCGAGGCGATCCGACAGACGCGGTTACATTATCACATTCATTCCGAACGCATCATTCTTGCGGGTTTTGCCGAGGGGGCGACGCTGGCGTATCGGCTTGCAATGACGTTCCCCGACAAGGTCAACGGCATCGTCGCGTTGAATGGCCACATGCCACGCCAGGATCGGCCACTGTTGCGCATGCCGGACGTATGCTCGCTGCGAGTCTTCATCGGCCATGGCATCGCGAATTCGGTGGTGCCAATGAGCATGGTGCGCCAGGATCGCCGGCTCCTGTATGCGGCGGGAATAGATGTATCGATGAACACCTATGGGACGAATCACAAGCTGCACGCCGACATGCTGCGCGACGTGAACCACTGGATCATCACGGGCATGACCGAATAGCCCTTCCCCGTTTAGCGCACGCAGCGAACCGCCAAGACACTGGCGCGCTCACGCGAACGCTACGCATCGAACTGCATTTCACCCGCGCGCCACGCGGGTGTTGCTATTTTCTCGCCGCGCACGCAATGCAGCATCAGCTCCGCGAGGTTCTGCTCGCACATTTGCCGAAGTCCGAGGTACGAGGTCGTCAGACGTGGATTGATTTCGATGGCATAGTCCTGCCCGTCATCGCCGAGCACGAGATCGACGCCGACGTAGCCCTGCAATCCGTCGATCCCCGCGACCGCCTGCAACGCAACGCGCGTGGCACGCTCGGCAAGCCGCGACGGTAAGGGTAACGACCCGCCGAGGTAGCGAAATCGGCCGTCGGTCGAGAGATGCTGTCGGGCCGGCGTCAGCGCGATCGTCTGCGACTTGCCAATCAGGAGCGCGACGCTGACGGCCTGGCCGACGACGTATTGCTGCACGATGAAATCACCGCGAGTCCATGCCTCGGTGTCCATTCGCGCGATCGTGGCAGTCGATATCACGTCCTCAATCAAGTAGGTGGCCTGGGAGCCGGCCCCTTGCCTCGGTTTGAGCACCCATGGCGGCGGCACACGCGTCAAGTCGCCCTGGTCCAGTGAATCGGTCCAGGGATGCGGCGTGCACCGCGCACGCCAGAACTTCGCGAGCGCCAGCTTGTCCCCCGTAAGTTGAATCGCAATTGGGTTCGAGCCGAGCAAGCGCCCGCCGACATTCAAGACCCGCCGACTACGGTCCGCCAGGAGATTGCCGAACTCCGGGGCGATTACGAGCGTCCATTCGCATTCTTTGACAATCTCCTCGAACTGCAACTCCTCGCGCCCCGACGCAACACGGCGGCAATCGTCACCCAGTTTGCAAGAACGTTCTTCGGCAATCAATGTGACAACCTGCACGCCTCGAATACGCTGAATGTCCTCGACGACGGCGGCGAGCATCGCATGGCCTTCCCGCAACAGCGACGGCGGCGTCGCGCGGCCCAGACCGCCGGCCGTCACGCACTCGTAGACGAAGATGCGCATCGCTTCAACTCCGGGGCACGCGCCGACGCTGCAACGCGAGCGCTCAACGGTAAGCGGGCTTCCCCCGACCGACGGTTTTCGACACAATGGAGGATATGTCCCACGAGAGTATCTTAGGCCCCGATGGCGCCATCGCAGGCCGGCTGCCGAATTATGAGTCCCGCCCTGAGCAACTTCAGATGGCTGGCGCCGTCGCGCAGGCGCTCGCGGCGCGGCAGCACCTCATGGTCGAGGCGGGGACCGGCGTCGGCAAGAGCTTCGCCTATCTCGTTCCCGCCATCCAGGCTGCGTGCGCGTCCAAAGAGGGGCGCGTCGTCATCTCGACGCACACGATCGGCCTGCAAGAACAGCTCATCCGCAAGGACATCCCATTTTTGCAAACCGTGATGCCGGAGAAATTCACCGCGATGCTGGTCAAAGGGCGCGGCAACTATCTCAGCAAGCGTCGGCTCGGCGTCGCACACGAACGAAGCCTGTCCTTGTTGACCGAACCCGGCGCCATGCAGCAGCTCGATGACATCCTTGCCTGGGCCGAGGACACGAAAGATGGCAGCCGCAGCGATCTCGAATTTCGACCGCTGCCCGCAGTGTGGGAGCTCGTCGAAAGCGATTCGGGCAATTGCCTGGGCAAGAAATGTCCCGAACATGACGAGTGTTTTTACTTCAAGGCCCGCCGCCACATCCAGGACGCGAAGCTCCTCATCGTCAATCACGCGCTCTTCTTCTCCGACCTCGCCTTGCGTGCGATGAATCCCGAAGTCGGCATCTTGCCCAAGTATCAGGCGGTCATTTTCGACGAGGCCCATACGCTCGAAGACGTCGCCGCCGAGCACATGGGTCTGTCGATCACGCGCGGCCAGGCGGACTATCTGCTCAACCGACTCTATCACGAGCGCCGGGGCAAAGCCGTCGGCCTCTTGACGCTTCACGGTGAGGCAACCGATTGGGTGCAGGTCCACACGACGCGCGCGATCGTGCATCAGTTCTTCAACAGCATCCTCGACTGGCGGCGACGGCATCTCCTCACCTTTCCTTCTGGGAGAGGGGCCGGGGGTGAGGGCAGGCAGGGCACGGCGTCACGCACATCCCCTCACCCCCAGCCCCTTTCCCAGAGGGAGAGGGGGGAAAGGCGCGGCGGCGACTCACTCCGTATTCGCGAGCCGGCCATCGTCACCGACATCCTCTCCGCGGCGTTCGTCAAACTTTCGCAACTGCTCGACCGCATCGCTGACGGCATCAAATCCGACGAGGAGAAGATCGAATACGAATCAGCCTCGACACGCTGCATCGACATCGCGACCAGCGTCCAGGCCTGGCTCAAGCAAGACCTGCCCGATCAAGTCTACTGGATCGAAGGCAGCGGCGAACGCGGCGACAAGCTGCAACTCGCCAGCGCCCCGATCGAGGTCGGCCCGATTTTCCGCGAACAGATATTCAAGCGCATTCCCAGTGTCATCCTCACGAGTGCCACGCTCAGCGTCGGCGGAGTGCACGGCTTCGACTTTTTCAAGGAACGCTACGGTTTCCCTCCGGAAGATCCGGCGCTGCAACTCGGCAGCCCGTTCGACTATCAAAAACAGGCCGAGCTACATCTGCTTCGCCAGATGCCCGACCCGACCGCCGACGCCCGCGCCTTTGAGGAAGCGTGCTGCGTGAAGATCCAGGAGTACGTTATGCGCTCCAAGGGGAGGGCATTCGTCCTGTTCACGAGCAATCAGACGATGCAGCGAACCGCGAACTATCTGCGCGATTGGCTCGCCTCGCAGGGCTTGACGCTCATCAGCCAAAGCGACGGCGTGCCGGCCAATCGCATGCTCGAAGCGTTCCGCACCATGGAAGGCGCGGTCCTGTTCGGTGTCGATAGCTTCTGGCAAGGCGTCGATGTGCAAGGCGAGGCGCTGTCGAACGTCATCATCACCAAGCTGCCGTTCGTGCCGCCGGACCGCCCACTCGTAGAAGCGCGCGGCGAGGCGATCGAGAAACGCGGCGGGCAAGCGTTCGTTGAATACTCATTGCCGCAGGCAATCTTGAAACTCAAGCAAGGTTTCGGCCGCTTGATCCGCACGAAATCGGACACGGGCATAGTCGTGATTCTCGACCCGCGCATGATGACGAAGCAATATGGACGGCGATTCTTGGAGGGATTGCCGAAGTGCAGGCGGTTCGTGGATGGAGTGGAGGTCGATTAGGCTGCGCGCTCATGCACGAATCAATTTTCGTCTTGTTCATCCGATGGAATGCGCCACACACGTTCCACGAAAACCTTCCGATCCAGCTCATCGACGGTAAACAAAACACCCAAGGGTGGGTCGAAATAGACGCGATCTTGTTCCACCTCGCGGGATTCGCCCGTGTTGAGAGGATCTCTGCGCAGTTGAACGTCGATGCGATTTGCAGCGGCCGTAATCGCGGGCTTTTCGTCCGAATCCACCCATAGATCGGCCAGGTCGCCTTCGGAGTCTGGCTTCCAAAGGACGGTCCATTTCATGATTTCTCCAAATCAGCAAGGATATCCGCCAAGGGACGACCACCTGACTTTTGCTTGGATCTCTTGAGCTCTTCTTCGGAAAACGGAATCGCAATCTTAGGCTTTTTGACGGGGGTAAAATGCCCGACAACGTCGCCATCAGGATCGCAAAGCTCCATCGACTCGGATGAGGTCTTCAATTGCCGCGCCAATTTCGCGTCGAGCAGAATGCGTGTCATGATCGTGTTCTCCATTCAGGTCGTGAACGGCTGAATTCTACCGGATCTGATTCAATCAGTAAAGCGATCGATTCGGGATATCTGGTAAAAGCGCTAAGCCGCAAGCGGCAACGGCAACTCCATCGTGAACGTCGTCCCCTTGCCGAGCGCGCTCGCGACCGTCAGCGTGCCGCCGTGCATCTCCACGAACGTCTTCGCCATGCTCAGACCCAGCCCGAGGCCGCGCTTGTCGTACTCGAATGTTCCCGACGAATGGCGCGACACGTCGAAGCCGGTGAAGAATGGCTCGAATATGCGCGGCAAACTGGCGGCGTCGATGCCCATACCCGTGTCCGTGACCGTGATGCGCAGTTTGGCCCCGCCCTCACCCCCAGCCCCTCTCCCAGAAAGAGAGGGGAGCCGATTGGCCGCCAGGCGGATCGTACCGCCGTTCGGCGTGAACTTGACGGCGTTGACGAGCAACTGCACCAGGCTGTCGCGGATCTTGTCCGGCTCGACGTGTATCGTGCCGAGATCGTCCGGCAGCACCACGTCCAACTTCTGTTGCCTCATCGCCACGAACTGGCCGATCTCGGCGGCGGCAGTGCGAATCAGCTCAGCCGCGGCGACATCCTGGGGGTTCAGGGTGCGCTCAAATTGCTCGGCCAGCAACATTTTCACCATCTGATCGACGCGCTCGCTCAACCGATTGCCGGCCAGGCGAACCTTGTCCGCAAGCGCGTGCAGCTCAGGCTGCGGCTTCAGCATTCGCACCGCATGTTCGGACAGGCCCAGCAAGATCGTCAATGGCGTGCGCAGCTCGTGGCTCGCGACCTTGATGAACGCCTTCTTCAATTCGTTGGCGCGAAGCAAGTCGGTGTTCACTTTCATCAACATCACATTCTTCGCCTGCAATTCCAGCAGGAGCGTGCGCCGTTCTTCCTGAAGCTGATAGTAGGCGTACGCTTGCCTGAGCGTGGCTTTCAGTTCCTCGACTTCCCACGGCTTGGAGATGTAGCGATAGACGTTGCCTTGATTGATGGCGTCGATGACTGCGTCCATGTCGGAATAGGCAGTGAAGAGCAGCCGTACGGCGTCGGGGTGGGATGCACGAACGCGGCGCAGCATTTCGACGCCCGTCATCTCCGGCATGCGTTGATCGCTCATGACGATGTGGACGCGCTCTCTGTCCATGAGCGCCAGCCCTTCGCTGGCACGCGTCGCGCCGAGAACACGATAGTCCCAGCGCAGGAGATCCGACACGCTCTGCACAAGGTCAGGCTCGTCATCGACCACGAGCAAGCAGGGTTTGTCAGCCATGCGCCATGTCCGCGTGGTATGAGAATTGGGCGATGGTCCGACGAGTTCATTATGCGCGTTTCCAGGATGACTGCAAGTGCGATCGGTGTTTTCGTCTTTCTCTCTTCTTCCCCGTATTCAGGCGAGTACAGCGGGAGAGGGGGAGACGCTTGTTGTAACATTTACCGCGCCGAGTTGGTACTGCTGACAGGTACCATGCACTCCGATCTTCGCATTTCGTCACCCTCGCTCCTGGGCCGGCATTAAGGCTTGAACGCTGAATCTATGCCAACAAACCACGACCAAGGGAGCGCCTCTTTCAAGCTGCGACACCGGCGTGAATCGAATGGCGCCGAGGAGTCCCTGGAACTCGACGTGGAGCGCGCCAACATGCGCACCCACGCTACACCAGCAATTCCAGCTCCGCGTCGCTCAACTCGCGCACGAAATGGCAGCCAACAACGTGCTTGCTCGCCAGCAGAAGCATCGAATGTATCACGCGTGCCACGATCAAGCAGACTTTGCGGCCGTCCTTGTCGAGGAGGTTCACGCTCAGGAGCGTATTCGCTGCGAGGGGCCTTTCGACCACGAGGCGCATTCCGTGCGCAGAGATATTGACGACGCGCGAGGGTTGATATTCGCTTGCCGAATCGGCGTGGAGGCGAAAGCTGGCCCGGTGGGTCGACGGATAGCGGACCCACTCACGTTGGTCTTCCGGCGCCGCCTGGACCTTTTGCGTTTCCAGGCTCGCCAGCTCCTCGGCCTCGAGTTCCTGACTGAAGGCGCAGCCGAGCGACCAGTGCCCGTCGCCTGCGGCCGCGACGCGCACGATGCGCACGGCCAACGTGAGCTTGCTGTAGGCGTCGTTGTACCACTCCACGGATACCGATTGACCGACCTTGAGCGGTTCGTCCACGAGCAGGCACGCGCCGCCGGCCGAGACGTCACGCAGAACAGCGGCGAGGAGTTTTCCCGTTTTCCTGGAAGCGAGCCGCGCCTTCACCTCCGCTCGGACGGCGTAGCGAACCCATACGCGGCGCTCCTTCGACGAAGGGGTTTCCTGCGCCGCCTTGGGCTTGGACGACGCAGGAACGAGACGACGCAAGAAGGTGATGAATCTGCCAAACATGGGATTCCTCCGCATGCCGCTAATATCCCGCGGCACAGCCGTCTTTACGCGCCTCCGAGCCGCCGTGCAGCATGCCGGTGCGCGGGTCGATGAGGATCGCTTGATAGCCGCCGCCATTGGTGCCTTCGACATTGACCTGGTGGCCGCGCCGCTCCAGGTCGCGCAGAACCGCCGTCGGGATGCCGCGTTCGGCTTTGATCGTGCCGCCTTTGGGGTCGCCGGGTTTACCGGTGGGCGTCGGCGAACCGATGTGCTCGATGCGTGGGGCCTCGCCGGCTTCTTGCACGTTCATGCCAAAGTCGAGCATATTGATAAGCACTTGTGCGTGGCCTTGCACCTGATAGTCGCCTCCCATGACGCCGAAGACCAGATACGGTTTGTCGTCCTTGGTCACCATGGCGGGGATGATTGTGTGAAACGGTCGTTTGTGCGGCTCCAGGCGATTGAGGTGCTTGTCATCGAGGGCGAACAGGTTGCCGCGGTTCTGCAGAGCGAAGCCGAGATCGCCGGGCACGTGATGGCTGCCGAAGCCGTGGTAGTTCGACTGGATGAACGACACGCAGTTGCGATCCTTGTCCACCACCGTCAGATAAATCGTGTCGCTGGTCGCCAGCTTCGGATCGCCGGCGGGATGGTCGGTGCGAGCCTTGTCCATGTCGATCAGCTTGCGGCGTTTGTCGGCGTAAGCCATCGAGATCAATTCAGCGGTCGGCAGCTTGACGAAATCGGGGTCGGCGTAGAAGCGGGCCCGGTCGGCGTACGCGAGCTTCTTGGCCTCCACGAACACGTGCCAGTAATCCGCCGACTGCGGCCCCATCTTCTTGAGGTTGTAGCTCGACAGGATGTTGAGCATCTGCAAAACCGCGATCCCCTGCCCCGGCGGCGGCAACTCCCAGACCTGGTAGCCGCGGTAGGTCGTGCTCACCGGCTCGACCCATGTGGACGTGTGATCGGCGAAGTCCTTCATCGTGAATAGGCCGTCCACCTTGGCT
This sequence comes from Planctomycetia bacterium, assembly GCA_005799265.1. Lineage (GTDB taxonomy): Bacteria > Planctomycetota > Planctomycetia > Gemmatales > Gemmataceae > SIAQ01. The sequence continues at coordinate 35,779 of SYHD01000113.1, read as the reverse complement.
GAATAAGCGACGATCTTCTTGGCCACGCCGCCCTTGTAAAAGACCTGTGGTCCGTCGTCGGCGATCGCCTTGTACACGCGGCCCAGGTTCGGGTTCTTGAACACGTCGCCGGCCTTGGGCGCCTTGCCGTCGGGGAAATAGGTCGCGAAGGCGTCGGGCGACTTGCTCAACGGCGTCTTGGATTTGGCCCATGAACCGGCTATCACCTCCGTAACCGGGAAGCCGTCGTTGGCGTACTCGATCGTCGCAGCGAGAATGTCTCTGAACGGCAACTTGCCGAACTTCCTGTGCAATTCGTCCCATCCCGAAACGCAGCCTGGCACTGACCAGGATAGCGGGCCGTAGGTGGGAATCTCTTTCAGCTTGTGCGCCTTGAGGTAATCGCGCGTCGCCCTGTAGGGCGAACGGCCGCTGGCGTTGAGACCGTACAACTTCTGCGACTTGTTGTCCCAGACGATGGCGAACAGATCGCCGCCGATGCCGCACGACATCGGCTCCATCAACCCCAGGGCGGCATTGGCGGCGATGGCGGCGTCCACGGCCGTGCCGCCTTTGCGCAGTACATCCAGCCCGATTTGCGTCGCCAGCGTCTGGCTGGTCGCGACCATGCCGTTCTTGGCCATGACGACCGAACGGCCCGTCTGATACGGCTGCGGCGTGAGTCGAGTTCCCAAGGGACGTTCCTGGCTACAGGCGATGGCAGCAGAGGCGAGTAGGACCACGTTACAGATACTGAGTCGTTTGTACATGGGAGTTTTTACCTTGGCAGTCGGTTGGAACGCGAACCAGGCCTGATGAATTACAGAGGCGGCCGTGATCCGAATACCTTGGTTTCCTGTCAGTGTGTACGTAGGGGTTAGGCTGCGACGAAGAGCAAAGAGCGCACACGGACCGACGTGCATGAACATCTCCAAGCGAATAACTTCATCGGCTATCGCACCGACCACTACGGCCGAGCAAACGAACAAGGCTCTAGACAATCCTTCAACCGAACAACTCGCGCAGCGATTGCCCCGCGTCCATGAGCAAGTTCGTGATAGCGTTAACCAGATTAGCGTGTGCAGTATCTGTTGGAAGGTAATTTTGATAAGCGCCTAAACTCTCAATCCAGGCAACCTGCGCTGAGATAAGGTCGATCTCTTGAGCCAATAGGGCATCGAACCAATGAACCATCGCCACAATTCCGTCCTGGGCGTAGAGGTCGCCGTCGGCGCCAAATTCATTCACTATCGCATAGAGACAGGCGCCATCGGGCGAGAAAGCCGGCCTGTGTATCAAGTCGTTCTTGCCGTACTCGATGCGAAGCTTCACTTTTCCCGAGGACAAATCCCAGACCACGACCGTTCCTGCGGTGCTGGGCGCAGCGAGGAGTTGTCCATCGGGACTAAAGACGGGCGTGCTGAAGAGGCCGCGTTTCGTCTGGGGAAGACGCTCGAATTCGTATTTCAGTTTGGCGGCCTGAGCCGCAATTGGGCTCTCGCTGCGACTGAGGACCATGAGGCAAAAAACGAGAGCCAATACGATACGTCGGTTGGTGGAAAGCATATTGGTGCCCCGATTTTCAGACTCAGTTTACCTCTCGCCCGGTATTATCTCAAGTGGCGCGTTCTTGTCATTGGGTGGACTTTTTCCCGCGGAAAGCTCCCAGACTTGCACAAAACTACCGCCGGCGCTGGCCAGTAAGTTGCCCTGCGGATTGAAGGCGAGATTCCGGGAGCATTCGAACTTCGCTTCCCATACCGCGAGCTCCTGCCAGGTGGTGGTGTCGTAAATCGAGATTCGGCTTTTCTTACCGGCCGAGCCGACCGCCAACCGTTTGCCATTCGGACTGAATTCAACCTGGAGCCCGAGTTCGGGAAGCGAAATCTTTTGGATCGTATTTCCGGTTTGGGTATCCCAAATCCTGACCGTCTTGTCCCAGCCCGTAGATGCGATTGATTTCCCGGAAGGGCTGAAACAAGCTCCTTGAATACGGTCCGAGTGCCCTTTCAAGGTCGTGAGTTCGTCGCCGGATTCGACACGCCAAATCTTGATCGTTCGCTCGTCGGTAATGACATTCGCGAGCAGCTTGCGATCCTCGCTAAGAACGGTCAGCCCGGAACCCAAGAAAAATTTGTCGAGAATGCGAAATTCGCGAAGCAAATCGCCCGCTTTGGCATCGCGGACATGGATGATTCCATTTGAATAACTGAGAAATTGCTTTCCGCTGGGAAGAAAAGACCGGAAACCCTCGCCCTTCGGCAAGGAGATCGAGGAAACCTCTCGGCCCGATACGGGGTCGAATCGTTTGAAGCCGCGGTAGCTCCCGACCACGTCGCCGCTCTGAGGCACAAAAACTACCGACCCGGATGGCTGGTTAGCTTCAAGGCGGATTCTCTCTTTTCCCGATGAGGTTTCCCAAAGTACGATCGTTCCCTTATCTCGAGCAGCAAGAAGTTTTCCGTCCGGGCTGAATGTTACCGTGCCTGGCCACGAGGCGCGCGATACTTCATAACGGTATTTTTCCTTGGCAATTACCGTTTGCCGCGCCTCTTCCACTGGCTTTGCGTTGGGATCCTGAGCCGCAAGATAATTCTCGCTGCTAGTCAGAACCCAGAGGCAAGAAACGACAGCGAGTATGATACCTCGGTTGGTGGAAAGCATATTGGTGCCCCGATTTTCAAACTCAGTTTAGCTCTCGCCCGGTTTCTTCTCTGGTGGCGCGTTCTTGTCATTGGGTGGACTTTTTCCCGCGGAAAGCTCCCAGACTTGCACAAAACTACCGCCGCCGCTGGCCAGTAAGTTGCCCTGCGGACTGAAGGCGAGATTCCGGGAGCATTCGAACTTCGCTTCCCATACCGCGAGCTCCTGCCAGGTGGTGGTGTCGTAAATCGAGATTCGGCTTTTCTTACCGGCCGAGCCGACCGCCAACCGTTTGCCATCTGGACTGAATACAACCTGGAGGCCCAGTTCGGGAAGCGAAATCTTGTGAATCGTTTCCCCGGTTTGCGTGTCCCAAATCCTGATGGTCTTATCCGCACTCGCGCTGGCGATCCTTTTCCCGGAAGGATTGAAACAAACGCCTACGATACGATCCGCGTGTCCCTTCAAGGTAACGACTTCCTTGCCGGATTCGACACGCCAAATCTTGATCGTTCTATCGTCGGTAATGACATTCGCCAGCAGTTTGCAATCCTCGCTGAGAACGGTCCGCCCTGAACCCAAGAAAACCCTTTCGAGGATGCGAAACTCGCGAAGAACATCGCCCGCTTTGGCGTCGCGGACCTGAATCTTCCCGTTCGAATAACCAAGGAACTGCTTTCCACCGGGAAGGAAGCCGTGGAACGCTTCGTATTTCCCTACGGCAATCGAGGAAATTTCTCGGCCTGTTGCAATGTCGAATCGTTTTAACTGGCCGTGGTAACCCCCGACCAGGTGTTCGTGTTCAGGCACGAAAGCGATCGGCCCAAAGGCCTGGTTGGCTTCAAGGCGGATCCTCTCTTTTCCCGAGAGAGTTTCCCAAAGGACGATTGTTCCCTTGTCTCGCGCGGCAAACAGCTCTCCGTCCGGGCTGAACACGACAATGCCTGGCCTGTCGGCGCGCGACACCGAATAGCGGTACTTTTCCTTGGCAATCAGTGTTCGCTGTGGGTCTTTCGCCGGATCTGCCTTGGAGTCCTGAGCCGCGAGAAAACTCTCGCTGCAATTTAGCACCCAGAGGCAACAAACGAGAGCCAATACGAAAGGTCGGTTGCTGGGAAGCATATTGGTGCCCCGAATTTAGACTCGGTTCTCGATATCCTCATGCGTGTGCCATCACAAAAGTGCGTTGCAACTTACCATTAAAAACTTGCAAGCCTGTTGGTAGCTGTTGTCAGCCGTTCCAGAAGGTGCCCGAGGTTCCATAGTCCGGTCTTCCAACTTTTCAACTCGGAGCCGTACTTGGGATTGCTTGCGTGATTGCGGGCTCGCTGTGAAGAGGTTCAAGACGCAACGGAATAGGAGGGAACGCATTGGACGAACTCCGTGTTGCAAATGGAGCCCGAGATGAACGGAAATTGATCCTAGACCGGAGCCTGAGCGCCTGTCAAGAAAAATCTGGTGTGTTCTTTTAAGGCTCTAAGGCAGGCGAGAGGAACTTCGATAGGAAACTAAAGGCGGCAAGATTGGAATCTTGCCGCCACGAACTGCGAATCACGCCATGATTTCGCGAATAAGCGGCGCGTCCTCGGAGATGCGCACCGGACGACCGTTGGTCGTGTAAAGCTCCTTGTCGGGATCAACGCCGAGCAGGTGATAGAGCGTGCGTCCGTAGCTGATCGGCGAGTAGTACTTGTCGACGACGTGCAAGGACGTGCGATCGGTCGCGCCCAGGACCATGCCTTGCCGGAAGCCGCCGCCGGCGACGAGGACGAACTGCGTCGTGCCCCAGTGATCGCGGCCGGGGGGGCCGGAGTAGGCGGAGTCTTGATAGATGCGGTTGCGGCCCATCTCGCCGAGCACGGTGACGATGGTCGTTTCGAGCAGGCCCCGGTCGTGCAGGTCTTGCACGAGGCTCGACACCATCGCGTCGAGGACGGGCAGGCTGTTCTTGCACGCATTGGTGACGCTGCCGTGATAATCCCAGCCCGGCCAGGGGACGAACACGAACGGCACGCCTGCTTCAACGAGCCGGCACGCGGCCAGGGCGCTGGTTCCTTGCGTATTGCGGCCATAGCGATCGAGCAGGCGGGCGGGGAACTGGCGCGGATCGGCGGCCTGGCGCAGGCGCGGCGAGCGCAGCATGTCGAAGGCACTCTGCTGAAAGCGATCCATGCCGGAGATGAGGTGCTCTTGCGCGTCGAGGCCGCGAATCTGCGTGTCGAGCGATTGCAACAGGCCTTCGCGCCGCTGCATGCCGGACAGATCGAGATGAGCGGGCGGCGCGAGCATGGCGCCGACCTCATCGCGCGGGTTGCCAGGCTGGAAGATCATCGGATCGTAGGCCGGGCCGAGGTAGTTGTTGCGCAGATCGCCGGCCGAATCGCCGGAGTCGTAGTAGTGCCCGAAGCCGACGAAGCTGGGGATGCCAGGCCGGGCGGGGCGTTCCTTGGCTAGAACGCTGCCGATCATAGGGTACTGCACGGTGGTACGGTTGCGCGGATTTCCCGAGAGCCAGTAGAGGCCGCCGGAGTGTTCCCAGCGTTCGTTGCCGATGCCGACGGAGCGCAGGATGGAGAACTTATCGGCCATCTGCGCGAGGCGCGGCATCAGATCGCAGAAGTCGATGCCGGGCACGTTGGTGCGCGTGGGCCGCAGCTCGCTGCCGAAGGGGGGCGGCGTGTCGGGCTTCATGTCGAACATATCCTGATGCGGCGGCCCGCCCGCGAGCCAGATCAGGATCATGCTGCGTGCGCGCGGCGCGGGACCGGCAGCCTGAGCGCGGAAGAAGTCCGCGAAGGTCAAGCCGAACAACCCCGCGCCGCCGACACGCAGGAAATCACGGCGATCGCACTGGCGGTAGTTTTCGCAACCTTGCAGCATGACATCCCCCCAAGATGGAACCATTGAAACTTCAAACCCGACTGCCCAACTCTGGTTTGATGGGCGGTTTTCGCATTTCCCGCGTTTCCCGTATTCCTTTCCACGTGTGTGTCATGAAAAGCGCGAAACGTGAAACGCGAAGAGTTACCATTAACATCATCGTGCATCCGGTCAGTTTTCGCCAGGCTCAAACGCCGGAAAAGCATTCTGTACCAACTGGACAAACTGGGCCTGAAACCAACGACCGGCAACCGGCGCATCCGGCAAGGCGCCGCTCGCGTTGTTGCCGTTGAGGGCATTGCCGCGGTAGATGGGATCACACATCCGATCGAACCCCCTGCCGAGAGGATTCTCGGGCCCGGTGGGGATCAGCCGACTGGAGCCGTCGGATTCTCCCGGCGGTTTCACCCAGACAAAGGCATGATAGTTGGCAGCGGGATTCGCGACGGGTCTGGCGCCAATGCCGGCCCCATCCTGGTTGCCCCAGTTCCCCTTGTGGATGCGACGGTCGATGGTGGTCGCCCGCACGAACGTCCGCAGGTCGTTGGCGGCACTCGCCCGCGCCGGCCGATTCGGACCTCCCCAGCCATTGCGCGACGTGTCGAGCAGCAGGCCCACACTGGCCGAATACGCGTTGTTGCCGCGCGTGAGAGCAGTGCGCAGAGCGGTGGCGTAGCTCTGTTCGTCGATGTGGTCGTTCCAGTCGTACCAGCCTTGCAGCGAGCGAACCGGCTGCCCGCCGATCATCTGGTTGGCGGTCATGTAGGGCTCGGTGAACGGGTTATAGTTGGCTGTGTTACTGATGAAGCCGTCCACCTTGCTATTGCCGCCCCGAATGCCGGCGCCGACGCGTTTGAGCAGATCGACGAAGGGATTGAAGTTTGCCGGCCAGCCCATCCAGCCGGCGTGCCCCACGTCGACATAGGCGTAGGTGTTGTTGATGGAACGCAGCGTGCTGATGGCGTACTGGACGCCCTCGACGTAGGCGCCGGATTCACTGGCTTCTCGACAACTGCCGACATTCCGGTTGGTGATCAGATTGGGCAGCGAGTCGGGCTCGATGACCATGACTACGCGCAAGCCGGCATAGCGCGGCTGCCGGATGATGTTGAAGATCGCATCGATGTAGTCGGTGCGGTAGCGGTTGAGGCCATTGCGGGCGATGTGCAGTTCGCCATTGGAGGCCAGGGCGGCGCAATCGCGGTTGGGGAGATTGTAGATCACGAGGCCGATCGCGTTGGCGCGTTGTTCCAGGGCCTGATCGAGATGGCCCGCCAGTCCGCGCGGATAGCCGTTGCCGCCAGTGACTGCGGCGATGCTGTCCATCCAGACGAAGGTAGGATAGTTCGCCACGAGCCTCATTTGCTGGCTCAACCTGCCCTCCTGACGCTGGGCGGCGGCGGTGACCGCAGCCACGTAATCGACATTGCGATAGAAAGTCGCACCGACGAACGGGTTTTCCAGGCGCCGGTCTGGTTGTTGTGGACGGTCCTGGCTCGACCAGAGGCGCGCGGGCAGCAGCAAGGGGGCGGCAAACGCCGAGGCGCCCATGCTCTTGAGGAATGTCCGGCGTCGAATTGGCATCTTTCGTGCTCGCTTAATGATTTAACTGAAACTCCCTGGTATTCAACAGGCTCCACAACACATCTTCAAGCCCTTTCTGCTGCGACGGACTTGCCTTGATGTATCCAATGCACGCTTGCACCTCGGCTTCCGAAGGCGGCCGGCTCAACGTCCACAGGTATAACTCCTCGATCGCCTTCGCGGCGTCCGGTTGATCCTTCGCGATCTTCGCAACACGGCCGTCAACCGCGGCGATCTTCGCCTGGATCGTCGGGTGATTTGCCAGGAAGAGCGCTTGCACGACGGAAACCGTGGCGTCGCGCTCGCAATCGCATTGCACGTCGGCGCTGCGCGACGGTCGGCCGAAAATATGGAAGGCGTAGTGCAGCGTCGCCTTCAATTTTTCGCTGCCTGTACTGCCCGCGACCTCGACGGCCAGCGCCCCCGGCGGCACGAATAGCTCCGGCGGGTACGTCTCCTTGCCGAGCGTCGCGTGATTGACTGCATCGACCAGCACCTCTGCGGGCAGGCGCCGCAAGTAGAACGACGCGTAGTTGGCCGTGTCGTGCTTGTTGGTCGCGTTGGTCTTGGCGCTCTGCTGATAGGTTCGGCTATTGAGGATGAGCCGATGCAGATATTTCAGATCGTAGTCGTGTTTGATGAAGTCCGCGGACAGTTCGGCCAGCAATTCGGGATGCGTCGCCGGATTGAAGGGCGAGAGATGATCGGGCGGATCGATGACGCCGCGGCCAAAGTAATGAGCCCAGACGCGATTGACCATCGCCCTGGCAAAGTACGGATTGTCCGGCCGGCGCAGCCAGGTCATGACGACGGCACGCGGATCTTGTCCCGCCGGAACCGTCATCGTTTGCTTCTCGCCGAGGAGCCGTAGGGTCTCCGACTTCTGGTTGCCGAGCGTATTGCTGACGCTGGCGAACGGCGACTTGCTCAGGACGCGCACTTCGGTCCCCTTGAGCCGTTTGGCGATGTCCTCGAAAGACTTCGCCTTGTCGCCCGCGATCTTGATTTCTTCCTTCAGCTTGGCCGCGTCCTCTTTGTTGAGCGATTTGTCCTTGGCTTTTTCCATGAGCTTCTTGGTCTGCTCACGGAACTGCTTGGCCTGCATCGTCAGCTCGTCGAGTTGCTTGCTGACTTCGGGCGAAGCAGCGCCCGCCGCGCCGGCGCCGCCGATCGGCATGAAGAAGTTGGCGAAGCTCAAGAGGTCGTCCTGCTGCCAGATGTCGTTGGGATGGCGATGGCACTGTGCGCACTCCATGCGCAGGCCAAGGAAGGCATGCGCGATCTGCAACGTTCCTTTGACACCCGCGGCGCTTGGGCGTTGCCAGTACAAATCAAGTGTGCGTCTTGTGCCATAGGCTTTGAGGTCCGGATTCTTGTTGGCGTCTTCGGCGAGATAACCCTGGACTTCCTGCACCCAGTTGGCGGCGGCGCGCCCGTCGGTGCTGGTGGCCAGGAGGATCCGTTCCACGAGATGATCATAGGGAACGTTCTCTTGCATCCGCGCTCGCAGCCATTCGTAGGAGCGGCGCGCGCTGGCGTTTTCGTTGAAGCCGTTCTTGAGATCGAAATTCGCGGGCCGCAGGATGTCGCTGAACTTCGTCGCCCACAATGCCGAGTAGCCTGGGCGATTCAACAGCTCGTCGATCTTCTTGGCACGCTTGTTGGCCGATTTGTCGGCGCGGAACGCGCGCACGTCATCCGGCGTCGGCAACGCGCCCGTGACATCGAGACTGACGCGGCGCAGGAACGTCACATCGTCGCACGGTTCGGCCGGGTGGATGTTGAGCCGGCGTAGCCGGTCGAGGACGTGCCTATCGATGAAGTTGGCTTCCTTGACCAGTGGGAAATTTCCCTTCGGCTCGCCGGGGACGAGAATGTTCGCCATGACCGGGTCGCCGCGATAACGCGCCAGCAGGATCGTGTCGCCAACGCCGAGCGCCGTCACCTTACCGGACGCCTCGACCTGGGCGACGGCGGTGTCGCGCGACTCGAAGGTGCAGAACGCGGTGATGTCCTCGGTCGTCTTGTCGGGGAAAACAGCTTGCACCTGGAAGCGAAACGTCTCGCCGGGTTTCAACGCCCGGCTCGGCGGGACAACCGTCAAACGCGGCGACATCGAAAGCTCGGGCTGATCGAGACGCGCGCCGGAGGTGATCCACCTGCGCAAGAGTTGGTATTCAGGGCTGCCGAAGTCGAGGCGTTTGCCGCCTTGATGCGGAATCTGCCCGGTCGCCTTGAGCAGGAGCAAACTCGCGTCCGGGTCATTGAAGTTCAAACGCCGGCCACTGTACTCGCGGACGAGCCGCACGTGGTCGAGAGCGGGGTCGGCGCCGAATAGCGTGAGACGAAAGCCGTTCTGTCCCTTAACCGCGCCGTGACACGTGCCAGCGTTGCAGCCCAGCCGACTGAAGAGCGGTACGACATGGCGGCTGAATTGCGGCTCGGATGGGCGCTTGGTTTCCTCTTGCGCCCGTGCGGAAGGGCCGTCGATTCCCACGAGCAGGAGGAGGCCCAGGACTATTTCCCGGCGCGGCATCGGCGTCATTCCTTCCTCGGCGAAAAAACGGTTGCGGAAGATAGCGATAGTCCCATGGGGACTGGATGGCGGGTTACCCTATCACTTCTATCTTGTCATCAAGAGCAAGTAAAGAGAAAAGGCAATCTGGAGTGATTTTTCATACTGGAGCCGCGCTCGAAGTAAGCGGTCGCCCGGCGTTTTCTTCTTGCGTGGCTCATTGGAAACACGACCTGTGTTCAGCGCGCCGGCAGCCCCCAGATGCGCACCGTGCGGTCGTAACCGCCCGAAACGGCGCGGCGGCCGTCCGGCGAGAACGCCACGCACGTGATCGTGTCCGAATGCCCGGCGAAGCTCTGGATCATCTTGCCCGTCAGCGCGTCCCACAGCTTGATCGTGCGGTCGTCGCCCCCCGTCAACAGGCGTCGGCCGTCCGACGACAGCGCCATCGCCGGGATGCGGCCTTGATGTTGCCCCTCGAAACGCCGGGCCTCTTTGCCCGTCTGGAGGTCCCACACGCGGATGACCGAATCGCCCGACGACACCACATAACGGCTATCCGCCAGGAAGGCCACGTTCGTGACCGATTCGTTATGCCCGTCGAACGTCTTGACTGTTTGGCCGGTCGCGAGGTCGAACACGCGCACCGACTTATCGACGCCCCCCGACGCGACGTAGCGACCATCGGGCGAGAAGGCAACGGCGTAGACGTAGTTGGAGTGGCCGGGATAGCGGCGGATCTCCTGGCCGGTGTTGACATCCCATAGGTAGATTTTCTCATCATCGCAACCGCTCAGCATCGTGTTGGCGTCGCGTGACAGGGCCAAGCAGTTGACGTCCTTGGTATGGGCGAAACGCTTGACTTCATTCGCCGCCTTGAAATCCCACATGCGCGCCGTGGCGTCCCAGCTGGCGGAGAGGATGTAGCGATTGTTGGGATGAAACGCTACCGCCCAGACCTCCTTGGTGTGCCCGCGCAGTGCGTACGCCTCCTTGGTCTCCTTGGCGGCGAGGTCCCAGACGCGCACCGTCTGATCGCGTCCGGCCGAGGCGGCGTAGCGGCCGTCGTGCGACAACGCCACGCCTTTGATTTCGTCGGCGTGCCCCTCGAACTTGCGGATCTCCCCCACGGGGCCGGCGGCCGGCACGACCACTGTCGTGTTCCCCGATAGCTGGTCCTGCACGATGTCGATGCGCTTCTGCGCCTTGGTGCGATTCAGCCCGGCCAACGTGGGCAGCGCTTTCTCGTACCAGTGCATCGCGCGCATCTGCAGCGCCAGCTTCGCCTGGCCGTTTTCCGTCGCCGCCAGCTCCCACCACTCATCAGCGAGCGCCGATTGATCCTTGGCGTTCTTCGGATCGGCGAGATCCTGGCGTGCGCGTTCCTTGAGCGTCTTGTCATCGCAATTGGCGAAGTAGGCGAGCGCTTTCGTCCAGCGTTTCTTCTGATAGCCGAAGTATTTGCCAAGCTCGCGATTGGCCTCGCCGTCGTTGGCGTCCTTGGCGACGCGATCAAGAAAGCCTTGCAGTTTGGCGAACGCCTTTTCCGTCATCTTGATCTCGTCAACGCGCTTCTGAAGTTCGAGCACCAGGCTCGGGCTGCGCGCCTTTTTCGCGGCGTTGATGATCGTGTCGCCGAGCTGGTAGGCGACTTTGTAGTGATCGAGATCAATCGCCTCGGCCAATAGCGGGCGGATGACATCCACCAGCGCCAACCCCGTCTCCTTCTCGGTGGCCGACGCGACAGCCAGGCCGAGGACGTCCGCCTTGAGCAGAAGCGCATCGACTTCATAGAGGCGGTTGATCTCATCGATGGCGAGCATGGCGAGATTGACATCTCCCGCCTTGGCCGCCAGATCGCGCGCCTCGCGGAAGCAGATGAAGCGCACCGCGGCGTCGTCCTTGACCTCCTTGCCTTGTTGCAAGAGCGTCGACGCGAGACGCGATTTCGACTCGTTGGTCGTCGCCTTCTCGTAATCGCGGCCGAAGATGTCGAGAACCAGCTTCTGGGCCTTGGCCTGCGCCGCCTCCTGGGGAACCGGCGCTTTCGCGCTCCCTTGCGCGGCGGGAGAAGATTGCAGCAAGAACAGCGGCGTCAAGGCAAGCGCGGCGAGCCCGATGAAGGGGGGTATCTTTTTCATTTGGCGTTTCCTGAGAAAAAGTCGATGATGTTCCAAGCTGTTAGCGTTTCCGCAACAGGCTAAGATGTCAAGCAAATAATCTTAGCAAGCGAGACGACCAGACGGCAAAAATAATCTCACGCAATGGCGCAAAGTAATGTCAGGTTTGACACGCCGAATGCTTGCGGCACTCACGGTCGCCGAATTCTTGATTTCTTTGCGATATTGCGCCTTTGTGTGAGCTTTTTTGGGATGCGACGCTACGGCCGCTTCGGCAGCCACAACGCCGCGTCATGCCAGGTGGCGTCGAGTTTGTAGCGCTCATTGTTGACGAGGTCGCGTGGATAGGCGACGTTGGCATAAACGACCTTCGGATCGAATAGCTTCGCGACGGTGCCGGCCGCGACCGACAGTTCCGAACAGATCCAGCTATCGCGGTCGAGCTGCGTGCTGCCGAGGACCATCTCGCGCAAGGGCCCGCGCGTGCGAAGCGACGTGCCTTGCAGCAACAGCCTGCCGATCGCGTAACGCTTGCCGGCCTGCGCCTCGGCGAACTTCGTCAACGCCTTCGATTCTGCGTCCCCCAATGCCCTCTTGCAGCGGCGGATCGTAATCGGGCCGTCAAAGTCCTTGTGAAACTGCGGCAACCGCTTATCAAGATCGAGCAACTCGACGCGCACGGTGTCGTCCGGCCCCGCTTCGAGGATCGCGAGCCTGCGGTTGGATTTTTTGACCACAATCCCCATATGCAACGGTGGTCCGGTGCCGGCGTAGGCGAAGAGCGCAGTCCAGACGGGGTTGCGGTCGTCGTAGAAAACGAGATCCCCTTCGCGCGGCGCATAAGGGAGAAACTCGTGTTTGGCTTTCTCTTTGGCCTTCTTCTGTTCGACTTTCAGAACACCAACCGGATCATCGGCCACGGCACGAGCGGTCGTGCCCAAGATGCCCACCGTAACGACAACGATGCCAAAAAGCCGCATCGGAGACTCCCTTTGAATCAGCACTCGGCGTAATCATCGAACGCAAGTTCGGGGCCCTGATCGTGTTCCGTTCGCACTTTTTTCACGCCTCTCTCCCTTGGCGGAGAGGGGCGAAATGCTCTTAACATTCTACGGCACACTTGACACGGAAACTTTCAGGAAGGTTCTCAAGGAACAAATTGACGTATGACCTCTCCTCACGTTAGAATGAGTTTGGCCCCAAAACTCCCACCCGACCGATTTCTAACCTGGGCGGTCTCCCATGAAACGCATTCTCCCATTCACGCTTGTCGGGATTGCACTCTTGCTCCCTCAACCCGCGCGGGCATGCACCATCCCCGTGTTTCGCTATGCCCTCGAGAAATGGGATCTCACGCCGGCCGAGGTGCTCGTCTTTCATAACGGCCCGTTGCCGAAGGAACTGGACGAGACGCTCAAGCTGTTCGGCGAATTCCCGAACAAACTCAACCTGGAAATCAACCGCATCAATCTCGCGGGCAAAGTCGCGCCCAAGGTGATGAAGCTGTGGGAACGCGAAGGCAAAAAGGATCAAGGCCCGTGGATGCTCATTCGCTATGCCGGCGCCGACCCGACCGAGCCGTCCGCCTTCAACGGGCCGTGCAATCTCGCGAACCTCAAGAGCATCGCCGACTCGCCGCTGCGGCAAGCGGTGCTCGCGCATCTGGCGCGCGGAACTTCCGTCGTGTATGTGCAGGTGACGAGCGATGATCGCAAGGCCGATGAAGCAATTCACGCTCTCTTGACGAGCGAGCTGGCCACGCTTGAAAGAAAGATCAAACTCCCCGTGCAGAGCGACAGCGGGCCGAAGCTGCAATTGCCTTTGCCGCTCAAGGTGTCGTTCACGCTGCTCGTGCTCGATCGGAACAAGGCCGAGGAGGCTGGCTTCCTGAGTCTGCTTCTTGGCACCGAGGAGCGATTGCTGACAATGAAGGGGCCGATCGTGTTCCCGATCTTTGGTCGCGGGCGGGTGCTCGGCAGTTTGTGCGCGGCGAAGAAGGAAATCACGGACGATCAAATCCTTGAGGTGACGAAGTTCTTGTGCCGGGAGTGCTCGTGTCAGATCAAGGATTTGAATCCCGGCCTCGATATGGTGATGACGGCGGAATGGCGCAAGATGTTCGATCGGCTCTTCGACGGCAAGGAAGCGATGGCCATGCCGAAGGATCTGCCGACGATGCTGCCGGCGGCGCCGAAGAAATCGAGCGCCCTGCCGTTTAGCCGCGACGCACAGAGCGTGGTAAGGCAGCCAATCATCGACGCGGATTCCGCGTGCGCTCCGCCGCGCATCACGGCCAAACGATTAGGATGAAGCCATGCTCGCGCGTCTTTCTCCGGCTCTGGTGTTGATAGGTGGGTCGGTCTTCGCGCTGGCCGCGCTCGGCGGCGCGCTCTACACGATCAGCCGACCGTACTACGCGCCGATCACCCCGGACGCCGCCCCTCCGCTTGAGATTTACTGCGCCGCCGCCATGGTCAAGGTGGCGGACACTATTGGCAAGGAATATGAGACTGCGTACGGGCAGAAGGTTATTCTTCATTCGGGCAAATCGCAGGAGCTCCTTGTAAGGATGGAGGCATCGAAAGAGGGCGATCTCTTCCTGCCGGCCGACGAGAGCTTTATTCGCCTGGCCGACAAGAAAAGCCTTGTGAGCGACGTGAAAAACGTGGCGAGCATGCACGCGGTGCTTGTCGTCCATCCGAAGGTCGCCAAGGAAATCAAGACGTGGAGCGATTTCATCGCGCTGGGGAGCAACATCGGCGTGGCCAGTCCCGGCGCCGCCATCAGTAAACTCACCAAGCAAGAGCTGCAAGGACGCGGTCTATGGGACAGCCTCGAGACGGCCAAACCAATCCATGTCGGCGACGTCAACGGCATCGGCGATAAGCTCCTTTTGAGCTCGATCGATGTCGGCATCACCTGGGATGCCCTGGCCAACGTGCTCGTCGAGAGGAAGCCGGACCTCAAGATCGTCAAGCTGAAGGAACTCGACAGCGTCAAGGCCCGCGTGCAGATCGCCGTCGTAAAAACGACGACGCAGCGCGATCACGCCTTGCGTTTCATCGCCTTCCTGCGTGCCAAGGACAAGGGCGCGGTCCACCTCAAGAAGGCCGGCTACTCCGACGTGGACGAGGCCGAGGCGATGGACGATCAACGCGAGTTGACGATTTACGCCGGCTCGATGCTGCGTCCCGGACTGCAGAAGGCTCTCGATGAATTCGAGAAACGCGAGAAGGTCCGTATCACGCGGGTTTACAATGGTTGCGGCTTGCTCGTCAGCCAGATGCAGGTGAGCGACGTACCCGATCTCTACTTCGCCTGCGACACCAGCTTCATGGACAAGGTGCGGGAGAAATTCGAGGAGCCGAGCAACGTCACCACGAATCAACTGATGATCGTCGTGCCCAAGGGAAATCCGAAAGAAATCCTCAAGCTCACCGATCTGGGCCAGAAGGGGCTGCGCGTGGGCGTTGGCCACGAGCATCAATGCGCTCTGGGGCAATTGACACAGGAGACATTTATCCGCACGGGGGTCTTTGCCAAGGTCGTCAACAACATCGTTGCGCGTTCGCCGACGGGTGATTTTCTGGTGGCCCAGTTATTGGCGGGGTCGCTCGACGTCGTCGTCGCCTATCGCACCAACATCACGCCATATCCGAATCGGCTCGACGGCATCCCGATCACTGGCGTCCCGTGCGCCGCGCCGGCGCAGCCTATCGCCGTCGCCAAGAGCAGCAAGTACCCGGAGCTGAGCCGACGCCTGATGGAGTACCTGCAGACGGAGGAATCGAAGGAGCGTTTCGAGAAACTCGGTTTCGGCTGGGACGCGAAGAGCGTAAAAAATTAGCGATTTCAACGTTTCGTTAGCCGGACGCGCAAGCGACGGACTTTGTGAAATTTCGTCGCTTGCGCGTCCGGCTAACATGCAAGCGGCCTATCGTCGAGGTTTCCGTTGCGAGAATGGAAGTATTACCTGTGCCTGTCGATTCTCGGCGGATCGTATGTCGTCTTGATAGTCGCCATGGTCGTCGCGGATTTTTTTTTCACGACGCCCGGCGACCTGCTTGCCGCGCTCAATGATCCCGCGATTCGCTATTCGATCAATCTCACGCTGATCTCGTGCACGGTGACCGCGATCCTCTCGCTCTGGGTTGCGGTGCCGATGGGATATCTCCTGGCGCGAACGCAGTTCTGGGGCAAGACCGCCGTGGACACGATCCTTGATATTCCGATCGTGCTGCCGCCGTTGGTCCTGGGCTTGAGCCTGCTTATCCTCTTCGACTACACCACGATCGGCGAATGGTTCCGCGCCAACATCATGCGCATTTCGCTGCGCATCCCGGCCGTGATCCTGGCCCAGTTCTCGGTGTCGGCGGCGTTCGCGGTGCGTACCATGCGCATCACGTTCGAGCAGACATCGCCGCGCACGGAACAGGTCGCCTTGACGCTGGGCTGCACCAGGGCACAGGCGTTCTGGCGCATCGTCTTGCCGGAAGCGCGCAAGGGCGTGCTGACTGCGGGCACGCTGGCGTGGGCGCGGGCGCTGGGGGAGTTCGGCCCCATCATGATCTTCGCGGGCGCCACGCCGAACCTCACCGAGGTGCTCTCCACGACAGTCTGGCTGCGTTTCAGCGACCCGGACCTGCCCGGCGCGGTCGCGGTCGCGCTGTTCATGATCGCGATCGGCGTTTTCGTCCTCGTCCTCACGCGCGCCCTCGGCCTGCGCGGCACGGGACTCGTCTAATACAATCAACCACGAAACATACGAACGACACGAAAAAAATCGTCTGATTGCATTCTTTTCGTGTCGTTCGTGAGTTTCGTGGTTGATCTTTGTGGGGTCTCGATGATTGACGTGGACAATCTCTGTCTCAAGCAAGGCGCATTTCATTTGAACAGCGTCTCGCTGCACATCCCCAAGGGCCGTTACGCCATCCTCATGGGCAAGACAGGTTGCGGCAAGACGACCATCCTCGAAGCGGTCGCGGGCTTGCGCTCCTTTGCGTCAGGGCGCATCATGCTGAACGACCGCGATGTCACGCACGCGACGCCGGCGGAGCGGAACGTCGGCTATGTGCCGCAAGACGGGGCGCTGTTCACGACGATGACCGTCGGGGACAACCTGGCGTTCGCTCTGACGATTCGCAACCAGCCGGCGGCGGTCGTCAAGGCACGCGTCGAGCAATTGGCGAGCTGGCTGCAACTGGGCCATCTGCTGAATCGCCGAGCGGTAGGGCTGTCGGGCGGCGAGACGCAGCGCATCGCCCTGGGACGCGCACTGGCGAATCATCCGCCCGTCCTGCTGATGGATGAGCCTCTGAGCTCGCTGGACGAGGAAACGCGCGAACGCATGATCGAATTGCTCAAGGTATTGCCGAAGCAAGCGGAGGTCACGGTTCTGCACATCACGCATAGCCGTTCGGAGGCGGACCAGCTCGGCGACCTGATATTTCGTCTGCAAGAAGGCCGTATCGAAAGCGTGGCAAGCCGAGTCCTGTAAGGGTCGGCTCGCCTGGAGAGATCGATCATGACCAGGGTACTCGTCCTGAAGCTGCTGCGGGACATTCGCGTCGCCTGGATCGTCGTCGCGGTGCTGCTGTTTCTCTTCCAGCTCCTCTGGTCGCGCATCACGAGCCGAGTGACCACGGAAATCCTCCCGGCCCTGCAACGCGCGCGGCTCTCGCTGGAGTTCCTGCAGGCCATTGTGCTCAAGCCCAATGAGATGATGGGGCAGATGGTGCAAGCGATCATCGGCGGCGATAGCATCGAGCTGGATCGGCCCGGCGACATGATGTCCATCTCGTACGTTCACCCGCTGACGCTGACGATCCTGTGCATGTGGGCGCTCGGTCGGGCCGCCAACGCCATCGCAGGCGAGATCGACCGAGGCACGATGGAGCTGCTCCTCGCGCAGCCGATCCGGCGCACGCAAATCATCCTTGCCCATCTGGCCGTCGACACAATCGTGTTTCCGTGCCTGTGCGCCGCAATGTGGAGCGGGACCTACTTCGGCACCTTGTGGATGGGCTTACAGGACCTGGAGCACGGCAGCATAGACCCGGCGCGGTTTCTGCCGGCGCTCCTGTGCGTCTCCGGGCTGCTCTTCTCGGTGAGCGGCGTCACCATGGGCATATCGTCGTTAGGCCGATCGCGGGCGCGCGTCTGGGGCACCGCCATCTCGCTCTTCTTGGGCATGTTCCTCGTAAACGTCTTGGGGCAGATGTGGGAGGATTGGCTCGGCTGGCTGCGGCCCTTCACTATCTTCTACCATTATCGGCCGCAAGGACTGATCAAGAACGTCGACTGGCTCGCCGACGGGGCAATTTGGTTCCACCTGGGCGTGCTGCTTGGCGTCGGCGTTCTGGGCTATTTATTCGCGTGGTTGAGCTTCAGCCGGCGGGATCTGCCCGCGCCGTTGTGAGAATGACGCTGCGGCCGTTGAAGTTCCGCGACCGATTGTGCCGATAAAGGAAGATGACCGATCATTCCTTCTCCGGGAGCGAGTCATGTTCGAACGGATGCGCGCGGCATATCGACGTATTGGGAAGCCCACGAAAATCCGCAAGTCGGCCCAACTCGAAGTGGACGCGCTAGAGCAGCGTGCGACGCCCACGAGTTTCGCACTGCCGGTCGCGCCGCCCGAACTCGTGCAAATCGGTCAGCTCGCCGAATATTCACATGAGGCGGCGGTGCGCACCGATCTCTTCGGCGCTGGCGCGGGGAGCGAACCACAGGAAGTGCCCTGGCACGAGTGGTTTGACAACGATGACGCTGCGGAATCGAATGACAACGCGGTACAGGCGGCGGTTGACGTGCATACCAGCGAGGCGCCTATCGCGAACGATTCACCCGACGCGGAGCATCTGCCGTGAAAGAGCCGCACACAAAGCAAGCGGATTTCGCCAAGCCACTTGCTTCGTGCGCGGCTCCTTGGATCACTTCTTCTTGTCTTCCTTCGGCCAATAGTGAAGCTGTACGACGAGCGGCCGCGGCCGGGCATCGTCCTTGTTGAGCTTCACCACGTTGTCATCGGAGATGGCGACCTGCCGTTTGGGGAATGCGTCGAGAAACTCCTCGGCCGTCAGCACGGGGTCGAAGACCTTGGTGCCGTAGTGCATCGGGAAGACGTATTCCTTGGGTTTAATCTGATCGACGATTTTCTTCGCCTCGGCGCCGTTGACCGTGTAGATGCCGCCGACGGGAATCATCAGCACATCGACCGGCCCAATGCGTTTGACCTGAGCGGGCGTGAGAATGTGGCCGAGATCGCCCAGATGACAAATGCGCCAGCCGTCCACCTCGACAATGAAGACGCCGTTCTTGCCGCGCAGGAGGCCTTCCATGTCGTCGTGATAGACGCCGACGCTGCGCACCTTGATGTCGCCGACTTCCTCGTTGACGGTGTTCCAGTCGGCTTTCAAGCTCGCGCCCTTGAGGCCGGTGAAGATCTTCGCCTTCTTGTGATTCTCGAAGACCTGCACGCGCGTGTGATCGTTGTGATTATGGCTCACGCAAATGACGTCCGCTTTTTTCGGCGCTTCCTCGTTGAGTTGATATTCGAGGATGTAATGCGGATCGAACGCGACGACCTTGCCCTTGGTGGTCGTGACGGTGTAGAACGATTGCCCGTGATAGGTGATCGCGAGCGGGCCGATTGGCTTGTCCTTCTCGCCCGTGACGCCGAGAGGCAGGCCGATCAAGGTGAGGCTGATCATCAGCAGAAACGCCATCACAAAACGCCGCATTCGATATCTCCGTTGAGCTAAACGCCGTTATGAGGATGATACTCTGCCGAACGCCGTCAGCCAAGCGAAATCCGGCGGCGCAAGAAGGACGGTTCATGGAGGGGAGACTAACGGCCAAATTTGACGGCAAAAGTCATTTGTTAGCCGGACGCGCAAACGACGGAGTCGGAAAATCCGTCGCTTGCGCGTCCGGCTAACGGGCCGGTACGCGAAGCAAGCGGCTAGGCGAACAACGCGAGCATCGGCTCCCCGTCGTCTAGCAGGTGGATCGGCTGGCCTTCGCGTGTTCGCGCAGTCAGGTCGGTGATGCCGAGCGCGTGATAGATGGTGGCGGCCAGGTCTTCGGGACCGGTTGGACGATCCACGGGATAGGAGGCGGTGTCGTCGGAGGCGCCCAGGACGAAGCCGCGTTTGATACCGCCTCCGGAGAATAGCACGGTATGGCAGTGAACCCAGTGGTCGCGGCCGTTCTCGCCGCCGGCGCGCGGGTCGCCGATACGCGTCTTGCGTCCCATCTCGCTCATGAGTACGACCAGCGTGTCATCCAGAAGACCGCGCTGCGTCAGGTCCTCGATCAGGGCGGAGAATGCCTGATCGAGGCAAGGGAGCAACGCCCGCAGACAATGAAAGTTGTTGCGGTGCGTATCCCAGCTGTTGCACAGTTCTTCTCGGTTGCGGCGCTGCCACTGCACCGAAACGAAGGGCACGCCGCTCTCGACGAGCCGGCGTGCCATCAGCATGCTCTGCGCGTTGACATCGTCGCCGTAGCGATCACGGGTACGCTGCGATTCCCGCGCCAGATCGAAACCGCCGTCGCGCACGGAATTCGACAGCATGCGATACGCTCGCTCGTGATGCTGGTCATACGCTTGCCCGCTTCGTTCCAACGAACGGTCCATCCGTTCGATCTGTCCCAGCAGATTGCGGCGGGCGTCCAATCGCTCCAGTGTGATGTCGGTAGGCAACGAAAGGTTGGGCACTGTGAACTCGGAAGGCTGGTCCGGATTGCCCATGACCAGGAATGGCTCGTAAGCGTTGCCGAGCTTGCCGGCGAACTGACCGGCGCGAATGTATTCCGCCGAGCGCGCCCGATCCGGTAGAGCGACCAACGGCAAAGCGTGCTGGGTCCCATTCTTCAAAGCCACCACCGAGCCGATGAACGGCCAATCTTCACTCTGCGGCCTGCGGTTGAGGCCGAGTTGCCCGAACGACGGATCGGGCACGTGGCCGGTCAGGTAGTAATAAGCGCCGGTGTGATGGTTGTCGCCGATGATGCCGCGGCCGCGCTGGCTCATGGTGCGCACCAGCGAACAGTCGTGCAGGATTCGCCCCATGCGAGGCAAATGCTCGCAGATCGGCACGCCGGGAATCGTGGTGGCGATGGGCCTGAATTCGCCGCGGTACTCGGCCGGAGCGGAAGGTTTCATGTCCAGCGTGTCGATGTGGCTCATGCCGCCGTCGAGGTAGACAAGGATGCAGGCCTTGGCCCTGGCCTGCGAACCTCGCGGCGGGGAAGCAGCCTGAGCGTGCAGCAACGCCGGCCAGGTCAGGCCGAAAAGCCCCAATCCCCCGGCGCGCAAGAATCCTCGGCGCGATGTCGAAAACGAACACGCTGGCTTGGCTTGAGGATCCATGTTGGCATCTCGCATACGCTCGGCGGTAGCTTTTCGATCGATTCAATGTAACACATCGCGGGAAGGATTGCACTGCAAATCCGGCTCTGGTGTGTACTTTCAGGTAGCCGGTCATGGCCCGCGCTTCTCGAACCGCGCGTGGCGGCCACGCTGTCCAACCAGCCGGTCCTTTTTGTTGGGATGTGGGCCCAACCCACCCTGAGTGCGCGGCATGCTTGACTCTACCGCCCGCTTGGATCACTTGCCGATGCAATACAAGTGCGTGTCGCCGCGCAGGTAAAGTCGCCCGTCGGCAACCGCTGGGGTGGCGCGGATCGTCTCGCTCATCTCATTACGTGCAAGCAGCCGATAAATCGGCTCTGCGGCAATCACATACACATCACCCGCGACGCTGGTCGCGTAGATTTTGCCATCGATCACCAATGGCGAAGTGTGGAAACCCGCATCGCTGAGCCGTTCAAGCCACATTTGCTTTCCCGTGTGGGCGTGGCAGCAACCCGCCAAACCCGCGTCGTTGACGAAGTACACGTGCTCGCCGTGCGCCACGGGGCTTGGGACATACGGGAAGTCCTTGCGGTTTTCCCAAATTCGCTTGGGCGCCTCCGTCTTGCCGGCACCGGGCAAGGTAAGGCCAACGGCGAACCGGCCCGCGTCGCCGCCGCTGCACACGCACAAGATATCGCCTACCAACGCGGGAGACGCGACCGTGCGCATTGGCACCTTGACGGCATGTTCTTGCCAGCCCTTGGCTTCCCACAGCTTCGCGCCGGTCTCGACGTTGTAGGCGCTAACCGCGGTGGTGCTCGTGACGATCAGATCAGGCCCCTGCTGACCGGGCCTGTGCAGCAAGAATGGCGCGGAGTAACAGGCGCGCTCGGCCACGCGCTCGGTTTCCCACACGATCCGTCCGGTCCGCTTGTCGAATGCCAGCAACATCGACGCCCGGGCGTTCGGCACCTTGGTAGTGAAATCATCCTTGTCCATGTCATTGGCGAGGATGAGTTTGTCACGGTAGAGGATTGGCGAAGCCCCCGCGCCATGCTGACTGTTGAATGAACCGAGTTCCTTGTCCCAGAGTTTCTCTCCCTGGAAATCGTATGCCGCAACGAGGATGTTCCTGCCGTCCCAAAACGAGACATAGACCGCTTCTCCGTCCGTAGTCGGCGTGGACGACGCCACGGAACTGTCGGCGCGAATCTTGGCCGTCGTGCCGGGAATGCTTTTTTGCCAGCGGATCTTGCCGTCCGAGGTGTCGAGGCAAAGGAGGCTCCGTTGTTTGCTGTCTCTGCTGGCCGAGTGGAGAAACAGGTGCTTACCCCAGATGATCGGACTGGAATTGCCGACGCCCGGCAACTCGACCTTCCAGACGACATTCTTGTTTACGCCGAACTTGAGCGGGACGTTTTTATCCTCGCTCGTGCCGGTCCCGTTGGGACCACGGAAACGCTCCCAGTTGTCGGCGTGAGCGATTCCGATGAAACCCAGGACCAACATCAGTGCGTGCGTCATTCTTGCCATGATGAACTCGAATGGGAAGGTTCTCGCATTTGTCGGGCGCATGCCATCAATGATGGACACGCCGACAACAGAGCATGGCGATGAACCCGACCATGAAAGCCAGGATCAGCCCTGACTGAGACTTAGATTATCCTTTACAAGCGGGCATTCCAATGACAATCTTGGTTGTTGCTTTCGTTCATTTTACTGATATCGGTAACTGAGCGTCATCCCGACCACGACAACGCACGGGACTTTCCATGAATACCATCCTCCCTGGTTTGCTGGCCGCCATGCTCGTGGGGCAGATCGGGCCGAAAACGCCCCTCACCGGCGCGGAATGGCCCGCCTACCGCGGCAACGCCGGCCTTAGCGGCGTGGCCGACGAGGACTCGATCAAGCCTCCTTTCAAGCTTTCCTGGACCTACCGGCTTGACGGCGACGCGTCCGGCGATGCGGGGGGCGGCGTCATCGTGGCGGACGGCAAGGTCTTCGTCAGCATCCACAACACGCGCTCCATCCTCGCCCTCGACGCACGCACCGGCCGTTTGCTCTGGGAACGGGCCGGGATCGCTGGCGGCATCCGCACGGTGCCGACTTTCGCCGCCGGCAGACTGCATGTCCTCATTCGCGCCAACGGCGTCGATCAACCGAAAAAGGCCAGCCTCCTGGTTCTCGATGCCGCCACGGGCAAGGACATCTGGGAACAACCGCTCGAGGCCAAGGGGATTGATCCGCATCGGGCCGGCCTGCCCGTCATCGGCGGCCTGGTCTTTTGCAGCGAGGGAGGCGATACGGCCACCGTCAGCGCCTTCGCTGCCGCGACGGGCAAGAAGGTCTGGCACACGAACCTGGGCAACGAATTCGGCGCCTGCCCTGTAACGCCCGTGGCGGCGAACGGCAAGGTCTACGTCGGCACGCGCGCCACCCACGGCTGGAAAGCAGCCCAGGTCGGCTCCGTGGTTGCACTCGACGCGGCATCGGGCAAACTGCTTTGGCGGCGCGAGGGCATCTATCCCTGGACATCCCTGTCGACTGACGGAACCGTCGTTGCCTGCGCAGCCTTCCAGTCCAAGGACGATAAGTTCACGTTGTTGGACGCCGCCACCGGGGAGACGCTCTGGCAGGCGCCAAAGCGATTTCATTACACTCCGGGAACAATCGCCAAAGATCTTGTGCTCATCAAGCCCTATGGCTCCGAGTTCGTGGCCGTCGATCGCCTGACCGGCAAGGAGCGCTGGAAGTTCCGCGTCAACTGCAGTTCCGGTTGTTGCAGTCCCGTGATCGCCGGCAAGTATGTTTACCTCGGCACGGGTATCCCACCGGGCGGGGACCTCGAGGGACTTCATCCGTTCAGCTACGGCAAGTCCGTCCCCAGCGAGCAAGGCGTCAGCGGCGCGGTCCATGCCATCGACATGACGACGGGCAAATCGGTGTGGAACTTTTCGACCGGCAACACCATTTGCGGCGAACCGGCGCTGGCGTATGGCCGACTCTTCTTTCACAGCCGCGACGGCAATGTCTACTGTTTCGAGCCCGCCAAAGAAGGGGAACCCACCACACCCGAGACGATTGACAAGACGCCGGCGGCATCCCCCGAAGTCGTGGCCGATTTGCTCAAGCCCGCGTTGTTCGACAAGCCGCATCCTGCCAAGGATTGGCCGATGCTCGGCGGCAGCCCTGACCGCGCCGGCCGCGAAGGCATTTCCCTGCGGCTGCCGTTGGAATTGGCCTGGAAACTCGACACGGGTGATCGCATCGTTGGCGCGGCCGCCATCCGCGACGCCAGGGTGTTTGTCGGCTCCGATTCCGGAAAGATCCACGCTGTCGATCTCCGCAGCGGCAAGTCGATCTGGCATTTCGACACCGGCGCCGCCGTGCGTTGTTCGCCCACCGTCGCTGGTGGCCTGGTCTACGCGGGTTCCGACAGCGGCGCGTTTCATGCCCTGGAGGCCGATACGGGCAAGAAACGCTGGACCTTCATGGCCGGGGGGCCGGTGCGCGGTTCGCCGGTGCTGGCCGGCGGTTTGGTCGTCTTCGGCGCCAACGATCATCACCTTTACGCGCTCGATCGCGCGACGGGAAAAAAAGTCTGGAGCTTCCGCATGGGCGGCTACTGCGTACAACCGCCTCCTGTGATCCACGGCGACCGCGTCTATTGTGCCCAGTGGAACGAACTGGTCTATGCACTGGACCTCAAAACGGGGAAGGAAGTATGGCGTTCTTTCGTGCCGATCTCCGTCGAAGCGCTGGCGTATCACCGCGACCGGCTCTGGGTTCGCAATCTGCACTATCTTGTCGAGCTGGATCCCGCCACGGGCCGCCGCTTGCGCCTCGGCGACGCCTCCTGGGGTTGGGGAGGCATGGCGTTCCACAAAAACAAGCTCTTCGTCTCCGGGATTCAAAGCCAGTACGGCACGCATGGTGGAACCGTCAGCGATCTGGATCAGGAAGGAAAAGACATCCAAAAAGTGCCGACGCTCGAAAACGTCCAGCGCATTCGCTCCAAGGGACTCGCGAACTATCCCAAGCTGGCGGCCATGGGCACACCGCTGGCTCTTGGAGATTTCGTCTGTTTCGCCGCGGTCTCAGGCAACCTTTACGTGACGGATCCAACCGGCAAAGTAGCATGGACCTTCACCCTCGGCGGCACCTGTCACGCGTCTCCCGTGGCGGCGGACGGCGTCCTGGTCGTCGGCTGTGACGACGGCCATCTGTATGCCTTCCGCGAAAAATAAACGCTCACTCTCGAAAGGACGATGGATGACGCCCCGACACGCGGCGGTTTGCTGTGGCCGAAATCACTGGTGAACAGCAAGTCCGACGAGCTGAGATTCCACGTGGCTGCGGGGATTACACATAGGATAATCGGAAATTGAACCAGGACTTCCGCGCAACGCCTCCAGGGCACTTGTCATCTATGCGGCACACGCTTCGATCCGCGTCGAGCTTGACGATTCGCAATCGCGCGGCGGCTCTGATCGCCCTGGCTCTTCTGGTCGCTCCGGCAAACGCGGACATTACCGCCCTCGGCCTTGAGTGGGGCGAAGGCATGGTGTTGCAGTGCGGTGTCCGCGCTCCGGTCAACGGTTTCGCCAAACCCGGTGACAAGGTGACCATCACGTTTCGAGACCGGACGTACGGCACTCTGACTGACAAGGCCGGAAAATGGCGGATCGAGGTCGAGCCTGGCACGGCGGGCGGGCCCTTCGCCATGACTATCCAGGGCGGCAAGACCATCGAGTTCAAGCAGGTCCACGTCGCCGATCTGAAACTGGCGGCGATTCTCGGCGACGGCATGGTCCTCCAGCGCGGCGCCAAGGCCCCGATATTCGGCACGACGATCCCTGGAGAAAAGGTAACGGTCGCTTTCCGCGGCAAGAAATTCGCGACCAGCGCGGACGCCAACGGCGCCTGGCGTGTCGATGTCGACCCGGGTGACGCCGGCGGGCCTTTTGCCCTGACGATCGCCGGCAAGGCGACGATCGCGCTCAAGGAAGTGTACGTCGGCGAGGTCTGGGTCTGCGCCGGGCAATCCAACATGCGTTGGGGCGTGACCTACACCCAGGATGCCGGCAAGATTCCGGACAAGACCAACCCGCTACTCCGCCTGCAAATGCTCCCCGAGTCAAGCTACGCCCTGAACCGGCCGCCGCTGCTGTACGCCGGCTGGCGTGCGGCCGACAAGAAAAGCATCCTCCCCTTCTCCGGCACCGGATACTTTTTCGGCGCCGCCCTGCAAGAAAAACTGCAAGTGCCCGTCGGTCTCATCCACGCCGCCGTCGATGCCACTTCGATTCGGCAATGGCTGCCAGGCGACAAGGTGAAGGACCTCAAGCTCGGCGGCGCGGCCGACGGCGATTGTTACACGCGGGCCATCCGCCCCATCCAACCCCTGGCAATTCGCGGCGTCATCTGGTATCAAGGGGAGTCCGACGCCGTCAAGGACGTGTTCGGTGTCGGCTACCATCGGCGGCTGACCGCCCTGATCGAGGGCTGGCGCAGGGATTGGGGCCAGGGGGATTTTCCGTTCCTCTACGTGCAGTTGCCGCGCATCGGTTTCGGCGCGGACCAGGTTCACAACGGCAAACTGCCGACTGCCGAGCAGAAAGAGATCGTCGGCGAATGGGCGCGTATCCGCGACGAGCAGCGCCAAGTCCTGGGCTTGGCCCGTAATGTCGGCATGGCGATCTATTACGAACAGACGACAGGCATGCTTCATCCGCCCCAAAGACGCCACGCCGGGGAACGGCTGGCTCTGGCGGCGCGCGGCCTGGTCTATGGCGACAAGATCGAATTCTCCGGCCCGCTGTTCGACTCGGTCGAGCGCGTCGGCGACGAGCTTTTGATTCGCTTCAAACACGCCGCCGGCCTGTCCACGCGGGACGGCAAGCTCCGCCAGTTTGAAGCGGCAGGTGAAGACGGCAAGTTCGTGGCGCTCCAGGGGAAGATCGACGGCTCCGCGGTTCGCTTGGATGCCGCCGGTCTCAAGGGGCCGCTGACGGTTCGTTATGCTTATCGCCAGTGGCCCGACGGCAACCTGATCAATGCTGCGGGTCTGCCCGCCTCGCCGTTTATTGTTCGCGGCATCCAGCACGAGTGCGGCTCGACCGCGTTGGGAGTCAAGAAATGAAACAAACCACGTACATGCTCTTGTATCTCCTGGCAGGCATGGTCCTGCCGGGGATCTGGTCAACCGCCGATGCTCAAAAGGACACGGCGGACGCGGAAGCCAAGACGAAGCTTGCCCGCGCGCTCACTCTCCATGTGTCGTTCGACAAAGGCCTGGACGCCGATTTTTCGCGCGGCGACAAGAAATGCTACGTTCAGCAAGGTCCGAAGCTCGTTCCCGCCAAGCCTAACGACGAAGTGAAGTTGGCAGGCGACGCGGGGCGTTTCGGCGGGGCGCTGCATTTCCCCAGGAAGGGGACGTATCGTCCTACGTTTAAGGATGGCGGTGTGCTGGGCTACAACGCGAAGAGCTGGAGTGCCAGCGTCTCCGCCTGGCTCCGTCTCGATCCGGATAAAGATCTCGAACCGGGCTATTGCGATCCGATTCAGATCATCGGTGACGACAACAAGAAAGGTTACATCTTTCTGGAATGGTCCAAGGATGAGACGCCGAGATACTTCCGTTACGCCATCCGGCCGCTCTTCCCCATCTGGAACCCGAAGAACCTGCCATGGGCGGACATCCCGAATGACAAGAAGCCAATGGTGCAGGTGGCCCGTGCGCCGTTCACGCGTGAGAAGTGGACCCATGTCGTGTTCACGCTGGAAAACATCAATGACAAGAGCAAACCGCCGGTCGGCAAGCTGTATCTGAACGGCAAATTGCAAGGCACAATCGAGAAATGGGACATGAAGTTCGACTGGGACCCCGCGAAGGTGTTGCTGGTGCTCGGCGCCAACTACGTCGGGCACATGGATGACCTCGCGGTGTTCGACCGCCCGCTCACGGATGTTGAGGCCGATCGGATCCATGCACTCAAGAATGGGATTTGCGAGCTATATCCATAGTGGCAAGCGGCATGGATGCGTTGCGGCGAACGAGTTGGCCGCACGTAGCGGCGATATCGCAAGGCGGCGGTCGCTGTCAGAAGCGAATGCCGCGCGCCCCATTCGGCTCACCTTGTCGGGCATACGAAAAAAACCCAACGTATGGTTCCGGTATCGTCCGCGCTTCTCGGAACTCCCTATTCCCACAGGGCAGCTTTTTCCTCCTTTACATCCGTGCGATTTCGATTTAGAATCGCCGAAAAGCGGAGGTCATTTCATGCCTATGGTTTTCACCTGCGGAGGATGCAAGAAGAAACTGCGCATTCCTGATACGCTGGTTGGCAAACCCGTGAAATGTCCCGGCTGCGCTCGCAAGTTGAATACGACGCCGAAACCAACGGTCCCCGCCAACACCGCGGCGGTTACATCGGCGCAGGTAAAAGCAACGCCAAAGCCTAGCGAATCCAAGCCGGAGGCTGCGCCGAAGAAGCCCGCAGCCGCCGCCAAGAAAGCGGTGATCGAGAATGCACCGCCAGCGGCCGCCAGCAAGAAACACCCCGCCGCCAAATCCACTGCCCCCGCCGGGAAATCGAGCAAGCCGACGCCTGCTCCATCTTCGCCCGCGTCCCATCCCAGCGGCAAGCGCGGCGGCATGGGCAAATTCCTCCTCAAAGCCATCGGCGGCGCCGTCGCGGTGATCGGCGCTGTCGCAGTCGTGATTTTCGCCATCTGGTACTTCATGCCCGAACCCGAAGTCGGGATCTTGACGGGAACCGTGACCTTCGACGGCGTGCCGGTTGCGTCCGCCAAGCTCGAGTTCATCGGCGCTGACGATCGAAAGTTGGCCTCGTTCAGTGAAGTGTGCAATTTGGAAGGAATCTATGCGACCAAGGGGAGCGGCGAAGGCAGGCCCATCGGCAAGTACAAGGTATTGATAAGCAAGCAAGTGAAGGCGGACGGTCAACAAGTACCCTTGAGCGCTCAATCCGGAAAGGACGGCAATTTCGTGAACCTGCTGCCACCTCATTACAACGACGCGAGCACGACCGACTTGACCGCCGTGATCGCCGCGGGCGACAACGAGCCCAACAATTTCGAACTCAAATCACAGCCCTGACGATTGGGCGCTGTAGTTTCTTGGGCAACTCCAGGGTCTCGGAGCACCTCACCTCTGGCTCTTCACTTCTCACTCGATGATCACGGCAACGCCGTCATACGGCAGCATGGAGTACATCCAGACAGCGCGATCCATGCTAGACGAAACCGTGCGGACGCTGCCGTCCCCCATCGCGATGTTGAGAACAGTGTGTCCCGATTGAACGGTGAGCGAATTGCAACCGTTAGCGCCACTCGCGTTTGGATTGGGGCGGATTTGGAAGAAGAAATTGAGACCCAGATTGGGATCCGGGTTCGGTACGCCCCTGGCGCTGGCCACCGCAATCGAGGTGCCGATGTTGCCGACGTCGATCTGGTGGTTGCTCAGGTTGTAGGTGAGCCCAAAATTGTGAACCCCGCCCAGGGAGTTCGCACGGGTGTTCCAGGCGAGGAAGGCAGTCCGCCCCCGACCTTCGCACCACGCGTAGGCTTCACCGAGCATAATGGTGTTTGACAACCCGTCCTGAATTTGTGAGAACGTCTGCGGTCCCGCCTCATATCCCCGCGCAGCAGAGGGTAAGCAGAACATGTTCCAATTGGCAAGGTAATTGGTTCCGGACCAGGGTCCGTTAGTTCCGGTCTGGCTGTAGTTGGCATACACCACGCCAGCGTTTGCGCTCGCCGAAGAATAACTGACGTCAGACGGACAGCGCAACACGGGAATAGGTATACGGCGCGAAGTCGGGTTCCACACCCCCGCGTAACCGGCCACAGGCGCGCCCGGCGGACCGTAGGTAGCGGGAACTGCTGGGACAGGCGCTGTATAGACACAACCGGTGTAGTTATAGACGGCCGCCACCGCGGGAGTAAGAAGAACGGACGGCGGCGTGGGCACCATCGTATAGAGGGTGTAGCCATTCGCACTCGTGGTCGCGGTCAACGTCGGAGGCCCGGCAACACTGTAGGTAGCGGGAACTGCGGCACTGACCAGGACAGGACGTGGGGTGTAGTAACCAGCGACACCTGGGATTGCCGGCGTAAGCAGCGTACCTCCTGGGGAGTTGATCGCGTAGGCGGTGTTGGTGAACGCCTGCACGTCCTGGTTAACTAGGTCGTACAACGGTTGCTGGTCAATGAACGGGAGCAGGTGAACGATCCAACTTCCGTATACGGAATTGGCAGTCGCCGCTTGCCCCCACACCGTATTGCCATTCGCACCAGCCGGAAAGACGCCGTTGTAGGTCGGCATCGATTGGTGCGTGCTATGAAAATTGTGAACCGCCAACGCCAGCTGCTTCATATTGCTACTGCAGGTCATCCTGGCGGCAGTCTCGCGCACCTTCATCACTGCGGGCACCAGTATGCCCATCAACATTGCGGCGATGGCAATGACCACAAGCACTTCAATCAGCGTGAATCCTTGTCTCGAACTTGGAATCCTCATGTTCTGTTCCCTCTTATCCGAGGAAAAAAAGAAACGAAAAAATTATGGATCGCAACGGCTCAAGGTGATGGGGCCGTGAAGAGATAATGGTGTCAGGATAATACAGTGAATCGACGATACGCAAGGGGAAAATGATGAAAAAATGAAACGATTTGTGGACGGCACGGTTTGCGCCGATGCAAAGACACTGACGGCCCCCATGCGATTGACAGAAAAATGAATCGGGGCCTGTTTTCCTGGACACTACATCATGGGTTTGTAGCAAGAAGGGCCACCTCTGTACCTTCCCCTACTTCCGCTCTACCGTGCCATTCCCCCTTTCCGTCGCACCTTTCCTTACCTCTTGAGATGCCGATCCAGAAACTCATACGCCAGCTTGCGCGCCTCCGGTGGGAACGCGTGTTTGCCGGGCGGATAATGCGCGGCCAGGTTCTGCGCGGCGCCGTGCAGCTCGTAGGCGCTGCGGGCCGCATTCATCACGTCGCGGACGCCGCTCACGTTGAAGTCGCTGTCCTTCTCGGCCGCGCACGCCAGGAACGGCCGCGGCGCGAACGACGCCACGATCTCCTGGAAGTCGAATGGGACCTTCTTGGCGTCGTTGCCGAACTGCGTCGTGATGCGCGGCATGTAACGCGGGCCGGTCCAGCTCGGCATGTCGTCCTTGCGGAAGGTCGTGAAGCCGCAGCTCGACACGATAGCTTTAAGGCGAGGCTCGAAGACGGCGCTGAACATCGCGTTGTGTCCACCGAGCGAATGGCCGATGACGCCGATGCGCTCGCGGTCCACCTCCGGCAGCGTCTCGAGCACGTCGATGGCGCGGATGTTGTCCCAGATCGCCTTCATGGAGCCGCTGGCGTACGCCGTCTTCGTTTTGAAATCGAACTTGTGCTCGCCAAAGGACGGATAGTCGGGCACGATCGCGATGTAGCCTCGCTCGGCGAGTTCCAGAGCGTATTTGAGTTCGGGATCGCCGCGAATGCCTGCGGGTTCGTCCTTGCCGCCCGCGGTAGTTTGATGCAGACACAGTATTGCGGCCAGTTTTTTCGTAGAGGATTCAGCGGGCAGAAAGAGATACGCAGGGACTCGATCGTCGGGATCGGCCTGAAACGTGATTTTGCGTCGGATCAGCGCGCCGACGCGCTTTTCTTCGACGATCTTCACATCGAGCGGCACGCGTCGCATCGGACTCGGCAGCGGACCCATGACGCGTTCCATGTTCGCGACGACATGCTGGCGGCGGATCTGCCAGTCGGCCACGCTCTTGATCGAATTTTGCCGGCCTTCACGATCGCGATAGTGCGATAGATCAGTGTGATCGCTATACTCGATGACGGGCAACGCCGGCTCGAAACGGCCGACCGGATAGCCCTTGGCGTACGAGACGACGAAAGTGCCGTTGGCTGTGCGGTAGCGAACGTCCTCGCCGCGTTCGAAGTCAGGCGGGCCCTTGCGAACCAGGGCCGCTTTCCCTCCCGGTTCGAGATATTTCCCGGCGACTGCAAACACGATCTTGGTGCGATCACCCAAGGCATGGCCGCTGCTGGTGAAGATCTTGCCGTCGAGATCTTTCTTGGCGATCCAGCGCGGTTCAACGTCTAGCCCGGCGCGTTGCATCCAGGCGGCCATCTCCTGCGCGTCGGCGTAGGGGCAGGTCGTGTCGTCAACGCCATGGACGACGACGATCTTCGCGGTTGGCTTAAGCGCTTTCATCATGGCGAGATGATCGGGATTGCCGAGGTAACGCAGCTCTTGATGGTCGAGCGTGAGGTAGTTGGGGCTTTTCGGATCGCGCGAAAAGCGGGCGTTGAGGGAGCTGCCGCCGGGGAGGTTGAAGGCGATGTCGTCGGAGAGCTTGGGCATGCCGCACAGATCGATGACGCAGGCGAAGGTGCGCGGGGCGAGCTTGTTGGCCATGAGCGCGACGTTGCCGCCGCCGGAGCCGCCGGTGCAATAGATGCGCCCGCTCGCGAAGGGGCGGTTGGCCGACTTGAGATGGTCGTGGATCAGGTAGAGTGCGCGCAGGGCATCGAGCGCTTGCAAGTAACCGAAGTCGTAGGGTTCAGGACCGTCGATGGAATCCTTGGCGCCGCTCTGGAGATAGTTGACGCACACGGCGACGACGTTGAGCTTGTCGGCGAGTTCGCGCGGGTTCGCGGTGCCAACGCAATCGACGCCGCCCCAGTTGTGCAGCGTCAGCATGATGCCGGTGTCCTTGTTGACGTTCGCGAGCTTCCCGCCGGGATAGTGGAGGAGAACGCGCAGGCTGCGAGGACCCGGGCGGAGCGGCCATTCCTGCGCGGGAACCTGGACGGCGCCGTCCGTTGCCGGCAGAGCGGGCCTGCCGTCCTGAGCGGGCATGTTACTGGCGAACAGCCAAATGAATGCCGCGGCGAGCGTGCGAAGACAGCGCCTTTTCATCGGACGACCTCCCTCAATCCTTGAGCGACAAATTGCACGCACGCAGCAATGTCTCCTGCACGGCCAGGTCGTGCTCGTGCGAGAAGTCGCTCGTCTTTTCGCCGCGAATGATTCGAGCCATGTCGGCGGCGTCATCGATATAGCGCGCGTAGCGTGGGAAGCGAACGTCTTGATAGCCGTTCTTGTAGACGCCGCGCGCCCGCGACAGGGCCACGCGCGCGGACGGATTATCGAGCGGCTGAATGTGGAACGTCCCCTCGGTGCCGCACACGACGAGATGCCGGCGCTCGCCACCTTCGACTTCCAGGGCGCTCGAACGAACCGTGGCGGTGGCGCGCGGGTAGGCGAGAACGGCAAGCATGTTGTCCGTCAGTTTGTCGTCGAGCCGTGAAGAGTGCAGCGCGAATTGACTAACCTCGCGCGGCCTGCCCAGAACGCCGATGACAAGATCGATGATATGGCAGCCCAGCTCGAACATCATGCCGCCGCGAAAATCGGCGAGCCGGCGGCGTTCCTCGGCGGCGACGACCTTGCTCATGACCGCGTGAACCTCGAACACCTCGCCGAGCCAGCCTTGCCGGAGAAACTCGCGCAGCAGCACAACCGCTGGGTTATAGCGATACATGTAGCCCATCTGCACGAGCAGCTTCTGCTTGGCGGCCGCGGTCAGCAGACGTTGCAGGCGCGGCAACGATTCCCCCGCGGGTTTATCGACATGGACATGCTTGCCCGCAGCGACGCAGGCCTCGGCGGTGCGCACCAGGTCGCCGACCCGCGTCTCGACGAGCACTGCCTGCAAGCCCGGCACGGCAAGCAATTGCTCCTGCGTCATCCAGCGCAGATCGCGGTAGACAGCCTGCCCCTCGGCTCGTTTGCGCAGGACCGCATCGGGTTCGACGATGCCAACGACCTCGTAGTCCGCGGACGCCCGATAGACCGAGAGCTTACTGGCATGCGCATGGCCGACACCGATCTGCCCGATCCGAATCCGATTGCGTGCTGGCTGCGCGTCGGCGTTCGGCACGGCAACCAAACCGGACGCAGCCGCCCCGGCGCCGACGAGCTTGAGGAAATCGCGTCGTCTGTTCATGAGTGCTCCCGCAGTTGATGTTCAGGCAGGTTGATTGTAACGCGAGGCACGGCAAGAGCAATGAACTTGTGGCGACGTGGATCGATATTGAATATGGCCCGGTCGCTCTGTGGCCGGATCATCATCATTGGTAACACTTTAGCCGTATGAAGTACATCTTTGCAAAAACCGCCGTTTCGGGTACTTCTTGTGGGACACAAGGAGGTTGCTCCCATTACGGCGCTCGATGTATCTGTGGGGCCGAGCCTCTCCGAAGAAGAGGCTCGGCAGATCTTCGCTCAGGGCGAAGAAGCGGTCGTGTTTGCCTTGTTGTCGCTGGCCAAGCTGGCGAAACGACAGCAAACCGCGGCTGCCGATTCTCCGTCTACGCCGTCGGGGATGAAACCGATCTTCACCAAACTATCCACGCCCAAACGCCACAAAAAACCCGGACGGTCCAAGGGGCATCCAGGCAGCCGGCGTCCGCCGCCGCCCAAGATCGACGAGTACGTCACGCATCGTGCCGATGTCTGTCCCGGTTGCGGCGGCCCGCTGCAGCGTTGCAAACAATCGCGCACGCGCATCATCGAGGACATTCCCGAGATCATCGAACCGGTCATCACCGAACATACCATCCATCGTGATTACTGCCCGACTTGCAAGAAGCAGGTCGAGCCGACAGTGCCCGATGCCTTGCCCGGCTCCACCATCGGCAATCGCGTGCTGGTGTTGACCGCTTGGCTGCACTACGGCCTGGGCGTCACCTTGTCGCAAATCATCGACGTGTTCAATTTCCATCTGCATTTCAAGCTGTCTGCGGGCGGCCTGATCCAGATGTGGTATCGCGTGCAGGAAATTTTGTACGTCTGGTACGAGGAAATCCAGAACGACATCCTCAACGCCAAGGTGATGCATGCGGACGAAACCGGCTGGCGTGTCCGCGGCAAAACCTGGTGGTTGTGGTGTTTCACGACCGGCGACGCCACGTATTACATGATCGAACGCTGTCGCGGCCGACCGGTGCTCTTGAAGTTCTTCAAGCGAGAGTTTCAGGGAATTTTGGTAAGCGATTTTTGGGGCCCGTACAACGCGGTGCAATGCCTGGCCAAGCAGAAGTGCATTCCGCACCTGCTGCGGGAGATGCTGCGCGTCCAGAAGTACGAAAAGACGGGGCGCTCGTGGCAACGATTCAGCAAGAAGCTGCGTCGGCTGCTGCGCGACGCGCTTCGGCTGAGCAGGCACAGCGAACGGTCGGCGCCGGACTATGCGTCGAAGCGGCAGCGTATCGCGGCGCGACTGCAAGCGCTGCTGGAGCGGCCGTGGCAAGACAAGCACGCCCGCCGTTTGGTGAAGCGTCTGCGTCGCCATGCGAACGAGTTGTTTACGTTCCTGGATCACCCGGAGGTTCCTCACGACAACAACACCGGCGAACGTGCGATTCGTCCCGCGGTGATAATCCGCAAAAACAGTTACGCCAACCGCAGCGAGGAAGGGGCCGACATGCAAGCGGTGCTAATCCTCAAATAAGCGAAGTCGTCTTGTCATTGCAACTATTTTTTGCCTGCGTGCGCGGGCGCACCGTCTCGGACCCGCAGCGCAGGTGACAGTGGATCAATCTCGGCGTCGGCAATCGTTGTTCTCTCTTTCTGCTCATTCG
>SYHD01000112.1 GCA_005799265.1 Planctomycetia bacterium | reverse complement strand
TTTCGACGGGGCCTTTGGAAGGCATCAACAACAAAATCAGGACCATGACCCGTCAGGCCTATGGCTTCCGCGACCGGGTGTTCTTCAAACTCAAGATTCTTGGACTCCATCAGACAAAATACGCTCTAGTCGGATGAACCAAAAATCGGCAGAGCTTGCCGGGCCTGGATTGCGAACGCGCCAGGACTGTTCGAGGAATTTCCAGGAGGCGTCCTTCTCGGGAAACGCCACGGCGAGATTCAAGCCCGTCGATTCCTGTTCGTGGGTCAGACGATGCAGGACAAGGTTCTCGGCGACGCGCAGAATTGGCGAGGCCTGCGCGTCGGCGGGCCGCAGCGCGAGCTCCACGCCGAGCCGGCCCCAGGCGGTCTCCTTGGGATTCTTGGTTGAAAGGATACTCGCGAGCGGAATCGCCAGTTCGAACGTCAAGGTGCGATCGACGAGGTGCTGATGGGTGGCCGCCCGCGCGCCGGCGGGAACGAGGCTGCCGATGCCATCCCACGCGGCGTCATTCTGGCCGGCCGGTGTGATGAGATAGCGCGATTGCTGCTTATCGATGTTGAGCGCAAGCTCCAGGCGGTTGCCGCGAAAATCGCCTCCCGCCGCGGATACGCCCACATAGAGGTTCTGATCGTCGTGCGTGAGCAGAATCTTGCCCTTGAGCGCGCCAGCGCCGCTGATAAGCAACGTTGCGTGTTTCTCCCAATCGTTTGTCTGACCGTCGATCTGCAGCGCGGCGATCTGACGATGTACAACGCGGACGGTCTTGTCGGCCACAACCGGCGGCAGCGGCACGACCGGGTTGATCTCGGCGGCGCCCAGCGTCATGCCGATGAGGGTCTTGTCGCGCAAAATGAGGCCGCTGGACGGATCGGACTTGCCACACTCCTGCTCCTCGGCGATGGCGCCTGATTTCGCGTCGAGGCGAAGCAGTTTGCTGCGCGTGCCCACGTACACGGCGCCGCCGCTGAGGATGGCGCGGTTGTCGATCGGATCGTCGAACGCCCTACCCCAGTGCGATCGGCCGTCATCGAGCGCAAAGGAGGCGACTTTGCGCGGGCTGGCGAGTAGGAGCGTTTGATTGAAGACGCCGAGCGCCGTCGAGCTATCGTCCGTGTTGAGCCAGACTAAATCGCCGTTGGTCGAATCGAAGGCGAACACCAGCGACGCGTCACGCGGCAAAAACACCACGCGCGAACCGGCGGCCAGCGGCGCGGCGCCCATTTTGCGGCTCAAGCCAGCGGTGCGATCTTGCGGATAGGAGCGTATCCACTCGATCAATCCATCGCGTACGTCGCAACAGGCCACGACGCCCATGTTCGTCGAGCAGTAGACGGCCCCGCCGAACACCGTCACGGGCTGACCGTAACGCACGACATCCAGGCGCGGCGTCCCTGCCATCGTCGTGTGGTTTTGCACTATTTCGCGTTTCCAAACAAGCGTGCCAGTCTGGGCGTCAAGACAGACAAGGTAGATCGGCGAATACTCCTGCGTCCGCGACACCGCCAGCAGAAAGAGCCGGCCATCGCTGAAGGTAGGATCGTTGACCGCCGCCAGGTCTTGCCAATCGGCGTGGCTCGCGGTGGACCAAAGCTGCGTGCCGGTGCGCGTGTCGAAGGCGGCGACATTCACAAGCAGATTCACCGTGCCGCCTTTCTTGCCGAGCGCCTGCATGCCCCAGCGCGCGTAAAGTCTGCCCGAATCAAACGCTGGCGTGAAGGGACCGGGGATCAACGTGCCGAACAAGTCCTTGCTGGCGCCGAGCGGATTGGTTTGCGTCCACTTCGGCTTCGTCTGGACGCCGTCGAACCACGCCAGCAGCGTGGGGCCGGCAATCGTCAAACCGTCGCGGTGATTCGTCGGCCGATCGGCAATCCAGGAGGACGATCCAGGGGCCTCGAGCGTCTTCTTGTCAAGCGATTTCAAGTCATATGGCACGACCGCTTTCTTGGCGGCAAGACGCGCGCGAATCTCGCCGGCGGGTACGTCGTTGCCCAGCCAGGGAAAAACGGCCTTGGGATCGATCCCCTGGAAGGCAGCGTCCAGAGCGCCTTCGTGCGATTCATGAGCCGCAGCCAGCCAGACGCCGACTTGAGCGCGCACGCGCAGATCGTCATCGGCCGAGCGTATGAGCACGTCCTGGAATGAGCGCATTGCGAAACCAACGTTGCCGCGGCGCAGTTCACGCTGGCCAACTTCGAGCAGAGCCTGATGAACACTGTCGGCCCACGGGAAACGACGGGCGACTGGCATGAGCTTGTCGAGGTCGCCGCCGGCCTGTACGACCAACGTCGGCGATTCACGTTCCTGCGTTTGCCGAAGTTCGGCGACGAGCTTGGGCTCCTTCGTCAAACGGCGTTGAACGGCGGCCCAAATCGAGGTGTAGCGCGCGTCGGCCCAGCGGACAACGAGGCCGCCATCGGGGTCCTCCTTGAGCATGGCGGCGAGCGCGGCCTGCGTCAATGGCTGCGTCTGAAACGCTTGCCACTTCGCCTCCATGCCGAGCCGGGTGGGAAAAACCGCGGGTCGATTAACCTGGGCGCACACGCGCGGCGGCGCGAGAATGATCGCTCCGAGTAGGACCGATGCAATCAGGAGTTTGGCAATTTGTCGCATGGGATAAACCAAAAATAACGGCGGCCGTAAGCCGCCGCGTTTTCGCTGTTGTTTGGGCCCCCCGCCGGCACGGTTAACGTTGGTAGATCGGCAGGTAACGGTATGGAACACCCAGGATGAGGATGGCCACGGGCGTGCAGTAGCTGTCGCGATCGGTCTCGATCTTGGTGCGCACGCCCGTCGGAATGCCCCCTTTCCAGCTGCCGTCGACGTCCTGGGCGTTGACAAGCGAGTCGCGAATCTTCGGATACCACGTCTGGTAATCCTTCTCACTCGCCTGGTACATCGCCTGCACGGCGTAGTAGTGGCCGTAGTAATACCACGGGTAGCTGGGATTAAACGGGGCGTTGCCAAGCCCATGCAGGTACGCCAGGCCGCTCTTCACGGCTTCCGATTTGCGGTCGCCCGCCATCAAGAGGGACGTGACCCCGGCGGCGGTGCGTGCAAACGGGACGCCAATGCGGTGATCGCCGGCGGTTTGATATCCGAAGGCGCCGTTGGCGCCCTGGCACGACTTGACAAAATCGATGGCTTGCTTCATCGTATTATCGGGAACGAGGATACCGGCTTCCTTCGCGGACGCCAGGGCGACGATCTGCATGACAGTGATCGATACGTCTTGATAGGCGATGTCGCGGTCGGGATAGTAGCCCCAGCCTCCCCTTTGGGTCTGATTGCGGACGATGACGGAGACGGCGCTCTTCAGTGCATCGCGCACCTCGTCGCTGCGCGTGCTTTCGCCCCACACCTCCGAGAGAGCGAGCGTGCCGAGGCCATGTTCATACATGTTGCTGCCGAGGTAGCCTTTATTGAGGCGAGCTTGCTTGAGGAGGTAATCGACCCCCTTGGCCATCGTGACGCCGTGCGGATCGCGGTCGGGGAAGTGCCCCTTGACCATGTACGCCATGAGAGCGAGGCTCGTGATGGCGACCTGATTCGCCTGGCCCCAGCTGCCGTTGGGGTTTTGTGTCTGCGCGAGATAACGCAAACCCCTGTCGATGGCCGCCTCGGCGCGCGGGCTCAACTCGGCGACGCGGACCTTATCCTGAGCCGGCGCGCGGTTCGCGCCGTGTAGGAATGCGAGAATTGACAGCCACAGGATAAGGTAATGTCGGATCATGGATCGCCTCTATTCAGCCGCGAGCGGCAGGCTCACTTCGCCAGATTCTGATAGTAGGTCCGCAACAGCTCACGATATTCGAGGGGCAATTCACGCAAATAGCGTTCGATGACGGCCGCGCGTTCACGTTCGCTCATGTGGCTCCAGCGTGAGCTTTCGCGGTTGAAGGCGCCGCCGTCGCGCGGCGCGGTCTTGAGGAAGTCGCGTTGGCCTTCCATCGGCGCGACGCCCTGGTTTTTCTCGGTGACTTTTCCGCCGCTCTTGCCAGTCTTGCCTTCGGCTTTGCCTTTGCCTTCGCCTTCCATCGGCTCGCCTTCACCGTCACCCTCACCTTCGCCCATGCCTTTGCCTTTCCCCTTGCCCTTACCTTTTCCTTCGCCCTCACCTTCGCCTTCGCCCTCACCTTCACCCTTGCCTTTTCCCTTGCCCTTACCCTTGCCTTTTCCTTCGCCTTCGCCCTCTCCTTCGCCCATACCGTCCTTGCCTTTGCCGTCCTTGCCCTTGCCTTCGCCCATACCGTCTTTGCCTTCACCCATTCCATCCTTGCCCTTGCCGTCCTTGCCTTTGCCATCCTTCGGTTGACCGTCCTTCGGTGGACCGTCCTTCGGCTGACCATCCTTCGGCTGACCGTCCTTCGGTTGACCATCCTTCGGTTGACCATCCTTCGGTTGACCATCTTTCGGTTGACCATCCTTCGGTTGACCATCTTTCGGTTGACCATCCTTCGGTTGACCATCTTTCGGTTGACCGTCCTTCGGCTGACCGTCCTTCGGCTGACCGTCCTTCGGCTGACCGTCCTTCGGTTGACCGTCCTTCGGTTGACCGTCCTTCGGTTGACTGTCTTTCGGTTGGCCCTTGACAGCAGGATCGGCCTTCTGTGGATCACCCTTTTGCGTTGGATCTGTCTTCTGCGGGTCGCCCTTTTGTGTTGGATCTGTCTTCTGCGGGTCGCCCTTTTGCGTTGGATCTGTCTTCTGCGGGTCGCCCTTCTGAGACGGATCACTCTTTTCGCGTTGGGTCTTTTCGTTTGGCGTTAAGGGGTCGGCTTTCGCAAGCTGCATCGGGGGCTGGTTCGGCGTTTCCAGCAGTTTGCCGATGTCCTTGAGCGTGTCGAGAGCCTGCTTCTGCTGCTCGGCGGCGGAAAGCGGTTTCTTATCCTCAAGGTTTGACGCCGCAGCGTTGAGATTGCCTTCGAGCTTCTTATCTTTCGCCAGGTCGGTCGCCTTCTCAATCCGACTCTTCGCTTCGGGACTCAGGCCCTTTTGGGCGTCCTTCAACTGGCCCTGCAGATCCTTGGCGCGTTCGGCGACACCTTTCTGGGCCTCGGCAAGCCCCTTGATCGCCGAATCGGGCGATTTCGGCTCGCCTTGCAGCATTTCCTTGGCGAGTTTCTTGGTCTCGTCGAGGATCTTCTCCTGTTCCTGGGCGAGTTGTTTGACAAGGTCCCGCAGCTTCTCGGTCTTCTCGAGCGAACCGGCTAGCTGAACGAGCGAGTTCAATTTCTGTAGTGCCAGTTCAATTTCGTCGTGGGCCTTCATGAGATGCGTCGGATTATCGAGTTGTTGCCGACCGAGGCGCAGATGCTCGCGCGCTTTCTTGATGTGGTCGTTGCCGACGGAGTGCAGCGTATCAACCGCCTTGCGCAGTTCATTCGCTTGCCCCGATTCCACCAGGCCGTTGGACTTGAGGTCATCGATGAGGTGGTTGAAGTCGCGCGCGACATCGCCGAGCTTCTGGCCGATGTAATGCTGCCGCTGCTCCTCGGCGAGGATCTGCTGGGCGCGATCGAGAAGCTTTTTGGCCGGATCTTGCTGGGCCGTGAGGGCGCCGGCGAGAAGAATCCAGCCGATGGAAATGCAGGCCAAACGTCGTCCGTTCATGACTTGTCTCCGTATGTAGCCCGCCGTTTTCGGCGGGACTGCTTCATACCCGTCGTAAACGGCGGGCCCTTTGCAAGCATCATTTCTCCGGAATCAGCGACTTCACTTTTTTCGAACTAATCAATTCTTCCTGGGCGGCAACGGTGGTGCGCTCCAGTCCTTGAGCCACCTGTTTTTCGACGTACTGCTGGTACACCTTCTCGCTGACCATAAGGAGACGAAACGGACGCGATTGCGTCACATTCGGTCCCGCCTTGCCGACTCGATTATCGCTCACTTCGATCAAGCACGTCAAGATGTCGTCCTCTTTTAAGTCCGCGAATGAGGCCCTGATAAGCCATTCCGTCTCGAAAATACCGCTCTTCGGCGCATCCTTGAAGGCCCCGGCCGGCCGACGCCGAACCTGCGTTTCATTGTTGACGCGATAAACGATCCAGGCCTGGGCTAGCCCGTAGTCGTCGCTGACCTCGAAAATCACGTGCATGTTCTTGCGCGTCGTGGCCACGATTTTTTCCTCGGCACTTGCCAGCCGCGGCTTGAGCAACGTGATGACGGGCGCCTTGTCCGGCATGACCTCCAGCGCGTGGCGCGTCGGGTCCGTGAACGTAAAGCCATGCTCGGCTTCGGTCCACTCGAACCAGTACGATAGGCTGGCCGCGCTGGTCCGCGCCCACGCGTCGGGCACCAGCGTACTCAGATCGTCGATGGCGACGCGTGCAACGTGCCGGTCCGCTGAATCGATGACGAGCGGGTAGGAACGCGCCGGCTCTCCCGCAAAATGAAGCCGGCCTTCCTTGAGCGGCTGATCGCAACGCAGGTCCCAGGCGATTCTCTCGGTCGCTTCCGGGATTGGCGGCAGTTGCAGCCGCGTGAATTCAATCGGCGCGTCCGGCGCTTGCCCGATGTAGCTCGGATACTTTAGCTTCACATTCACGGACGTGAGGCGCGGCGACGGCACGACTTTCACTTCCTTGCGCTGGCTGCGCGCGTCGCCGATGCGGAAGTAGAAGGTGAAGCTCTGCGCGACCTTCGGGAATCGCTGCGTAAACGTCGGCGTCACGTCGCGCGCCAGCTGGATTTCCTCCCAGGAAGCGTTGGCGAACTTCACATGCAGTGCGCCTTGATCCGGGATCTCGCCGCGCACCCGCGCGCTCAGTTCGACCTTGTCGCCATGCTTGACGGCGACGGGAGCGATCACTTCTTCAATCCGCGTCCGTGTCGGGTAAGCCAGCGCTGAGAACGGATTGAGCATGCGGCCCATCAGGATAGCGTAATATTCGCCGGCGACCACGCTGCTGGCCAGGAACAAGAAGAGCACACTGCTCGCTACGATGAGGAGTGTGCGCAGCCTCAGGAAGTTGACGATGCCGCTGAAATCCAGAACGGTCGCAGCATTCAACGC
This sequence comes from Planctomycetia bacterium, assembly GCA_005799265.1. GTDB lineage: Bacteria > Planctomycetota > Planctomycetia > Gemmatales > Gemmataceae > SIAQ01. The sequence goes on along the minus strand of SYHD01000112.1, from coordinate 3,841 downwards.
CTGCGCACGGACGACCTGGATCATTTGCGGCGAGCCATGCGCGGCTTTCGCGCCGCCATCGAGCTGTACGTAGGACACGAGCAGATTGTTAAGGTCCGGGTGCAGCCGTTCCACTTGCAACGACACACGCGTCGCATCGTAGCGGCGCAGATGGGCCAGCCATTGACGCCAGCAAACCCAACCGATCACGGCCAGGTTTGCGAGCAAGAGCACGAAGCGCAGCGGGCCCGCCAGATCGAACAGCCAATCGACGAGGAGATCGGCGAGGAACAGCCCCACCAGCCATGGCACAAGGAAACTCAGGCCGCGCAGATGATGAAACCAGCGCTCGCGGGACCAGGCGTCCTTCAGTTTATTCTCAATTGTGGATGTATCGTTGTTCATTCCATCTCGTTCACTATTGGCCGCATGGGGCATTGTGCTCGGCAGGCGCTAAGCCGCAAACTGCATCAGGCAACATCACCGCTGCGCCGCATGAACCATTCCACGCCCGCAAGGCTCACAACCAACACGAATACCCACCAACTATTCCACAACTCCGTTTCCTGCGGCGGCAGAGCGACCACGCGGGATTGATCGGGAATCAACTCGTGCAACTTGGGCAAGTCACGCACCGTCAGATACTTGCCCCCCGTCAGTTCAGCGAGCTTCTTGAGTTGCTCGACTTGCAGGTCCAACTCGCGTTTCTCCCGGCTGACCGCCTCAACCTGATAATTCGGCCGATTCGATGATGCTTCATCTTGTGGCAACGTGCGCACCTGAAAATTGCCGTCCTGCTCGGCCGTGATGAAGCCCTGGTACATGCCCTCGATGTTGGGAACCGGCTTGAGCGAGACGCCCCTCGGCTCCCCCTTGGGCGGGACCTGCTCGACAAGGACCTGGTAGGTTGGCGCCTTCTGCGGCTTGAAGTCCTCGTCCAGCGCGGTCGCTTGAATTAAGACGCGCTCCGTCGTCTGATAGTTCTTGCGATCCGTTTCGAGACGAATGCGTTTATTCTCGCCTAAAAGGCGCGACAAAGCAAGGAACTGGATCGATTGGCTCCAGAAATGCGCATGATACGCGTCGCCCCGTTTGAAGCGCAGCCGCCAGAGCTGATCGCTGGCGACGAACATCGTCTTGCCGCTGCCATAGCGCTGCCAGGCGATCATCGGATACGGATCGGCTTTCTTGCCTTGGTTCGATAGCGTCGCGAGGACGGTCGCGCCCGGCTTGACGCCGCTCAAACGCGGCAGATCGTAGAGCGGTTTCACGAGGGACCAGGCCTGCTGGTTGTCTCCGTCCTGCGCCTCCAGAGCCATGATCTGGCTCTGCATGCCGGCCTGCGTCACCACGGGATGTACGCCCGCCTCGACGATGTCCCGTCCGCCGGCCGCCAGTTTCACCGGCAATAGCTTGGCGATCGGCGTGTCGGCGTAGCTCATCGGCGCGTGCTGATGGCCCGCCAACATCAGGATCGAACCTCCCTTATCGCGCACCAGCTTTTCGAGCCAGCCGAGTTGGGCCGCGCTGAAGTAGCTCGCCGGCACTTCGCCGAGGATCACCATGTCGTAGTCGAACGTCGATTTTTCGTCTTCGGGCAGCTTGGCGATGTATTGCTCCGACGCTTTCGCCAGGTCTGCGTCTCCTTCGGTCATCAAAAATTTCACGGCCATGCGATGATCACGCAGCAGCACCGCGCGCAAGTAGCGATATTCCCAGCGCGGTTTGCCCTCGACATAGAGCACCTTGATCTTGTCGTCGATGACCTTGACGGTCCGCGCAACGCGGTTGTTCTCCTCGGTCGCTTCGCCGGGCAGCGCTGCGACGGCGATGTCGAGCTTCAACAATCCCGATGTTTGCTCCGGCACGAACGACAGCTCTTCGAACTGCGTTCCCTTCAACGTGATCGGTCTGCTCGCCAACACGCGCCCCTCGGCCTTGACTGACAGCTCGACATCGCGGCCCTTGAAGCCAGATGTCGATTCGATCTGCACGCGGATCGGCACTTTGTCCTTGGGGAAGATCGTCTCGGGCAGAACGACGTTGGCCAGGAGCCGAATGTCGTCAGGCCGCGGCGTGCCGATGCCAATCGCAAACACCGGGGCGCCCAGCGAGCGGGCCGCTTCGAGCGGATCGATGCCGGCGTTGGACGCGCCATCCGTCAGCAGGATCACCGCCGCCGTCGGCTGGCCGGTGAAGCGTTCCGCGACTTGTTGCAGCGATTCGCCCAGCCGCGTCACCGGCGCCTGGGCCTTGACTTGCTTCAGCCAATCGCGCAGGGAGTTGGGCTCATCGGGAACGGCCTCGAGGCGTTCACCGAACGAGAAGTAACGCAGGCGATGCTTGTCGCCCGGCTTTTGAAACGCCTTCAAATCCGGATGCTGCAAGATTCCTCTGGCAATCTCGATGCGCGGCACGGCCGACACATCGGACTTGATCGCTTCGGGCACGGCTTGCTCGACGAACGCCATCTTGCCAAGGGCGAGGGCGGCATCGCCCAGGTCTTCGGCGCGTTGCCGGCGATCGGCGAAGGCCATGCTCTCGGACACGTCGAGCAGCACCAGAATGTTGCTCGGCAGCGAGATTTTCTTGGCGTTCGCGCCGACCGGCTCGAACAGAATCAGGACGATTGCGATAAAAATACACGCACGCAAGGTCCCTAGCAAAATGCGCTTCCACCACGCCAAACTGCGCTCCCCGCCATAGAGAAAGGCCGAGAAGAACAGGACGCCGACGATCAAAAGGAACAACACGCCCATCGGCCACGGTTGCCGAAAGTAGAATCGCTCCAGGTTTTCGTTTGCGAAAATCATCGATCACCCTGTCTTGCTGCTGGCGGCTTTGCGTTCGCACGACGTCATGCGAGCGTTAGGCAGCAAGTGGTTTTCGCCGCGTGAACCACCGGGCCAGCAAGCCCTCGATCACCAACAACCCCAGCACCACATACAGCAACTCGCGCCACAATTCGCGTCCAATGCGGCTCGCACGCACCGACGACTCCACCGATTCCCCCTCGGGCACGACGCGTACATTCACGGCCCCGAACAGCTCGCGCAGCGCGTCCACGCCGAGCGTCTGCACGCGCGATTCGCGCGGATCGACGTTGACGGCCGCGAATAACCGCGGCATCGTCTGGTCCGCACGCACTTCGTAAAAACCTGGTTGCTCGGCCATCGGCAATTCCGCGAACACTTGAAACTCGCGGGTCACCGCGGCGACCGTCGTCGGCTTGGCTCCTGGCGGCAGGAAGGTCGCCTGCTTGACGCCCGCCTCTTCCTTGAACGGCAGCGGCACGACCAACGGCCCCGACACCACGAACGACTGCTCGTGTGCTTGCCGGCTCACGAAGTTCAAAGCCTCGTGAAGCAGGATCGGGTAAAAGCCCGGCTCCACAGCCATGTTGGTCCAGAGTCGCTCCGGCGCCGCCGCGAACATCACGACCTTGCCGCGTCCAAGCGGCTTCTCGGCGATGAGTGGATCGCCGGCGACATTCATGACGGCCCGCGCCGTCGGCGCAAGCTTCATCTTGAAGTAGCGGAACACGCGTGCCTCGCCGACAATCTCCGCAGGCAATCCGCCGATGACGCGCGCCAGTGGATGACCGATCGGCTCGATGCGCCAACCCTCGACATTCGCGGCGGCGTCGACCAACTCGGCGGGAAAAATTCCGGTCTTTTCATGCTGAAAGCGAGCATTTATCAGCACGGGCTGCGTATTGTCGCCTAGTGCCTCATCCATTCTTAATCTTCGGGTAGAGCCGCTTCAGTTTTGTCCGAGCGTCGTCGATTTTGAATTGCCAGTCTACCCCGCGTTGTTTGGCATTCGTTTTATCCGCCCAGATTCCGATCTCGGATTGCAACAG
>SYHD01000111.1 GCA_005799265.1 Planctomycetia bacterium | reverse complement strand
TCAAATTCACACGCCTGCCCGATGATGATTGGTCCCGAGCCGATGAGGAGGATTTTCTTGAGATCGGTGCGCTTCGGCATTCCCGTGAGTATCCCTTGGGCCGCTTGCGACTTAGCGCTCACGGCGAGTCCTGCGAGCGCTAAGCCGCGAGCGGCATATTCAGCGCAAAAAAACTTAAGGATACTATCGGGGAAAGCGCCGCAGCGTCAAGGGAGGGGATTCTTCTTATAAGAGGTCGTCATGGCGGGGATAGATTTCGGCCGTACCGGCGGCTGATACGTAGTGAAGTATCGGACCACATTCTCGTGGTAGACCGTGTAGCCCATGACGCGCATTTCGGCCATTGCTTCGGCGTTGGTCCAGCCCTGGTAGTCGATGCGGAAGATGGCGACCATCGTGCCGGTGCGGTGAATGCCGGCCAGACAATGGACCAGCACGGGATGGTTATTGGGATCGTCCATGACTTTGCGAAACGCGGCGAGGACATTTTCGGCAGGAATCCGTCCAGACTCTTCGCGGTCCCACGATTGATGGGGAATGCGCACGAAATTCAGTCCGCGCGATTTGACCCAAGTTTCCTCGTGCCGATCGGATTCGTATTCACCGTCGCGCAAGTTGATTACGGTGCGGATGCCGTGCTCGGCGACGACCTGCTCAAGGCGTTTGATGGAAAGCTGCCCGCTGCGAAAAAGGACCCCTTCCTCGACGACGTGAAAGTTACGGAACTGCCGGTCGCACCAGCGCTTGTACGCGATCGGCGCGCCGATCATGGATATTACCATCAGGCTCGCGAAAGTGACGGAAAGCGAGGTTCGCATGGGATCGGCATACCTCTGGCCGCTTGCGGCTTGGCACTCGCGTGGCGCCACGTGAGCGCTAAGCGGCAAGCCGTGATTAGGGCGCGGAACTCTAACAGATCGGCAACTCCTGGAAAAGACGAAGGTGTCCTTGACCCACCGGCGCGAATCCCTGATACTCTTCTCTAGCCTGCCTGACATCCTACCCCACTCCATGAAGCACCCCATGCGCATCACATTCGCGATTCTCTCCATTTTCGTCATTGTCGCGCCGACCATCGGCCAACCGCCGATCGGCTGGCGTATCGACGGCACCGGCCGCTTTCCCCTAGCCGATCCGCCCAAGGTATGGGGGCTCGACAAGAACGTCGTCTGGAAGACGCCGCTGTCCAACTTCAGCGTGGCGTCGCCGATCATCGTCGGCGAGAAGATCTTCGTCTGCTCCGAGCCGAATGCGTTGATCTGCATCAACAAGGCCGATGGCAAGATCCTCTGGCAGAAGGATTGCAGCTATGCCGACGTGCCCTGGACCGAGGCGGAGAAAACCAGGCTCGCCGCTGAACGGGCCCAGGACTCCATCTGGGCCAAGGAACAGCAAACACGCGAGCAGAAAGCCTCCGCCCTCAACAAGGAGATCTTGCTCGACAAGGCCAAGGCCAAGGAATTGCGACCGCTGATCGACGCCTTGCGCACGCAGGCCGACGAATTCAAGCAAAAACGCAAATCGCTCGCCCACCTGATGCGGGCCACAAACCCCGCGCGCGACGGCACAGCCGGCTACTCACAATGCACGCCAGTCTCAAACGGCAAGCAAGTTTTCGTCATGTACGGCAATTGCCTGGTGGCTTGTTACGATCTCGACGGCACGCGGCGCTGGCTCAAACAACTGGAGCATTCCAACGCGGAATACGGCCACGGCTCCTCGCCGGCGCTCATCGGCGACAAGCTGATTGTCCACTACGCCGACCTGGTCGCGCTCAACATCCATGACGGCTCCGAAAGCTGGCGCGTGAAAACCGGCGTCCGCGCTCTGCACGGCACCTGTATCGGCACGAAGATCGGCGGCGTCGACGTCGTGTTGTCCCCTCACGGCTTGATGCTGCGCGCCGCCGATGGCAAGGTCCTCGCCGACAAGCTGGGCCAAAACGGCGATAACGCCCCGATCCTCCACGATGGCGTCGCTTATTTCGTCAATGGCCTGACCAAGGCGGTCCGTTTGCCGTCAGTCATCGACGGCATGCCCGAATCACTCTGGAAGTGCAGCCTCAAAGGCGGCGACTACTGGTTCGCCTCACCCATCTATCACGACGGCCTGCTCTACGCCGTCAACGGCAACTGCGGTTTCAGCGTGGTTGACGCGAAGACTGGCAAGCTCGTGTACTGGGACAAGCTTGACTTCGGCGGCCGGGCCTATCCGAGCATCTGCTTGGCCGGCAAGTACGTCTACGTCAGCAGCGACAACGGCACGACCATCGTCCTGGAACCGGGCCGCGCATACAAAGAGATCGCCCGCAACACGCTGGAAACCTTCCGTAGCACGCCGGTCTTCGAGGGGCGGCGTATGTATGTGCGAACGCTCAAGCATCTGTGGTGCATCGGAGAATAGCGCCGCTTGCGGCCTGGCGCTCGCTGTAAAGCCCACGGTCGCTCGGCACGTCTCGGCGAACGCAAAACCGCAAGCAGCCAGGGAGAAACAACCATGCAGCTTTGTCTCAAACACATCGCCACGTCGGCGTTCGTGCTAGGCGCATCGATCGCGTTTTCCCCGAGTGTCTCCGCCCAAACGGAATTCAACGTCCTCGATGCGAAGACCGATTCGCCGCGCAAGATGCTGTCGGCGTATCTCATGACGGAGACGCAGAAGCATTTCAACGCGCGCCGCGTCGAAATTGCCAAACTCAAGACGCCCGCTGACGTACACAAACGACAGGAAACGATGCGCACCCGCATGATCGAGGCGCTGGGTGGCTTCCCGGAAAAAACGCCGCTCAACGGCCAGGTCGTCGGCATCGAGAAACGCGCGGGCTATCGTGTCGAACGCATTATCTACGAAAGCCGGCCGCACCATCACGTCACCGCGAACCTATATGTCCCGAACGGCAAAGGCCCCTTCCCTTGCGTCCTCATCGTCAGCGGGCATGACGGGGCGGCGAAAGCGGGCGGCTCAAACCAGCGCATGGCCATGCTCCTGGCCAAGGAAGGACTTGCTGCCTTCGCGATCGACCCGATCGGACAGGCCGAGCGCCGGCAACTTCTCGACCAGCCAGGGAAAGCCGCCATCACCAGCATGACCAACGAGCACACCCTTATCGGGGTCGGCGCCTTGCTTGTCGGACAAAACACTGCGACTTATCGCATCTGGGACGGCATCCGCGGGCTCGATTACCTGTCCACTCGGCCGGAAATCATCAAGGACTTTTACGGCTGTACCGGTTGCTCCGGCGGCGGCACGTTAACTTCCTATCTCATGGCACTCGACGAGCGCATCGGCTGTGCCGCCCCCTCGTGCTACATCACCTCGCTCGAACGCCTATTCACCACGCGCGGTCCGCAAGACGCTGAACAGAACATCACCGGTCAGGTCGCCCTCGGCATCGAACACGCCGATTACGTCACCATGCGCGCGCCCCGTGCGACGCTGATCGCGACGGCGACGCAAGATTTCTTCGACATACAAGGGAGTTGGACCACGTTCCGCGAGGCCTCGCAAATCTACGGCATCCTGGGGCACAGCGAGCGCGTCAATCTCGTCGAATACAACACCACGCACGGCTACCCGAAGCCGCAGCGCGAGGCGATCGCCCGCTGGATGAAACGCTTTCTCGCGGGCAAGGACGAGCGCATCACCGAACCGGAGTTCACCACCGCCAAGTACACGGACCTGCAATGCACGCGCTCGGGCCAGGTTCTCGAAGACTTCAAGGGCAAATCCGCGTTCCAGATCAGCATGGAGTACGATGTGAAGTTCGCGAAGGAACGCAGCGCCAAGCTCGCCAAGCAGTCGCGCGAGGAAACGCTCAAGGATGTGCGCCGCATGATTGGTCTGCCTGATCAGATCAAAGCCGCCACGCTGCGTCCCGTCGGCGACGAGGTGCTCAAAGCAGGCAATCTCCGGTATCGCAAGTACATTTTTGAAACGGAGGCCGGTATTCAGGTCCCGGCCTTGCACTTCCTGTCGAAGAAGGGCAAACTTCCCATCCTGGTTCTCCATCTCCACGGCAGCGGCAAGGCGATGGACACCGAGCCCAATGGGCCGATCGAGAAACAAATCGACGCCGGCAATGAGGTGCTCGCCATCGACGTGCGCGGCATGGGCGAAACCTCACCGGCGCCGCTCCCCGTCAAGCCCGGTTACTTCGGCGTTGACTTTCGCGAATCGTATCTGGCCTTGCACTTGAATCGCCCACTGCTAGGGCAGCGCGTGTATGACGTGCTTGCGGTGATGGAATATTTACAAGGCGAGCAAACCACCTTCGCCAAGACGGTTTACGTCTGGGGCATCGCGGGCGCCGGCCCGGTCGCCTTACATGCCGGGGCGATCGATTCTCGATTCCGCGGCGTCGTCACGAATCGAAGTGTTGTCTCGTGGGCGGAGGTCGTGCGCTCGCCGATCAACTACAATCAACTTACCAACGTCGTCCCCGGAGCCTTGAAGGTGTACGACTTGCCCGATCTCGCGGGCCTGATTGCCCCGCGCATCACAACGATCCAGGCCGGCGTCAATCCACAACTGGAAGTCGTCAGCCAGGCGGCCCTGGAAAAAGCCTACGCAGAGGCCCGCAAGGTGGTGCAAAGTAGAAAGGGCGATCTCGGCCTGTTCGCGGACCCGTCGAAATGACGTGCGCCCATGGCGTTTTTTGAGGCCCCTGAGGAGAGACGCTGCTTCATGTGCGGTATCGCGGGAATCGTGAATCTTACCGAGCCGACGGCCATCGATCCGCAGATCGTGCGCCGCATGGCCGACGCCATCACGCACCGCGGACCCGACGAGGACGGCTTCTTCTTCCGCCCTGGCCTGGGCATGGCCAATCGCCGGCTCAGTATCGTCGGACTGCACGACGGCAAACAGCCTATTCACAACGAAGACCGCTCCGTCTCCGTCGTCTTCAACGGCGAACTCTTTGATTACCCCGAGGTCAAAGCGCAGCTCCAATCCAAGGGGCATCAGTTCCGCACCCACTGCGATACGGAATTGGTTCCGCATCTTTACGAGGAACACGGCGAAGGCGTTTTCGAGAAACTGCGTGGCCAATTCGCGGTGGCACTTTGGGACGAACGCCAGCACCAACTCCTGCTCGCGCGCGATCGCTTCGGCATCTGCCCGCTCTACTGGACGCAGCAGGGACATCTCTTGCTGTTCGCCTCCGAGATCAAGGCGCTGCTCGCGTCCGGCTTGGTCCCCGCGAAGGCCGATCCGCGCGGCATCAATCATGTGTTCACGTTTTTCGCATTGCCGGGCCCGGTCACGTGCTTTGCGGGGATCAATTGCCTATTGCCGGGGCGATATCTGCGCATTCTCCCCTCTCGCCCTGTACTAAGGGGAGGGGTTGGGGGTGAGGCGGACGCCCTTGCAATGATAGCATCCAACTCACCTGAACCAAGCAGAACGAATGAAGCCACCGCGCGGCTCGACCCCCTCACCCCCAGCCCCTCTCCCCCTGAGTACAGGGGGAGAGGGGAGCGAATACAAGAGAAAGTCTACTGGGAAATCGATTTCCCTGACGCCGGCCAGGAGGAATGGCGCGATTTCCGCCGCTTCGGCTCGAACGCGAATTCGCCGGTGGTAGACGAGTTCGAGGCGTTGCTAAAGCGCGCCGTCGAGCGCCGTTTGCGCGCGGATGTTCCCGTCGTTTCGTATTTGTCCGGCGGCGTCGATTCGAGCGTGGTCGTCGCCCTGGCGTGCGCTCAGCGGCGTAGCGAGGGCAAGGGACCGATCCCGACCTTCACGATCGCCGTGACCGATCCCACGCTCAACGAAAAGAACGAAGCCGCCGAGGTCGCAAGGCACATCGGCGCGGAGTCGATTATCGTCGACTGTGGGCGCAATGAGGTGCTGAACACATATCCCGAGCTGATTCGAGCTGCGGAAGGGCCGGTCATCGATACCGCGTGTGCCGCCCTGTTGATGCTCGCCCGCAAGGTTAACCAGCATGGCTACAAAGTTGCCCTGACCGGTGAAGGGGCGGATGAATGGCTCGCGGGCTACCCATGGTACAAGATCCACCGCGTTCTCGGCGCCCTCGACGTCATTCCCGGCATCCAATTGAGCGGCCTGGCCCGCCGTGCTTACCTACGGCTCACCGGTGCGCCGAAGGTGTCGTGGGATGCGGCCCGCAAGGTCCAGGAAGCCATCGGCGGCTCGAATGCCTGGCTTAACATCTACGGCCTGTTCGGCTCCTCGAAAACGCGCTTCTTCAGCGCCGGCATGTGGGAGCAGCTCGGCGATCATATTCCCTATGCCGATTTGAAGCTGAATCTTGACCGCGCCAAGAAATGGCATCCGCTCAATCGCTCGCTATATTTGGGCGCTCGCGTGATGCTGCCGGGGCTATTGCTGGCGTCGAAAGGAGATCGCGTCGCCATGAATTCGTCGGTCGAGACGCGCTATCCGTTCCTCGACGAGGAGGTTTTCGCCTTTCTAGCCAAGCTTCATCCCAATTGGAAGATGCGCGGTTTGCGTGACAAGCTCATTCTGCGCTATTTGGCGGATCGCTGCGTGCCTCGCTCAATCGCGTGGCGACGCAAGGCGATGTTCCGGGCGCCGCTCGACGGTTTCCATACAACAACTCTGCCGACCTTTGTCGATCAACTGCTCAGCCACGACTCGCTCAAGAAGACCGGCTACTTCGACCCGAACGCAATAGCCCATTGGCGCAATGCGTTTCGCTCGATGCGTGGCGGCAGCAACCAAAGGACCATGGTCGAGATGGGCTTGGTGGGCGTCGTCGCCACGCAGCTTTGGCATCACACCTACCTGGGTGGCGGCCTCGCAGAGTTGCCCACTTGGTCGCCGCCGAGCGTGAGCGAATCGCAAGTAGGCGGAGCCTGAAGCGTAAGCGAAGGATTCGATCTCCGAAGAACCCAGAGAAAACCTCGTGTCCTACGCTCTTTCCACGTTATGGTACGAACGCCAGCGCTATCTCCCCGCAGTGCTCGCCGTCGCGTTCAGTTGCCTGTTGATCGCGCTGCAATGCGGGCTTCTGCGCGGGTTGTTCTCCATCACCTCGATTCCGATCGACGAATCCTCTGCCGACATCTGGGTCGGGCATCCCGATGTGCCCAGCGTCGATCTCGGCATGCCGATCCCCGAGGCCTGGCAGTCCTACCTGGCCCTCCCCGAAGTCGCGCACACCGAGCCGTACATGGAGGGCTTCGCCTACTGGAAAAAACCGACCGGCGGCATGGAATTGGTTCTGATCATCGGTACACGCATGGGCCCCAACGCCATCGGGCCTGTAAGGCAGCTAACGACTATGCACCGCACGGCCCTGTCCGAGCCAAGTGCTGTCGTGATTGATGAAGGAGAGTTCAGCCGATTAGGCATCGCAAAGGTCGGCGACACGGCGGAGATCCTTGGCAAACGTGTCCGCGTCGTCGGCACGGTCTCCGGGCTCCGCAGTCTGGCGGGACCATACCTGTTCTGCTCCTACGACACGGCGCGGTCGATTCTGAACCCGCCCGCTGGGCAGTGTACGTTCATTCTCGCCAAATGCCACGACAAAAAGGATTCGGCTAAAGTCGTTGAGGCGTTGAAAGTCCACGAAAAGAAGCTCTATCCGTTCACGACCGAGCAATTCTCGCAATATAGCCAATTACACTGGCTCACCAAGACGAAAGCGGGCATCGCTCTCGGGGCGGCGGCCTTCCTGGGGCTTCTTGTCGGCGCCGTCGTCACCAGCACGACACTGCACTCAGCCACAATCGCCTCCCTCAAGGAATACGCGGTCCTGAGGGCCCTCGGCATTCCACGCTGGCGCATGAGCATGATGGTCCTGGCCCAATCGTTCTGGGTCGGCATCGCGGGCATCGCCGCCTCGTTGCCGGCCATCTATGCGCTTGGCATACTCGGCGATTACGTGGGCGCCAAGGTGTCGCTGCCCTTCTGGCTAGTCGGTGGCGCTTGCGTTATCACGATGGCGATGGCAATGATCTCCGGCGTCTATGCCCTGCGCAGTCTGCGCGAGGTCGAACCGGTGACGCTGCTGCGTTAAGAAAACCGGCTCTCCGCCATCGATGTGGAATAATCTCACGCAAAGGCGCAAAGGCGCAAAGAGAAAATTGACACAAGCTTATTGCCTCAAGTGTGTTGCATTTTTCTTTGCGACTTTGCGCCTTTGCGTGAGATTCTTGTTTCCACCAACTTGACGGAGAGCCAGAAAACCCCTCCGAACCCCTACGGTTCGGAGTACCACGCCCTGGTCTTTTCCCGTGGTAACGCCGCCACACCCCGCAGAATCGTCATAACCTTGTATCTTTTACAATGTTAAAGGGGCCGACTTCCATAAAACCCGTGGAAACCTCAAGGTCTTTTTTCATATAATAGTCGATCTATGCTCGCTACCTCAATACCACGAAACTCGGAATTGCCTGCAGAGGGCATGACGGCCCCGACCATGAAGGGCTGGGGACTGACGCGCAGCTTCGGCAGCGGTGAAACCAAGACCTATGCCCTGCGAAACGTCAGCCTCGATCTGCAGCCCGGCCAGCTCACCCTCCTCATGGGGCCGTCCGGCAGCGGCAAATCGACGCTCCTGGCCGTTCTTTCGGGGCTTTTGCACCCCGACAGCGGCAATGTCCACATTCTCGACCGGGACCTTTGGGCCATGTCCGAACGCGAGCGTGAAGCGTTTCGGCTCGAACACTTCGGCTTCATCTTCCAGGGTTACAACCTGTTCGCCTCCCTCACGGCACGTGAACAAATGGAGATGATCCTGCGCTGGGGCAGCGGCACCCCCGCCGGCGAGGCACGCGACAAGACCACCGAGATGCTCGGCATGCTCGGCCTGGCCAAGAAAGGCGATCTGCGCCCGTTGCAGCTGTCCGGTGGCGAAAAACAACGCGTCGCCATCGGCCGAGCACTCATCAAACAGCCTGGTTTCGTCTTCGCCGACGAGCCGACCTCCGCCCTCGACTGGAAGCACGGCCAGCACGTGATCGAGCTTCTCCGCGCGGCGGCCCACGATCAGGGTTCGACGATCCTCGTAGTGGCGCACGATTCGCGCATTGTCCCCTTCTGCGATCGCGTCCTGCACCTCGACGACGGCATCCTCTTCGAAGGTTTAGAGAAACCCGCCGACCTGTACGCTGAGAATCCGGTGCAGACAGGCTACTAATACGTCGGGTCACTAGTTCGTTCGTTCTAGCCCGCAGCGCAAGCAAGGGTTTTATGCCCTAACCCTTGCTTGCGCTGCGGGCTAGTGTGACCGACAAATTGCGATGACCAGGGAGACTCTCATGAGCATCAAAGGCGCGGCCTGGGTTCTGGGCATCCTCCTCGTGGTCGGCATGTTCCTTGTCGCCCGCGGGGTTCTCGATCCGTCTTCCGCAACGACTTCATCCAAGGACCGCAAGGCCGTGGAAGCCGATCGGGCCCCGAACATGGTCGTCTGTTGGGGCTATTTCGATGTCGAATCGGGCATCAATCGGGCCCTCTTCCCCAAGCAACTCGGCGACATCGCCTTTGTCGTCGCCGAGAACTCCAAGGTCAAAGAGGGACAGGTGCTTCTGCAAATCAATGACGCGCTCGCCCAGCTCAAGCTGAAAGAAGCCGTGCTGGCGGTCAAGGCGGCCAAGCTGCAACGCGATGATGCGGAGAATCTTCGCAAGCTCTATCCCCTTCAGGCCGAGCAGCAAAAAGCCGCCATCGCGGCCGTCGATGAGGAAATCAAGGAGGTCCAGAAGGATCGCGACAGCAAGTTGAAGACGCTCAAAGGCGAACCGATTTTCGCGACGGTCGAGGAAAGATACGGCTTCGCGCTGGCGAAGCTCGCGGAAAAGAGGAAGGCGGAGGATGCCAGGCTTAAACAGATCAACTTGCAAGACGCGGAACTGAAGATTGCCCAGGCCCAGGCGGAATTTGACGCCAAGGAGCTGCTCGTCAAGCAGGCGACCGAGATGCTCCGGTATTTCCAGGTCGTCGCCCCCAGGGACGGCTACATTCTGCGCGTCAACGTCAAGAAGGGGGAGGCGCTCGGCCCCAATCCGATGATGCCCGCGCTCGAATTCCTTCCGGACTTGCCGATCATCGTGAGGGCCGAGATATTGCAGGAATGGGGCCGCTACATCAAGGATGGCAAGGACGGACAGCTCGTCGAAATCGAGGACGACGTTTATCACGGTCCGAAATGGGAAGGGAAAGTCAGGACCATGTCGAAATGGTACGCTCAGACGCGCACTCCCGTCATCGAGCCGTTCCGCTACAACGATGTGCGCACACTAGAGTGCATCATCGAACTGAAAGACGCCAAAGACGCCCCGGTTGCCCGCATCGGCCAGCGCGTGCGGGCAAAGATCAAGCTTTGATGGCCAATCGCGGTAATCAGATGTTCCCCTCCAGCCCCTGCTGATGGAAGTAGTGCGGCACCGAGTCCTGATTCTTTAGTAGCCAATCGATGCCCGGCTCGCCCGCCATCGCCTTTTTGATGACTTTCGCCGTCGCCTCGCGATGCACGTTGAACAGGCCCGCGTGATCGACCTTCCCCTTCGGCACTTTCAAGATCGCCGGGTCAAGCCAGACGGAATAAATGATGCCCAGCTCGTTGGCCTTCTTCTTCGGGATATCTCCGGCCCGCACTGCGTCGAGCACGCCATGAGCGATGGCGGCCTGCACGGTCCCCATCAGGATGTTCGTGTAGCGAGAATCACTGACGGTGACTTTGCTTACCATCAACGTCGCCGGCTTGACTTGCACGTCGCTGTTGAGAATCGCGAACACCTTCGTGTGCCCCTTGACCTGATCGCCCAGCAGCGTCGCCAGGGCCGTGCCGACGGGGCCGTCGAGTTCGCCGATGACGATCTCCGGCTCGGCACAGAGGTAATCGAGGGCGCCTTCGACGAGCGCTTCGCCGGTGCGCAGGATGATGCGTTTGGCCATTCGTGTGGTCCTTTCAATGGTTTGCCGCTTGCGGATCTAGCGTTCGCTGAGCGCCAGGGAGAGTATCACAGAAATGATGGAGACCGTCAAGGAATCGTCCCGAAACACGGTGCGGACGCTTCAATTGCCCGCGCCGGCCGCCTCGGCAAGCGGGAACCTCTCGGCCAGCAATTCGTGTTGCCGACTCGCGTGCATCGGCACGATCGCCAACGGCGGCTCCGTGCGAAATCGCTGCGCCAGGGAGTAATATAGGTCCTGCAACGCAGTGAGTTTCGCTTGCCTGTCTTGGGGTTCGAGATCGAGCGCCTCGTAACGCTGCCGTTCCTTGGCGAACCAGAAATCAAGTTCCTCCAGGGAGAAGCAGGTATTGCCTCCCTGGCCTTGTTCGCGCAGGATTTTCTGCAGGTAGCGGCTATTTTCCTCTACTTCCTCGGCGGTCAGGTGCTCACCGAGATAGTGGGTCAGCCAGCGATCAAACAATTCGCGCGGCACTTGATCGGTAAACTGCGGCGTAGCGAGGACATACGCCAACTCGGCGTCGAGCCGGGCCTTGCTGCGCCGGCGGCGAGCGTCGATTTCAGCGGGAGTGAGAGGCTCGGTCGATTCCGTCCGCGCCGACTGCATTCGCGCCAGAAGTCGGCGGCGGCGCTCGGCGCGGGACGGGCGCGACGAGTCATCCGCGTGCTTGGCCGTCGGAATGACCGGCGTGGGCGCCACGACGGATTCTACGGCCGCGGTTGGAGGCGGCGGCTGCGCGGGCCAGTGCGCCGCGATGAATTCCCAGATCGGCCGCAGAATCCAGGCCAGCACCATCGCCAGCCCGGCGACCAGAAGCCCGCGCGCGGCCACGCCCGGCAGCGCCTCCGTGCCCACGAATTCCCCATTCACGAGGATGAATCCGCAATACCCGACGAAGCCCACTAGGCCGAAACGGAAATTGGCGTACACGAAGAGAACAAACGGCAACACGATCCAGCTCGCGGCCAGCACCGCTCCCGCGACGATCGCGATTCGGCACCCCACAGCAGGCGTCATGGCCTCGTTCAAATCGCCGATCTGCACAGCCAGATAGCCGCCGTAGCTGAGCGCGGTCAAGGCCGCCAATCGTAAGCCCCAGCCATAGACGACGCGATGCCCGATGGCGATCTTATGCCCCAGGCAGACGAGAAAGACCACGACAATGCCGAGCAGCCATTGGTCAGCGTTTTTGATGAGCTCGCCAATAAGATGCGCATGGCTGCTCAAGTCCACGTCCTGCAGGAAAAGCAATGCCTCGCGCATGATGAGATCCCTTGCGTGCAAACGAATGGGCGGCCTGGCGGAAGGTTGAGGCGGGAGAGTTCGGGTCCATTCATTGTATCAATCGGGACTTTGGCGTGCGTGAAAAAACGGGTGCCGCTTCAGGCCGAAGGCCTGGGGATAACGCGGCAAATGACGCTCGGCCCTGACAAGGGCCGTTCGCCTTTTCGCATCTTCACCAGCCAATACAGCACGGACACCCGCGTCCCAACCACGGCTCCGCGGTCGCAGTCTGCGGCGCGCGATCATCCCAACCCACGGTAGACGTCTTCGTCGCCGGCGTCAACCCGTAATCAATCTCCATCGGCGGCATCGCGCCGCCGGGGCCTTTCAAGTAATGCTCCATCCATTGCAGCAAACGGATGTTGTAATCGAGCCGCGATGCCGCCCGGCGATTGCCGTGGCCTTCGCCGGGGTAGAGGACGAGCCGCACCGGAGCTTGATTGCGAACTTTGAGATGGCGGTACATCTCGAGCGATTGGCCCGGATTGACGCGCGGGTCGTTTTTGCCGTGCATGATCAAGAGCGGCGTCTTGGCCTTGTCGAGATGCTTGATCGGGCTGGCCTTGGCGAAGTAATCCCAGTCATCCCAGAGCCATTTGCGATGGTGGACGAGGAACATCTCTTGCGGAATGTCGGTGGTGCCGCTGCACGAGAGCCAATCGGAGATGCCGACGAACATGACGCCGGCGGCGAAGCGGTGCGAGTAATAGGTGGCGCCCCAGGCGGTCGCGTAGCCGCCGTAGGAGCCGCCGGTGATGCCGACTTTCTTGTCATCGACGAGGCCCATTTTGATGAGATGATCGACGCCATCGATGAGATCGTCGAACTCCTTGCCGCCGGCTTCCTTTTGGCCCTTCATGGAGAACTCGACGCCGTAGCCGGTGGAGCCGCGATAGTTGGGATAGAAGGAGGCCATCCCTTTGGCAGCGGCGACCTGGCCGAGATCGGCGTAGCGCGTGATCCAGCCGTTGGAGTAATGCGCCTCGGGCCCGCCGTGAACGTGGAGGACGAGCGGATAGCGTTTGCCCTTCTCTTCGTTGAGCGGGCGGATGAGGATGCCTTCGAGTTCGAGGCCGTCCTTTGCCTTGTACTTGATGACTTCCTGCTCGGCGAACTTCATGGACTTGAGCCAGGGATTGCTGTTGGTGAGGCGGCGGGGATTGAATTGGTCGCTCGGTTGGTGGATGTACACCTCCGGGGGATGGTTCTTGGTGTGACCAATACAAGCCCATGATTCGCCTTCGCTGGACGTTGTAACATGGGTGAACATTGGACCGTAGATGCCTGCCAGGAATTGCCGAGTCGCTTGTTTTTTCCCGTCGATGATTTCTTCACTGCATAACGTGATCGTGGATCCCCGGCCAAGGGAGCCTTGGTAGAAGATTGCGTCTGCATTTTTCCAAGCTATTGATTCGATGTGCCCTGGGATTCTGTGTTCAAGTTGGTGCCACGCCATCTTCTCGGGGTAACCAAATATCCACAGCCGTCCCTCCTTCGGATCATGCTTGTCCGCCCCCGAGATCATCGCCAGCTTCTTGCCGTCGGGCGACCAGGCGAGTTGGCCGAGCTTGCCGGGGTTGTTGAGGTTGGTCGCTTTGCCGGTCTTCAGATCGACGATGTGGACCTTGCGAAACATGATGTGCTCGTCGATGAGCGCGTTGGGCGCCAGCGCGACGGCGATCTTGTCCTCCTTCGGATTGAAGTGCAGCTCCGACGCGCTGCCGTCGAGCTTGAGCATGTTAGCCGGACGCGCAAGCGACGGGTCCTTCAATCCGTCGCTTGCGCGTCCGGCTAACCACACGCGCACCAACGGCGTATCCTCCTCGTAAATCTCCTGGTTGAATCCTTGCTCCGTCAGCTTTTTCCTGGCAGCGCTTGTCGGCTCCGTCGCCAGGAAGGCGACCTGTTTCCCATCGCCGGAGAAGCTGTAGCCCTGGATGTCGGTGGCGTGTTCAATCGATTTGCGTGCCTCGCCCCCCTTGGCGCCGATGACGTAGAGGCAGCGCGTCGTATCTTTTTCGCGCTTCGTCAAGAACGCGATCTCCTTGCCGTCCGGCGTCCAGGTAATCTGGGCGACGTTGACCGCGCCGGCGACAAACGGCGTCGAATTGCCCTTGGTATCGACAACGTGCAGCTCCGTCCAGCTCGGCCCATCCTTCTCCTTGGGAATATCGCGCGGCACCGCCAGCACGTACGCGACCGAGTTGCCGTCGGGCGCGATGACCGCCTCGATGACGACGCGCAGTTTCGCGACGTGCTGCGGCGTGAAGGTGTCCTGAGCGGAGACGATGGTCGGTAGGAGCAAACCAAGAGCTATCGAGATGAATCGCATAGTGGACCTCGCGGTTTTCGTGGCGGCAAGATTCCGATCTTGCCGATTTTTTCGCTTCCCCAACGGCAAGATCGATATCTTGCCGCCACGGAACAGATTATCATACGCGTTGTTGGTAATCGGCGCCCAAAAGGGACCCACATCGGCGCCCAAAAGGGGCCCACCGGGGTTCAGGGGTACACTGTTCGGACCAAGCTCATGAACGCTTGCACTTGATTCTCGCGGAACGTCTTGGTTACTTTGCGGTTGCCG
>SYHD01000110.1 GCA_005799265.1 Planctomycetia bacterium | reverse complement strand
GCTTGTTGAACTGAGCGGCCATCCATTTGCCGGCGATGGCGATTCCGACCGAGGTGGCAACGCCCTGGCCGAGCGGGCCGGTCGTCGTCTCAATACCGCTGGTCCAGCGATATTCGGGATGGCCGGGGCATTTGCTGTCGAGCTGACGGAACTTTTTGATGTCGTCGAGAGTGACCGAGGGATGGCCCGGCGTCTCATAGTCCTTGTCAACGGCTTTGACGCCGGTCAGGTGCAAGATCGAGTAAAGCAGCATCGAGGCGTGCCCCATCGAAAGCACAAAGCGATCGCGGTTAGGCCAGATCGGCTCGCTGGGGTCGAAGCGGAGTTGGTGTTGCCAGATCGAATAGACGATGGGGGCCATCGCGACGGGCGTGCCGGGATGGCCGGAGTTGGCGGTCTGCACGGCGTCCATAGACAGAGTGCGGATCGTGTTGACGGCCAGCTTTTCAAGGGGTGAGCGTATGCTGGATGCGGTCATTGTTGTTTTTCCCTTCGGGTGGTAGATTCGGGTTTGCCGATTGCGGCTTAGCGTTCGCGGATAAATAGCGGAGGCGCGCGAGGCACCGTTTTGCGAGCGCCAAGCCGCGAGCGTCAGTAGTTTGAGATAATGCCTGCACGGCGCCTTCGCAAGTAGAATCCAAGAAAATCAATTGCGGTTGGCCTTCAGCTTCTCCAAGAATTGCGCAGGATGAAATGCCTTTTCCTTCCCATTCGGCAACGCAATCGACAAGGGACTGTCAAACCCCGGCCGAAATGCTCGGAGCGGAGTCAACTCGTCCAAGAGATCCCTGACGCGTTTATCGTATTCGGATTCATTAAGGGCATACAACGCCAGATACAACTGCTCGGCGCTGTCCCAGCTCGGATGGTGAACCGGACTGCCTTTCCCGGTCACTGCCTGAATCAGCTTGCGCGACTTGGCTTCGTCCCAGCGCTTCCGATCGAGTTGGCCCGTAACCCTGCGCAGCTGTTCAAGCGTTTTTTGCACGCCCTTGGCAACAACCTTTCTATCGGGAATAGGTTTCTGCATCGAGCTTTCCAGGCTATCCAGCTCTTGCTTCAGGCTCGACGGGACTTGCATCTGCTTCTCGAGCTGCCTCATTAGCGCGAACGACCAAGAACCCCACGGCAAAGCGCCTGGCTTTCGGCCGCGTGGTATTTCCGACTGACGCCAACTGCTCGCAGTAAGGCCATGATGACATGCGAAGCAATCATATTCCGCGAACTCCGGCCACGGACCCGAATCGACTCGCGCCTCCAGCAGTTTCAACGACGCCTCGGCCGTGGCGAACTGGCCGACGGTCCAGAGATAGGCTTCCTGGTTTACTTTGTTGTCTCGCCAGTGCGGCGGCATGTTCGCCTGAAAGGTCCCGAACTCGAACAGCAAGCGCGGATGCCCCGCCGCGATCATGTCGTGATTCATGTTCCGCAATGGCATGCCATCCCTTCTCGGAGCACCGACGTGGCAACCCGCGCACTGCTCGGCGCGCTTGGACAGGTTCGTCACGTCAACCATGCCATACGTCTTCCACTTCTCTTCCGGATCAACCTTGTGCCATGTCAAGCTCGTATGTGAAACGATCCATTTCTCGGCACTGCCATGACACGATTCGCAGCCGACACCGAACTGCTTTTCCTCGTGGTGGAGAGGGTTTTCCTTGGGCAACTCGGCCGCCTGCGGCGTGGCATGACAGGCGAGACAGCGTGCGTCCTCGTGCGCTTTGGGCCCTTTGGGGCCGTTCAAATGTTCCGCGATCTTCACGGAACGCGCGTCGAACAGCACGCGGTAGGCATCGGCGTGCGGATCGCGGGTCCATTGCAAGTATTCGTTCTGCCCGCACTTGTCCTGCGCCCCTGTCGAATCGAGCGCGCCGTGGCAACCGCGCGAGGAGCAAGATGATGTGCCGACCAGTCCTTGCAGCTTGGCATTGGCGATCGATGTGGCCGGCTTGTCCTTCATCCCCTCGGAGCTGACGGCGACAGACTTACGCGGCAACGGGCTCAACACGATCACAAGAACGATGGCACTGAGAACCAATGCCAAAACGCCTCGGTAAAATCTTGTTACAGGAATCATGCCGACTTCCACGACGGGAAAAAAGCTCTCGTTCGGTCCATTTTTAACCTGCCGACTGCGACAAAGCAAGACCCTAGCCAATAATTTGCCCGTTTCTACACTTTCGATTTCATCGCTTACGGCTTGGCGTCCGCATGGCGCTGCACAAACGCGAAGCCACTGATGATCCATCCAAAAAAAATCCTATTCAATTCCCTAGTTGACAGCATATACTTTCTGCGTTAACGTCTCGAACAAGAATCGCTGTCGCATGACCGAATCGGAGAATGCCCCGTGTTGATTGACCGGAAGAATTGGCAAACTCATTCACGCTGGTGTTTCGCGGTTGTGTTTATCACGCTCGCTTCAGTCGTCTGGTTTTGTTGCCTGCGCTGGTATTCGGGGGAATGGGCGGGAGGAAGCTCGCCCACCGGCTTCGCCTTCGGTCTTATCGGCGGAGCGATCATTGTGTTCGAGTGTTTTCTCTGGGTACGCAAGAAATACCTGCGGACCTGGCGCATTGGCCGAGCCCAAACCTGGCTCAAGATCCACATCTGGCTCGGCCTGCTCTGCTTGCCGTTATTGGTCATGCACAGCGGCTTGCGCTGGGGCGGCTGGCTGAGCTTCGTCCTGATGCTACTTTTGATCTTTGTCGTCGCCAGCGGCGTGTTTGGCTTGATCTTGCAAAACATCCTGCCCAAGCGGATGCTGGAGGAAATCCCGGCCGAGACGATTTATTCCCAGATCGACACGCTCGGCGGCCAGCTGTTTTCGGAGGCGGATCGATTGGTGTCGGTGACGTGCGGGACGAAACCGCTGGTCACGTCGGCCGAGCTGGAATCCGGGCCGATCGTCGTCGGCGCCATACGCACGGTGGGCTTGGTGCAGGGCAAGAGCCTTGAGTTGCGCCCCGCCGTTCCAATCGCCGACGCCGAGGCACTCAAAATGTTTTTTGAGAATGAAGTTGCGTCCTTCCTGCGCCGGGGCCGGGAGGGCAATCCGAGCGTCGCGGACGCCTCCAAGTCGGCGGTCTTGTTTCAAAACCTCAAGACCCAGGTTCCGCCGGCGGCCCACGACGTGGTGAGCGCCATTGAGAATTTCTGCGAGCAGCGCCGCCAATGGGATACGCAAGCCCGAATGCATTTCTGGCTGCACAGTTGGCTCCTGGTGCATTTCCCGTTTTCCGTGGCCTTGCTCGTCCTGATGTTGGTGCACATGTTTGTTGCTTTGAAGTTCTACTAACGCCCGAGTTGGGTCGCGTCAGCGCCTCGTGAAAGCGAATCCACGGGGCGCTGACGCGGCCCTGCTCATCCCGGAGAAACAAATGCCGCCTCCTGTGACCGGCAAGCAACGGGCCGCCCGGATACCGCTCGATTACTACAAGAAGTCCGACCTACTCGGCCGTTGGAAGACCGTCCTCGGTTGGGCCGCCCTGCTCGCGCCTTCGCTCTGGTTGGGCGTGGGCTTCGGCATGAGCGGGCAAGGCGATTTTCACGCCTCGCGCGGTCCCGTATCATCGGTCCACCAGATCTGGGACGCCAGTTGCAGCACCTGCCACACCAACTTCACGCCGATCAGCAGCAACGCCTTCCAGGTTCCCCTTATCCTGGGCGACGCCAAGGACAGCTCGAACAAATGCCGAACCTGCCACGCCGGCCCCGACCATTTCAAGGGTCAACCGGACGACCGCACCTGCGCGTCGTGCCATCGCGAACATCGCGGCCCGGACGCCTCGCTGATAAGCCTGCAAGACAGCGATTGCACGCAATGCCATCGGAATATCAAAGCACATGGCGCCAAGGAATTCAACATCGACGTGACGCACTTCGCCAAGTCCGCGCATCCCGAGTTCCGCTCAATCAAGACTGATCCCGGTAAGCTCAAGTTCAATCACCAGCAGCACCTTCGCGCGGGACAACCAAAGATCGGCAAGGACGGCCAAACAGGCGGCGCGTTGAAGTTCCTGAAGGACCTTCCCAAACAACACCAGGAACGCTATCGTTCGCAGCAAGCCAACAAGGCGGACGACGCCCCCGTCCAATTGCAATGCGCCTCCTGCCATCAACTCGACTCCGGCGACTTCGGCGTCACCAGCGAACGGGCCAAGGAGTTCCCTTTCGGCATCACCGGCAATCGCAGCGGCGGATCGTACATGCAGCCAATCCTCTATGAGAACCAATGCCAGGCGTGCCATCCCCTGACGCTCGACCACAAGGTGGCGGGCGACAAGAAGTCCGACGAATTCGCGGTGCCGCACCGCTTGCAGCCGAAGGAGATTCATGACCTCCTTGAAAACTTCTTCACGGCCCGCTTCGCCCGAGGACAAGCTGGATTCCTGGAGAAGAAGGTTGTTCGTCCGTTGCCCGGCAAACTCCCCGGACTCCTGGACCGGACCATCGGAACGGAGATCACCAAGGAAGTCAGGCTTGCCGAGAACAGCCTATATCAGGCGAAGTTGGGATGCGCCAATTGCCATTATTTCGACGGCAAGAACGCGGTCGAGCCGATCAAGATGGGAGAAGTTCCCGACCTTTACGTGACGCCGACGAATGTGCCGTCGGTCTGGTACAAACACGCCAAGTTCAACCACACCGCCCATCGCGCGGTGAATTGTAAGGACTGCCATGCCAACGCCGAAACGTCTACGAGCGCGTCGGCCGTGATGATTCCCAACATGGACAACTGCGTGAAATGCCACGCGCCCAAGGCGGGTCACGTTGGTGGCGCGCGCCATAATTGCACGGAGTGCCATCAGTATCATCACGGTGAACAATCGCTGCAGGGCGTCGGCGCTGCCCGGCGCAATCCTGGAAAATTGCACAAGATCGATGACTTTCTATTAATAAAGTGACACTCCGTTTGCCGCTTGCGGCGTAACAAGATTGTTGCAACTAGCAAGCGCCAAACTTGACCAACTTGTGAGCGATGCCGATGATCGTCCAAGAGCTGATTGCCATTCAAGAGCGTTGCGGTTACCTTCCGGAGGACGAGTTGCGGGCGTTGGCACGGCGCATCTCGAAACCGTTGCACTCGCTGCACGAGGTGGCGAGCTTCTATCCGCACTTCAAGCTTCATCCGCCGAAGAAGGTCGAGGTACATGTTTGCCAGGACATGACCTGCAACCTACGAGGCTCCCAACATCTGAAACGCCAACTGTCGGCGCTGGCGGACGAAATCAACCCGGAGCAGATTGAGATCAAGGGCGTCTCGTGTCTCGGGCAGTGCGATTACGCTCCGTCCGCAGTAGCGATCAACGATCTCGTCTACCGGGGTCTGACCCATGACGCGGTTTGCGCGAAGGTCAGGGCGGCCCATGCCAGCGAGCTGAAGCCACAAGCCCCCGCAGATCACGGTTCGCTCGGCTGGAAGATCGATCCCTACAACGGCAGCCCGCGTTACGACGTCGTGAAGGAGTTCGTGAAGTCCCGCAACGGTGACGCCATCCTCAAGGAGATCGAAACCGCCAACCTGCGCGGCATGGGGGGCGCCGGCTTCCCGACCTTCCGGAAATGGTCCGCCGTACGTGCCGAGAAAGGTCCCGTCAAGTACGTGGTCTGCAATGCCGACGAATGCGAGCCGGGCACCTTCAAGGACCGCGAATTGCTGCGCCGCACGCCGCACCTCGTGATCGAAGGCATGGTGCTCGCCGGCCTCATCACGGGCGCAACCAAGGGCACGCTGTACATCCGCCATGAATATCACGATGAATTGCATGCGTTCAACCATGCCCTCGACCAGGCCCGCGCCGAAAAAATCTGTGGCGAAAACATCCTGGGCTCCGGGCTGTCGTTCCCGGTCGATGTGTTCATCAGCCCCGGCGGTTACATTCAGGGTGAGGAAAGCGCCCTTCTGGAGGCGATGGAAGACCGCCGCGGCGAGCCGCGCAACAAGCCGCCGTATCCGACCGTGCAAGGCCTTTTCGGCAAGCCGACCGTGATCAACAATGTCGAGACTCTTGCCTGGGTGCCAAGCATCGTCAAGAATGGCGGCGCGTGGTATCGCGACGGCGGTGTCAACGGTGCTCCCGGCATGCGCTTCGTGTCGATTAGCGGCGACGTGAACAAGCCCGGCGTCTACGAAGTCCCTTTCGGCCAAACCGTGCGCCAACTGATCTTCGAAACCGCCGGCGGCATGCGCGACGACCAGAAGCTCAAGGCGATCGCCCCCTCCGGCCCTTCGGGCGGTTTCCTACCGGCGTCGCTTCCCGCGGCCGCACTGCCTCCCAAGTTCGTGAAGGATCGCTTTCCGCCCAATGCGCAGGCGATGGACATCCTCGATCTGACGCTCGACCTGCAAACGCTCAAGGAGATGGGCTCGATGCTCGGCGCTGCTTTCGTCGTTTACGGCGTTAAGTGCAACATCGTCGAGGAGGCCTTGAATTGCGTCGAATTCTATCGCAACGAATCGTGCGGCAAATGCGTCCCGTGTCGACTTGGCTCGCAGAAGCTGACCGACATCCTCAAAGAGGTCCTCGCCGGCCGTGGCAGTCGGGCCCAACTGCCGATGGTGGACGAACTCGCCATGACCATGTCGATCAGCTCCATCTGCGGCCTGGGCATGGTCGCCTCGAACCCGATGACAACGTTGATGAAGTTTTTCGCGCAGGATTTGGATAAGTACCTGAAGTAAGTGATATTCTCGCCGCTTGCGGATTAGCGCTCCAGGCGCCACGCGAGCGCTAAGCCCGCAAAGAGCAAGACGGAGTGACCGCATGAGCAACCTGATCACCTTGACCATCGACGGCCAAGAAATTTCTGTCCCCGCCACGAAGACCTCCTATGACCCGCTCGGCAAGAAGAAGGTGGAGATTCCCACCACCATCTACGACGCGGCCCTGGAGCTGGAAAAGAAAACGGGCAAGAACCCGATCCCGATCTTGTGCCATCGTGAGCACATTCGGCCCGTCGCCGTTTGCCGGGTGTGCATGGTCGATGTCGGCGGCTGGACATTGGCGCCCGCTTGCTATCGCCCCGTCGAGCCCAACATGAAGGTGCAGACCGCCGCCACCAGTAAGCGCGTGGAAACGTCGGTCAAGATTCTCACCCAGTTATTGATGGCGGATCATCCGTCGCCGTGCGAGAAGCAACAGAAGCACGGCGACTGCGAGCTGGAAAAGCTGGCCAAGGACTTCAATGTTCCGCCGTCTCCGTTCGCCAAGCCCGCCCAGGTGAAGCCGCTCGACGATTCGTCGCTGGTGATTGCCGTCGATCACAATGCCTGCATCCTGTGCGATCGCTGCGTGCGGGCGTGCAACGAGATTCGCGATAACCAGGTGATTGGCCGCATGGGCAAGGGCTACAAGGCCCAGATCGCCTTCGATCTCAATAATCCGATGGGCGATTCATCGTGCGTCGCTTGCGGCGAGTGCATGGTGTCATGCCCGACCGGCGCACTAACCAACAAGAGCGTCGCCATCAAGTCCGACGCCTCGGGCGACGGCGCCAAGAGCGAGAGGATCACCGCGGATGAGCTCAAGAAGCTGCCGCTGTTCGAGGAGCTGTCGCGCCCGTTCCTCAGCTTCAACGAGGGCTCCGTCGTTCGCCGCCGCTTCAAGAAGGGCCAGGTCATCTGCGTCGAAGGCAAGCCCGGCTCCACCGCCTTCTTCATCGAATCGGGCAAGGTCAAGATCTTCCTGCAAGCTCCGCTCAAGCACGTAAAGAGCAAGAAGGGCAAGGACGATCAGGTGGATTGGGGCATCTTCGGCCTGATCCGCAAATTCACGACCGGCCTCGTCGATCGCGCCGCCGACCACCAGGACGGGGCAGCCGCGCCGCGCTTCATCCCCGTTGACGCCCCTGTGTCGCTGCGGTTTGACAATCCGGTCGCCACGCTCGAGGCCGGCGATATTTTCGGTGAAATGAGCTGCATGAACAACTACCCTCGTTCGGCGACGGTGGCCGCCGAGGAGGACTGTGTGTGCCTCGAAATGCATCGCAACGTCTTGTACATCTTGCAGCGCAACAAGAAGTCGCGCGCCTGGCTCGACGAACGCTATCGCTCCCGCTCAATCGAGAATCATCTGCGCAGTGTCGGTTTGTTCGCCACCCTGTTCTCCGATGAGGCGCAATTTCAGCATTTCGTCGAGCAAATGCGCAGTCGTGTGATCCTGAAGCAATACACACCCGGCGAGCCGATCTTCCATCAGGGGGACCCTGCCGACAACTTCTACCTCGTCCGCGTCGGCTTCGTCAAAGTGTCGCAAGACCGCCCTGGAGGCGAACAGGTCCTCAAGTACATCGGCCCCGGCGGCCACTTCGGCGAAATCGGCCTGCTCTCCCACCTGCCGGAGCTGCGCGAGCTCGCCCCGCCCGGCGTGCGCACCGCGAGCTGCAGCGCCCTCGACCACGTCGAGCTCGTGCAAATCAGCGGGGCTGATTTTCTCCAGCTCGCCGAGCAGGCTCCACAGTTTCGCGAACGCCTCGTCAAGATCGGCGTCGATACGCTGAAATCCAACGAGGACCAGCGCAAGAAGCTTGACGGCGTCCCCCTCGGCAATTTCTTGCAGCAGGGCTTGATGAACGCCCAGAGTCTGCTCGTTCTTGATCTCGAAAAATGCACGCGCTGCGACGAGTGCACCAAGGCGTGCGCCGACTCCCATGGCGACATCACCCGCTTGATCCGCGAGGGCCTGCGTTTCGACAAGTTCCTGGTGGCCAGTTCGTGCCGGTCGTGCCTCGACCCGTACTGCATGGTCGGCTGCCCCGTGGATTCGATTCATCGCCGCGATTCGCGTGAAATGATCATCGAAGACTGGTGTATCGGCTGCGGCAACTGCGCCAACAATTGCCCGTACGGCAACATCAACATGCACGGCTTCGACGAGTTGATGCCCGACCCGGAAAACCCGTCGCAGAAGAAAGCCTACGTCCAGCAAAAGGCCACGATGTGCGATCTCTGCTCCGACCTGGACGGCCAGCCGAGCTGCGTCTACGCCTGCCCCCACGATGCCGCCCACCGCATGTCCGGCGAAGAGATGCTGAACCTGGTGCAGAAGGGCAGCAAAACTTGATCGGCCGATTTCCTTTATCGCTTTGCTGCCGTCGGTAAGGGACTAACGGGCCGTTACCTCTCGGACCCCGAGAGGTTACGGCTACGGAAATGCGTTGGTGCGTCGGCCAGTTTGCATTCGTTTGGCGCCGAGCGTTGCAATTCTGCCTGGAATAGATTATGATTAACATTAATCATGCCTAGGCGTTTGCTGACTCTGTTCGTTCGATCTTGCCTGGGGATTCTCTTGATCCTCAACGGCCCGGTGAATGCCATTGCTTTCGGTCTGCCTTTGCTTCGTTCGGACGCCAAGGTCGAATCCAAGCCAAAAACGACGCACAAGCACCAATGCAAATGCACGGGATGTGCCACGAAAGAGAAGTCGCAACAGCAAAGCTCAAAGAGCGACCCAGAGAAGTCCAGGAACAATTCTCGTCCGTCATGTCCGTTATGTCCCTCGTGCCCGGATTTCCCCGGCGGTTGCAGCATGAGCTGCCCCTGCAAGACGCCCTGTTCTCTACCGCTTGTTTTTGGCGTCACAGAATCCGCTGAGCTTTTCTGGCATTTGGCGGATGACAATGTTGTCTTTGCCGATTCTCATCCCGACGAACCATTTCTGCCTCCTCGCCTTTAGCATCTCCAACTTTCCATCTGTTGGGGCTAGCTGAATCCCTGCGCGGGCCATATCGTGTCACGCCTTCAGAAAGCCTTCATTGCCGACTCATTCGATGCGTTCCTTCGAGGGGAGCCATGTACGAGGCGTTCGGATTTCGTTTGCTGCCGTGGGACTACGGCGTGCGCAATCTGCTGCGCCGCCCCGCGCGCAGTGCCATGACGCTCTTCGGGCTGACGCTGGTGGTCGTGCTCGTCCTTGTGGTCGTAGGCTTCATCCGTGGCTTGGAAGTCAGCTTGAGCGTTAGCGGCGATCCGCAGGTGGTGTTGATCCATACGCTGGGCGCGGCGGAAAACATGGAGAATTCGTCGATCCCCTCAAGCCAGGCCGCATTGCTCTCTGCGAGCCTGAAATCGGTTCAGCGGCAACAGGGGCCAAGTGGTTCGAAAGTGGTTTGCGCATCGCCGGAGCTTTTCCTGGGGACACAAGTGAATATCGACCACGAGTCCGAAGAGTCACTTGGCCTGGTTCGCGGCATTACGCCCGCGACGCCATTGGTTCGGCGCAATGTTCAGATCCTTCAAGGGAATTGGCCTGGCCCCGGCGAAGTCTTGGTCGGGCGCTTGGCGGCGACCAAGCTCGGCACGCGCCCAGAAGAATTGGCCGTCGGCAAGACGGTGACCTTTGAAGGCCGGACGTGGAAAATCAGCGGGCATTTCGCATCAACGGGTTCTGCCCTGGAGGCCGAACTGTGGTGCCCGCTGGAAGACCTGCAACTCGCCATGAAGCGGCAAGATCTCAGCCTGGTCGCGATTCTCCTCGCATCCGGAGCGGACTTGGCGGACGTGGACGAGTTTTGCAAGGAACGGCTCGACCTCGAACTCCAGGCGACTGCCGAGTCCACGTACTATGCGTCCCTGCAACGGCACTATGGCCCGGTTCGCCTGCTGGCGTGGCTCATCGTCGTCATCATCGCTGGCGCCGGCATCTTCACGGGTATGAACGTTATGTACGGTGCCGTGACGGGCCGGGTTCGGGAGTTGGCGACACTGCAAACAATTGGATTTGTTCGTAGAGCGATCGCGCTTTCCTTGCTTCAAGAAGGCATGCTGCTGGCGATGTCGGCTTCCCTTCTCGCGGCGGCATTTGCCGTGATCGCGATTCAGGGCACTGCCGTTCGGTTCACGATGGGCGCGTTCACGTTGCGTGTTGACAGCACAACCGTATTGATCGGTGTTGGAGTCGGTCTGCTGGTTGGTGTTTTGGGTTCCATACCGCCGGCGATCCGGGCAATGCGCTTGCCCGTCGTCGAGGGTTTGAAAGCAATCTAATTTTCAAAGGAGTATCGCATGTTCAAGTCAACTCGGTTCGCTTTGTCGATTCTGACGGTCGGCCTCTTGGTGGTCGGCTGCACAAGAAACGATTCGTCGAACAAAACAGATCCGGACAAGAAGCCATCGAATGCCGTCGCCTCGAAGCACGTGCTCGACAGTGAACCCGCCAGCGCCAAGGGCGTCAAGGAGGTCAAGCAGCAGGCCAAGGACGGCGACGAAGTCGTGGTGGTCGGACGCATTGGCGGCAGCGACAAGCCTTTTACGGGGCGAGCGTCATTTACCATCGTCGATGTCAGCTTCAAGCCGTGCCCCGACGGCGAGGGTTGCCCCACTCCCTGGGACTTTTGCTGTGAAGCCCCGGACGATCTGGCCAAGGGCACGATCTTCGTGAAATTCGTCGATTCGGCCGGCAAGACTTTGGCAAACGATGCCAAGGCACTTCTCGGTGTGAAGGAGCTATCGACAATCGTCATTCGTGGCCAAGCCAAACGCGACGACGACAAAAGCATCAGCATCGTCGCTAACGGGGTTTTCATCAAACAGAAATGATCGGAGCAGACCATGAGTACCGAAGTTGATCTGCGACAACTCGCCGTGCGTCGAGACGAATCGGCGGGCTCATCGAAGAGTCGCCGGCCCTGGCGTCTTGGCACGCGGATTGTCTTGCCGAGTATTGTGTTGTTGGGATTCCTCGCTGTCGTCGGCTGGGCGGCGAGAGATCACTTTTTGCCCGCTCGTCAAGTCACAATCATGCCGATCGTGACTACTCGCTTGGATATCCAGAGCGAAGGAACGCCGTTGTTTCAAGCTGCGGGCTGGATGGAGCCTCGCCCAACGCCGATTCTGGTGACGGCCCTTGCCGAGGGTGTTGTCGAAAAGCTGCTCGTCGTGGAAGGCCAAAAGATCCATGTCGGCGAGAAAGTCGCTCTGCTGGTTCAGGACGACGCTCGCCTGGCATTGAAGACGGCCGAGACCGATCGAGAGCTGCGCCACACCGAAGTTGAACATGCCAAGGCCTTACTTGCTGCGGCGCGTGCCACGTTGCCTTTCCAGCTGAAGTCTGCACGCACTCGGCTCAATCTGGCGAAGGCGAGCTATGACGCCAAAAAAAGAGGGGTCGAAATGGCTGCGGTTTCGGAACTGGCGGTCCGGCACGCCGAGAATGAGGTCGATTCTGCGTCCAGCGTTGTCGCTGAACTGGAGTTCCGCCTTGGCACACTCAAAACGGATGCGCTCGACCCGCCATCCGAATTGGTAGCAACAGTCAAGGCCGCCGCCGCCCGACTCAAGCAAGCCGATATCGCCGTGGTGTCTGCACAGCTCCGCCTGGATCGCACAATCATCAAAGCGCCCGCGACCGGTCAGGTACTGGCGCTCGTGGCTCGACCTGGACAACGGCTCATGGGCCAATCCGCAATCGGGCACGTCGAGGCCAGCACGGTTATCACCATGTTCGATCCGGAGATGCTCCAGGTCCGCGTTGATGTTCGCCTCGAAGACGTTCCGAAAGTTCAACCCGGTCAACGCGTGACAATCGAGACCCCCGTCACGCCAGATCGTCCGCTTGAGGGAGAAGTACTGCAAATCACCTCTCAGGCCGACATTCAAAAGAACACGTTACAGGTGAAGGTTGCCATCAAGTCGCCGCCGGCCACGCTCCGGCCTGACATGCTGGTGCAGGCGACGTTTCTGGCAGTGCCGTCTCGGGATGTTGCCGACGCCCAGAAGCAAACGCTGCGCGTGTTGATTCCGAAACAGTTCATCGAGTCAGCCGAGGGCGCCACGCACGTTTGGGTTGCGGACCTCGCGAACAAGATCGCTCGCAAAAAAGCCGTCAAGCTCGGTCGGGCCAGCGGCGACTTCGTTGAAGTAACGCAAGGACTCACCCCGACCGACCGCTTGATCGTCGATGGCCGGCACGGCTTGAACGATGGGCAACGCATCGACGCTTCTCATGTGGCTCCAGGCATTGAAACCATTCGCGAGGAGAGTGGCATCAAGTCCAGGCGATTACCGAATCCCGCCGGCAAGCAGGATCATTCCGGGAAACATTAGGGAGCGAAGCCATGCCGTTGGTTGAAATTCACGGTCTGACCAAGGAGTATCACAAGGGCGATCAAAAGATCGTACCCTTGCGCGATGCCTCCTTGGCCATCGATAAGGGAGACTTCGTCTCGCTGATGGGTGCGAGCGGTTCCGGCAAAAGCACGCTTCTCAACCTGATCGCAGGCATCGACCGGCCGACCTCCGGCACAATCCACGTCGCCGGGACCGACATTGCGAGTCTGACGCGGACGCAACTCGCTCATTGGCGGGCGCGCAACGTCGGATACATCTTCCAGCTCTACAACCTGATCCCGGTGCTGACGGCATATGAGAACATCGAACTGCCGCTGTTGCTCTTGCCGCTCGCGCGAGCCGAAAGGCAGAAACGCGTGGAAATCGCGCTGGCTGCGGTAGGCTTGACGGATCGCGCCGACCACTATCCGCGTCAGCTTTCAGGCGGCCAGGAACAGCGCGTCGGCATCGCGCGCGCCATTGTCGGTGATCCCGCGGTTGTCGTCGCTGATGAGCCGACCGGCGATCTCGACGCAGAGACTTCCGAGCAGATTCTGCATCTCCTTCAACGCTTGAATGCGGAACTTGGAACGACGCTACTGATGGTTACGCACGATCCGAAATCAGCATCGATTGCTCGCCGCCAACTGCGTCTTGACAAAGGTGTTCTCCTGGAACCAGAACCGCCCAAGGTCGCGCTCGCGGCCCGAGGTGCTTGATCAATTACTCCCTCTCCCCTTACGGGAGAGGGTTGGGGTGAGGGGAGGCATTGTCGTGTGGAAATTTCTGCCCTACATCGCGAAGAACCTCTGGCGCAATCGCACACGCTCGGCCTTGACGATTAGCGGCGCGGCCGTCGCTATGTTTGTCTTCACCTTCGTCGGCTCCGTACAGGAAGGCCTGGCCAATCTCAATCGCGGCAGCCAGACCGAGCGCAGCTTGATCGTGTTTCAGGCGAATCGCTTTTGCCCCAGCACGAGCCGGCTGCCTGAGGAACACGCACGCATACTCGCCAAGATGCCCGGCATCGAAGAAGCTGTCCCCATCAAGGTGTTCATGAACAACTGCCGTGCCAGTCTCGACCTGGTTGTTTTC
The DNA here is from genome assembly GCA_005799265.1 of Planctomycetia bacterium. Taxonomy (GTDB): domain Bacteria; phylum Planctomycetota; class Planctomycetia; order Gemmatales; family Gemmataceae; genus SIAQ01. The sequence goes on along the minus strand of SYHD01000110.1, from coordinate 2,329 downwards.
CACGGCATGCCAGCCGAAAAGCTGCGTAAGGTCCGCGATCTCAATCTCGTTTCTGGAGATTGGTCCACCTACGAGAAGCAGCGCGACGCTGCGATGGTTGGTCAAGCCTTGGCAAGACGCCGAAGCCTTGCGATCGGTGATCGCTTCTCCATCGGCGAATTGACCGTCACTGTCGCCGGGATTTTCACCGCGGCAAACGCCGCGGATGAGAGCTTTATCTACACGCATCTGGAGTTCTTGCAACGGATGCGCGGAATGAAGAACTCGGTGGGAACGGTCACACAGATTGAGATTCTCTTGGCTGAAGGAACCGACGCAAAAGCGATGTGCCGATCCATCGATGAGAAATTTCGGACTGGAGCGATTCAAACCGACACGCGACCCAAGGGCGTCTTTCAAGCGCGAGCGGTCGGCGATCTCGTGGACTTGATCGGCTTTGCACATTATCTCGGATATGCTTGCGTCGCTCTGGTGCTGACACTTGTGGGAACCACAACCTTGATGGCCGTTCAAGACCGCGTTCGCGAACACGCCGTGCTGCAAACGCTAGGCTTTTCCTGGCAGCGCATCTTCGGTCTAGTGCTGGTCGAAAGCCTGACCGTCAGCCTGACTGGCGGGGTCGTCGGAACGGGGCTCGCCCTGGCCATACTCTCGTGGAAAGGACTCGCCGTGGGCTCCGAAGGCGTGACCATCGCGTTCTCGACCTCGCCGCTGTTAGCGGTCATCGGGTTGGCCGCCACGTCGATAGTCGGCCTGGCAGCCGGCATCGTTCCTGCTTGGACCGCCGCGCGGGCGGAAATCGTTGAGTCGCTTCGTAGTATTTGAGTTTGCTGAGGCGTTGAATCCCATCGATTCCGCCGCTTCGTTCATTCGGACTCCCACCGAGTAGTTGACGATTAGAAGACCAGTCCTCGCTGGCCGTTTCGTGGTCTGACCTACTCAGATTCCGAACATGATGTCGCAGCACGAGGCCATGCTGAGTCTTCACCATTTCCACCACTACAGAATGGACTGACTGGACGATATGTGTCTACAAAGAGAAGATGACGGTAGTAACAACGCGCTCACCAGAGGTCACCGTCCACGCATGCACACGCCCTGTGACCGTGGGTGATACGAGGAGCAACGAACGATGAAAAAGGTCCTTCTCGTCATTGGCGATGCCGTCGAATTGTTGGACACGATGTATCCCTACTTTCGCATTCAGGAAGCAGGGCATCAAGTCGTCGTCGTCGGGCCCGAAAAAAAACGTTACCACATGGTGCAGCATGAACGCCCCGACGACTGGGACATCACGCAGGAAACCGCTGGCTATCACCTGGCGTCCGACCTCGCCTTCCGCGACATCAAGCCTGACGAATACTCTGCCATCGTGCTGAGCGGCGGCCGGGCGCCCGAATATATCCGCTACGACGAGGATCTGCTGCGCGCTGTGCGTCATCTGTTTGAAAAGGGCCGACCCGTTGCGTCGGTGTGCCACGGCATCGAAATCCTCGCCAGCGCGGGCGTCATCCGCGGCAAGAAGATCACGACGGTCAAGAAGTGTAGATTCGACGCGGAGGTCGTCGGGGCGACCTTCTTGGACGAGCCGGTGGTGGTGGACGGCAACATCATTTGTGCGCGGACGTGGCACGACAACCATCTGTGGATGCGCGAATTCATTCGGCAACTGGAGGCGCGGTAGGGAAGTGTACGCGATACTCAATACTCGGAACTGAGTGACAGGCGTCTATTGCCGAACGTCACCTTGTAAACCCAATCGATGTCATCTGCGTTTCCGTCCAACCGATAAATCCGCCTCAGCGCGCGATCCAGATTCAAATACGGGATCAGCTTCATTCCGTGTTTGCCGCATTCTCCCGGCTTGCCCTCGAGTCTTTCACCAACCTTGAATTCGAGCCACGATACCTCGTCTGCGGCCGGCGCTAATTGGAGACGCAGATGAATCGGTGTCAGCGTCTGATCCTCGATAAAGATGCATTGGCCAAGAATTTCGGCCTCTCCGTCACCAGTCTTACGCGCCAAAGCAGGGTAAATTCCATCCAAGCACATGCCAGACCATTCGGGAAAGACTTCGCCGAAAATGCTGGGAAGCCACCAACACAGACTGGTCAGGACATCTCGTCGAAATTGCTCGGAAGCTGGGATGTTCGCACCGGTCGACAGATCAGCGAGGATCGTCCGTAGCGCGCGACTGAGGATTTCCTCTGTTTTTGACGCCATCGTGTCTCTTCCTGCTACATCACTCTCCAATCACCTTGATCAATACCCGCTTCGCCCGGTCTCCGTCAAATTCGCCATAAAAAATCTGCTCCCACGGGCCGAAGTC
>SYHD01000109.1 GCA_005799265.1 Planctomycetia bacterium | reverse complement strand
CAGCCGGGTATCGCATCAAGCCGCCAGTGAGCGACGAGGCCGTGGAGTAATTGCGGTTTTTGCAGTTGTTGCGCCGCTCGCGAAGGAGGGTGAGAGATTGAAAAAGGGAGTAATTGCAGTAATTGACGTTCTTGCTCAAGCGCGCGATGAGAGAAAGGGAAATCGCGCGCATAAGCAAGAACTACAAAAACTGCAATTACTACTCTCTTCTTCTCTCTCCCTCTCTCCTCCCTCCGTCCCGCCTACCCTCCGGGTCGGCATAGGTACTTCCGGCGCCGAGATTTTTTTCTGATCCCCGCGGGAACAATCGCCAACCATCGTACAGTTTGTTTCGCTTGTCCGAATTCCGGGTATTCGACGCTAGCGAAGCACAGCGATTTCCTGTCTGAAAAACATGCTGTCTTTTGATCCAAGTGGCTCAGCCGAAACTGGGGCGGGTAAACACCAATCACCAAGTGCCGCAGTTGGAAAGAAGGTCGTTGGTTGTTGGCTTTTTCACCTATGACGACCTTCTGTCCGTCCTGAGGGAGGATGCCCATGCTGTCTTCATCGTATGGGATGTATGAACCTGTACCGATGTCACCCATCCGAAGCGAGGGAAAGAAAAGAAAAATCCTACGCGGGATTTGCTGCCGTTCGGCTAAATCAAGATGAGGATCTATTGCGCACGGTTTTCAGCCGTACCCTCAAGATCAAGTGCAGACTGAAAGTCATTACCTGAAAAGTGGTAAGGGAAGGATTGGCATGGCTGTATCCGCTGAGTTTGTGGCGCAGATCACCAAGTCCCAGCGGCAGTTGCATGCCTTCATTCTGTCGATGGTCTGGAACGCGGCAGAGGCAGATGACGTGCTGCAGGAGACGAATTTGGTGCTCTGGGAAAAAGTGGCAGAATTCGATGGCAACCGGCCCTTTCTGCCCTGGGCGATGAGATTCGCGCAGTGGCAGGCGTTGGCCTGGATCAAACGACACAAACGGCAGCGACTCGTGTTTGATGACGATCTTGCCAAGCTGCTCGCGAACGAGGCGGCGATGGATGAGCCGGCGTTCGATGCTCGGCGTGTCGCGCTGGCCTCGTGTTTCCAGAAGCTGAGGCCGGAGCAGCGGGAGTTGATCGCGCGCCGCTACGAACCGGAGGCGTCCGTCAACGCAATGGCGGAGGCGGCCGGAACGACGGCCAAGGCGATTTCGGACAGGCTACGTCGCATTCGCCATGCCTTGCTGGAATGCATCGAAAAAACGATCGCGGAAGGGGCATTCGCATGAGCCCGATTGATACCGACCTTGATGCGTTGTTCAATCGCCTGGCCGATGGCATAGCGTCAGAGGCGGACGAGCAGCGTCTTGGCGAAGTGTTGCGGACCAGTCCGGCGGCCCGCCGAGCGTATCGCGAATTCATGGCGTTGCACTCAGCCTTGCACTGGGATTACGTCGCCGGTGCCGCGCCGCCCCCCACGCCGACAATGAGCCAACCCTCGACCCTAGCGCCAATGCGGACGCGAGGTGGCTGGGTGGCCGCCTTCCTGGCAGGAATCGCGGTGGCGACTGCGGCGGCGGTGGCCATTGCGGTGTTCTGGCCAGAGCGTGGGACAAATTCCGAAAAATCGCCGGCGGTTGCCAAAGACCGGAAATCGGATTCCATCGCGGCGTTGCTCGTGGACAAGGTCGACGCGGAGTTCGTCAAGGAACGTGGTCCGGTCGGCGTGCGTTTTGGGCCGGGTGAATACGAGTTGCTGGGCGGCATCGTGCATTTGCGTTTTGCGCAAGGCGCCGACATGATTCTTGCCGGCCCGGCGAAGTTCCGCGTGACCGACGCACAGAACGTCCAGCTTTTGGTGGGCAAGGCTCGCGTCATCGCTCCTTCCACGGCGAAGGGATTCACCATCGCCACGAGGGCGGCAAATTACATCGACCTGGGGACCGAGTTCGGCTTGCGCGTCGATCCCGACGGCGCCAGCGATCTTTACGTCTTTGATGGCCAGGTCAACATTGCCGATCCGCGCTCGGGCAAAGTCTTATCCGAAGTGTTCGAGGGGAAGTCGTCGCGCTACGTTGATGGCGAGGCCGCTACCCCGCCGCAACTGCAAGCGACCGACTTTCCGACACCGGGGACGATCGGCCTGAAGCGCTGGGAGCAATACGAACAGGAGCTGCGAAAATCCCCCGGACTGATCTCGTTCTATCCGTTTCGCCGCGGGGCCGATGCGTCGGTACTTGCGAACGGGATCGGCGACGATGTCATGTCCCACGGCAAGATCGTCGGCGCGAGGTGGGTGTCCGGACGTTGGCAGGGACATGGGGCGTTGCTCTTCGACCGCGACTCCGATTTCGTCCAGCTAGAGATACCCGGTGAACACCAGGAATTGACCATCGCGGCGTGGATCAAGGTTGATCGGCTCGATTTTGAACTCAACGCGATTCTCAATTCCGATGGATTCAAGCCGGGGGGCGTCCACTTCCAGTTGAACCGCCAAGGTTTTCCGCGCGGCGGGTTGGTCTTTGCGGGCGGTTTCCAGGACAAGATTATGGGCAACGCGGTGCAAGTGGGAGCCTGGGCCCATGTGACGTCGGTGATGTCGGCCACGACGCATTCCCAACAAATCTACGTCAACGGAATTCTGATGCGCGAACGGACGTGGCGACAAGACGAGATGATTCGCCCCGGCTCGTGTAGAATAGGAAATTGGTTGTCCGACACGAAAGGCCGGTTGGCGGATCGTGCGTTTCGTGGCCGTATCGATGAACTCGCGATCTGGAACCGCGTTCTTACGCAGCAAGCAATCACGCAGATGGTAGACGCCGGTCGTCCCGGCATGCTTTGGAGCAAGGAATAATCGCGAAGCACGTAGGACTGCTTATTATTGGGGTACTCCATGAAGAAAAAATCCTGTGGCGGACCGATTTCACGACGGTCTTTTCTCACTCTTGGAACGCTGGGCGTGGCCGGGTTAAGCCTCGGTGACGTGATGCGCTTACGAGCGTCGCAGGGGCAAACGGCGGCGCCGGAGACATCCGTCATCTTCATCTGGCTGGCGGGAGGACCGCCGCACCTCGACATGTACGACATGAAGCCGGAAGCGCCGGACGAGTATCGCGGACCGTTTCGGCCCATTCGCACCAACGTACCAGGACTCGACGTTTGCGAACTGATGCCGTTGCACGCGCGCTGTGCGGACAAGTACGCGCTGATTCGCAGCATCTCCCACACGTTTTCCGATCACGGCGGCGGCAGCAAACGCGTGATGACGGGCCGCATTCCCGCAACGCCAACTGAGACGGTCAACGACGCGCCGGCGGTGTGCACCATCGTCTCCAAGATGCGAGAGCACATCGACATCGGCTTGCCGAACGTCATCTCCGGGGCAGATGGGGGACGAACCGGTGTCGATACCTACGCCCAGGGTTCCGCGTATCTGAGTCGCCGATACACACCCTTCATGGTCGGCGGCGACCCGAGCCGACCCGATTTTCGCGTGCAGAATATTGGCCTCGATCAAGAAATGGCGACGCGGCTTGACGACCGCTACCGTCTCCTTCAAGGCGTTGATGGGCTGCGTAGGCAACTGGAATCGAACCGCTCGATCGCTGCGATGGATGCGAATTACCAACGTGCCTACAGCTTGATGACGAGTCCGCAGGCCCGGCTGGCTTTCGATCTGTCGCGCGAGCCACGGCATGTTCGCGATCGCTACGGCATGCACGCCTGGGGCCAGCGGGCTTTGATGGCGCGGCGGTTGGTCGAGGCGGGGTGCAGCTTCGTGACCATGGTCATGGAGAATCCGCACATTCCCGGCACCTTCTATAACTGGGACACACACGCCGTCAACTTTGACAACTTCAGAGACATGCGACTTCGCTTGCCGCGTTACGACCAGGCCATCACCGCGCTGGTGGAAGATCTTCACGCTCGCGGACTGACGGAGAAGGTCATGCTCGTCGTTACGGGTGAGTTCGGCCGTTCGCCGCGCATCAGCCGCTCGGAGGGGCCGCAAGGCCTTCGCCTCGGTCGTGAGCATTGGCCGCAATCGATGTCGGTGCTGGTCGCGGGCGGCGGCATGCGTCACGGTCAGGTGGTCGGTTCCACCAACGCCTTGGGTACGCATCCCCAGGATAATCGGCTCACGCCCAACGACCTGTGGGCAACCGTGTATCGCCACCTGGGCATCGATCCGCACTCAACCTTGCCCGACCAGCAGGACCGCCCGATTCACATCCTGCCGTTCGGCGAACCGATTCGTGAGTTGACCTAATGGCTTTAGCTGGATGCCGTTCATTCCATCCTTATCCGGCATCGCTCAAAGCCCTCAGATTTGTCCCACCTACTTGAATGACCCCTGGTCATTTGTCTGGAGTTCGAATCATGACCAAGCAACTGGCCCCAACTTGTGGTTCGTCGGAACACACACTCCATCGACGAGCGTTTCTCGGCGGCACCCTGGGGTTGGCGGGGGGGATGGCGGGCCTCGACGCGCTGGGTAGTCCCCTCCTGGCGAGCGAGGTGCAACGCCGGCACAAGCGCGTCATCCTCTTGTGGATGGCAGGCGGATTGAGCCAGTTCGAGAGCTGGGATCCCAAACCCGGTCGGCGAACCGGCGGACCCTTTCAGGCCATTCAAACGTCGGTTCCCGGCTATCACATGAGCGAGTTGATGCCGAGAATGGCGTCACGCGTCCACAAGACTGCCGTCATTCGCTCCTTCAGCAGTCCGAACACGGGCCATACGGGCGCCAGCGTCTTTTCCCTCATGAGTGGAGACCGTCGAGATACGGGCAACATTCGCACGCCGTCGCTCGGCTGCCTGCTGGGGCGTGAGTTGTCCCAACCGAACAGCACGATGCCCGACCATGTTTCGTTCTGGAACGCCACCTGGCCGTACAGCGGCGGCGATAAACAGCTCGATTTCGCCTTGTTCCTGGGGTCGCGTTTTGAGCCAATCAACATCGCCAGCAAGCTCGCTCCGGACGGCATCCGACTCCCTGCCTCGCTGACCGACGCCGATCACCGCGCCCGTGAGGAGCTCCGTGAGCAGTTAGCGGCTCGCTTCCAGGCGAATCGCACGAGCGAGGCGACTGTTGCCAGCCACCGCGGTTCCTATCAACGTGTTCGTGGCATCATGGACAATGCCAGTCTCTTCGACATTTCCCGCGAGCCGCAGCAGGTCCGCGATCGCTATGGTCATTCACTCTTTGGCCAACAAGCCCTGGTGGCCCGCCGGCTTGTCGAGGCCGGGGTGCCGTTCGTGCGCTTGACGGACGGTTGGTGGGATTCGCACGGAGAGAATTTCGAGATCCACGCGTCCAAGGTTCCCACGCTCGACCAGGTTATGTCGGCCCTCCTTGAAGATCTGGAGCAGCGCGGGCTCATGGACGACACGCTCGTCATCACCTTTGCGGAAATGGGACGCACGCCGCAGATCAACGCTCAACGTGGCCGCGATCACTGGGGATCCTGCTGGAGCGTGACGCTGACAGGTTGCGGCATCAGGCCAGGCGTCATTCACGGCAGCACGAACGCGGATGGCACGGGGGTCGCCACGGACCGTGTGACGGCGGCCGAGTTCTTCGCGACGATCTTCCGAGCTTTGGGGATCGATCATCAGAAGGAATACGCCGCCCCCGATGGCCGACCGATTCGCCTGACTCCTTATAACACCGAACCTGTGAGTGCCGTGCTGGCGTGATTATAGGTGGGTCCGTTCCATTGTGGTGCGACGCTCCGCGTCGCAGATTCACGACGCGGAGCGTCGTGCCACATTCGAATTGAGCCACGACCTGATTGGGACGATGAAACACCTACCGGAGAATCGACATGCCTCCTGCCAACCTTGATCGAGTTCGCATCAGCAAGACCGTGATCCATGCGGGTGATTTTCTGTCGGTCGTTCGCGAGCCGAGCAGCGAGCGCGTGTGGCTCGGCCACGCCGATTCCAAGATCTACACGATTGACTTTGCCGCCGAACGGCCCGCCGCGACCGCCGTTTTCGAAGGGCACGAAAGCTACGTCAGCAGTTTGGGCCTGGTCGGCACCACGCTCTTGTCGGCGAGCTGGGACCGCAAACTGATCTGGTGGGACCTGCAAAATCGCCGCATGGTGCGCACTGTCGAGGCCCACGACCGGTGGATACGCCAGCTGGCGGTCAATAACGCCCAAACGATGATCGCGACGATCTCGGACGACATGACCTGCAAGCTGTGGGACGCTCGGACGGGACGTTTGATTCGAACACTGACCGGATTCGATGCGCGAGTACCGCGCTACGATAACCCCAACAAGATCTTTTCCTGTGCGATCTCGCCCGATGGCCGGCACGTCGCCGCCGCGGACGACGCGGCCCGGGTGATCGTCTGGGAGACGGAAAGCGGACGAGAGGCCGCGCGCTTCGAAGCCCCCAGTTACCTCGGGATTTCGCAGGGGGGCTATCTCTCTGCTGCTCGCATTTGCTGCATGGCCTTTTCACCCGACGGTAGGTCACTGGCCCTCGCCGGGAAAGAACGCGCCGGCGAACTGTTTGTCATTTCCGGGCCCGGGTTGGTGCAAATCTTCGACTGGCAGTCGGGGCGGAAAACCTACGAGCAGAAAGCGAGCGGGCAGTTCGAGTCGATCCATTGGCATCCGCAGTCATCGTGGATTCTGGTCGCTCCTTTCGCGAACGGTCCCCTGTGTTTCCTGGATCCAGCCACGCCGCGCGTCCTCAAAGAATCACCCGCCACCATCCCCACCTATGACTTGGCCGTCAACGAGGGGGCGGATGCGTTCTACACCGTCGGCAGCGGCAAAGCGCTCAAATGGGAAATCCCTGCCTGAAAAAGAGTCTCCCACCATGAAAACGCATCGCGCATTGATTGTTACCGCTCTGATCCTGGGCGCTCCTCTTTCCGCGCAGGGCCAGGAACTCCTGCCTCCCGATCGTCCGATTGGTGAGGTGATCGACTATTACATCGACGCCAAACTGGCGCAGGCCAAAGTCAAACCCGCGCCGCCCGCACCCGATACGACGGTGGTCCGTCGTCTGTATCTCGACCTTATCGGACGCATTCCAGCCGGCGTCGAAGCGAAGCTCGCTTCGAAGCAAGCTGTCGACAAAAAGCAATTGATCGCAACGCTGGTGGCCTCACCGGGATTCGCCAGGCACAACGCCAACGAATTCGATGTGCTGCTGCGCAACAGCAACACGGATGCGCCCAGCATTCGGCCTTATCTCCTCGAGGCTTTCCAGGAAAACCGCCCGTGGGATGTCATGTTCCGCGATCTGATCGGAGCGACCGAAACGCCGAGCAAAACCAAGCCGGAAGCCTTTGTGTTGAAGCGACTCAAGGATGCCGATGCATTGACGCGCGACGTCAGCAGCATTTTCTTCGGTCTCAATATCACCTGTGCCCAGTGTCACCGCCACCCGGAAATCAAGGATCTGACCCAGGACTACTTCTTCGGTATGAAGGCGTTCTTCGCCTCCAGCTACGACTTTCAGGGCAACCTCCTCGAACGCCAATATTTCAAGCTCGGCGATTTCAAGGACAAGAAGGGGGACATGCGCAAAGTGTCGATGTTGTTCCTCTCGGGGAAAAAGGTTGAGATTGAGACGCTGCCGGATAAGGAACTGCTGGCCGCCATTCAAGAGGAGGCGAAGCTCATCACGGCGAAAGCCAAGGATTATCCCAAATCGAAAGAGCTGCCGCCGCTACCGAAGTTTCAGGCCCGCAAGCGGCTCGCGGATATTGCTCTCGATGAAGCCAATCGGGAGATGTTTGCACGGTCCATCGTCAACCGTATTTGGTTTCGGTTCTACGGCCATGGCCAGGTCATGCGCGTGGACCAGATGCATGCCGAGAACAAGGCCAGCCACCCGGAGTTGCTGCAATGGCTGGCGCGCGATCTGATTGCCCACAAGTATGATCTGAAGCGCCTGATCGCCGGCCTAGTCAGTAGCCGCGCCTATGCACGGTCGAGTGAGTGGAAAGGCACTCCGCCGGCGAAGGAACTCTTCGCGATGGCACCGACCCGTCCGCTCACTCCCGCGCAGTGGGGCATGTCCTATCACATCGCGAATCAACCTGACGTTTTCAAGCCGGACGACCCGATAGAAGTGCGGCAAAAGAAGCTCGCGGATGTTGAGAAAGGGGGCGGCATGTTCCCCTTCATTGAGCAGCCATTTGACGATTTCCAGGTCGGCATCGACGAGCCGCTCAAACTGAGCAATGACGAGGGCATGCTCAAGGCGATGGGTAGCAAGCTGATCCCCGTCTTGAAAAAATTGCCGGACACGCGCCAACGCATCGACGAGGCCGCCTGGACGATGCTCTCTCGGCCGGCAACGCCCGAGGAGCACCGGCTGTTCGGAGAATATCTCGAACAGCGAAAGGACAGGCCCGACGAAGGGCTCAGACAGATGCTCTGGGCATTGATCAACAGTCCGGAATTTCGGTTCAACCATTAAGAATGAGGCGGGAGATTGCAATGCGATTGGTGACCTGTAGCCTGACTTGTCTGTTGTTGACCGCCGCCGTTTGTCATGCGCATGGGAACGACCGTATTCAGGAACTCTCCGTCGAAGTCGCCAAACGCCTTGCGCAGGACAAGAGTGGCCGGCTGTTGCTGAACGGTCTGACCACCCTCTCACCAGATGCGGCAAAGGAGTTGGCCAAACACGAGGGTTGGCTCTCTCTCAACGGCCTTACGTCTCTGTCGAATGAAGCTGCCGAAGCCCTTGGCCAGCACAAAGGGCACCTGCACCTCGATGGGTTGACTAAACTTTCGGACGAACCGGCCAAATCTCTGGCTCGACACAACGGCGAGTTGTCCTTGAAGGGTTTGACTTCGTTGTCGAATGAAGCCGCCAGTGCCCTGGCGAAACATACTGGCGGCCGACTGTACTTGAATGGCGTGACGACTCTTTCGACCGAGGCGGCGAAAGCGTTGGCGCAGCGCAAGGGCGGCGGACCTTCCCACAAAGTGTGCCTCGACGGCCTCGAATCGCTCACCGTCGAAGGCGCCGCGGCACTGGCCGAATCACACGGCCATAACTGGGATGGGCGACTGCCCGCCATGAAGACCATTCCCGAGGATGTGGCCAGGGCTCTGGCTAAACGGGGCGGAATTTCCCTGGAAGGGCTTACATCGCTTTCGGATGAGTCAGCCAAGGCCTTGGGAGGAAATCTGGGAGGCAATCTGCCACGCTTGACGGCGCTCACCGTCGAGTCGGCCAAAGCGATCGTCGGACCGAATCGCACTCTGGTTCTCGATGGCCTCACCGCACTGCCCAATGATGTCGCCGTGGTGATTGCCGGTAAGAACAGTTCCGGCGATCTGCATCTCAACGGCTTGACCACGCTGACCCCTGTCGCGGCGAAGGAAATCTCCCAGCGCTGGGGCGACCTGCACCTCAACGGCCTCACGACGATCTCCAACGACACTCTCAAAGCTCTCGCCGAGCACAAGGCAGGAGGAAATAGCCGGCCCGTCGTTTATCTCAAAGGATTGACCACGATTTCCGACGAAGGAGCTGCGATCTTGGCGGCGTGGCCGAAATGGTGCGGCGAGTTGCCCGCATTGACGACGCTTTCCGAGAAATCGGCCGCCGCGCTGGCATCGTCGCGCAAATGGAACGGCAATCTTCCTTCGCTCAAAACGATCTCCCCCGAAGCTGGCAAGGCATTGGCCGGGCGCCAGGGCAATCTCTCGCTCGATGGATTGACGACGCTTTCGGATGAGGCGGCGAAAGAACTTGCCAAGCACCAAGCCGGCACCCTCTCGCTCAACGGGCTGAAAGAGCTATCGGACGGCTCGGCCGTCGGGTTCGCCCAGCACGACGGCCGACTCTCACTGAATGGCCTGACCACGCTTTCCAAGGGAGCGGCTGCGTCGCTCGGAAAACACAAGGGAGATTGGCTGTTTCTCGATGGTCTGACGGCGCTTTCCGAGGATGCGGCAAAATCACTGGCTCAGCATCCAGGCGTCGTCTCGCTCGCCGGTTTGATGCCGCTCACGGAAGAAGCGTTTCTGGTGTTGAAGCGAAATCCCAAGATGGTGTTGCCAGAAAATTATCGGGCAAGGTCCGCAATCGTTAAGCCGCAAGCGGCGGATGCGAAATTCGTGAACGCCTTCCTCGAAGCCAACTGCGTGAGTTGCCACAGCGGCAAACGCAAGGAAGGCGACTTCACGATGGACGCACTGACGTTCGGCAACATCACGGGCCGAGTTGCCTATGCGTCGATTCTGGAACGGCTCCGTGCTGGTGACATGCCACCGTCGGTCAAAGATCGGCCCGATCCCGCCGAGTCCGCAGGCGCCGTTCAATGGATCTCGGCGCAACTCGACACGCCCTTCAAGGGACCGGCGACCCACTTTGCGGTCAAAGAAAAGCCGGTGGACGGCAATCGCTTGCCGCACGCCATCCTCTTCGGCGGCCCGCGCGGACCGAGCGTGCCTCCACCGCCCAGGCTTTGGCGTCTGTCGCCAGCCGCGTACACCAAATCCTTCAGCGGCATCAATAACATCAGTGGCTTGCAACAGCCGTTTGGCTTGATCCAAGATTCCGGTTTCCGCGATTTCTCCGCTCTTTACGCACCCGATGAAGGGGCGTCGAGTCTGCTTCTCACCAATGCGGAACAAGTCGTGATGGCTCAAGTCAGGCCACATGCGATTGTCAACATCGTAGCAAAGCCCGAAACCGCCAAAGAGACGCTTTGGCCGAGCGAGGTACGCATCAAATCGGCGACAGCGGAAGAACGCAAGCATCTCGAAAAAGGGGATCGCGTCCGTCAAGGGAACGGAGTCTACGCGCCGCTGATGCATCCCAAGGTGGCGGCGAATCGCGATGAATTGGTGAAAGCGCTGAATCAACAGTATCAGGCGATCATCTCTCGGACTCCCAGCGAGAAAGAACTAGAAAGCTTGCTGGAACTCTACAAGGACGTGGCCAAGGAAGGCGACTATTCGCTGGCGGGCAGGACCATCCTCATGGCCCCGCTCATGACGCCGGAAGCCATCTTGCGATTCGAGGTCGGACTCGGCGCAGTGGTGCGGCCCGGCGTGCGCATGCTGTCGCCGCGCGAATCCGCGTTTGCGTTGAGCCTGGCCTTGTCCGACAATCGCGACCTGGCTCTATTGTCTGCGGCCGCACAAGGGAAGCTCGCGACACGCGAGGAAGTTGCCTCCGCGGTTCGGAACATTCTCGCCGACCCGAAGATCGTCAAGCCCCGCGTGCTACGGTTTTTTCGCGAATACTTCGATTACTACCGGGCGCCAGAAGTTTTCAAAGACCCGTTGCCGGACCACCTGCAACGCCGGGGCGTTCACCACAATGCCCGAGAAATGGTTGAGAATACGGACGTCCTGGTTCTGTCCATTCTTTCCCACGACAAGGATGTCTTCAAGGAACTGCTGACTACCACCGACTCCTATCGAACGCACGAGTTGTTTGGTGCTTCTGAAGACGGCCTTCGCAATGGGCATGGTTCCCTCTTTCGAAAGTTCAGCCCATTCGCCATGGAACACAGGAAGCCGTCGCAAGGGGATCAGATCGGCATCCTGATGCAGCCAAGCTGGCTGGTGGCGTGGTCGGTCGGCATGGACAACGACATCGTTCGCCGGGGCCGCTGGGTGCGTGAGAAACTGCTGGGCGGCCGCGTGCCGGACTTGCCGATTAACGTACAGGCAATGGTCCCCGAAGATCCGCATCGCACGTTGCGCGAGCGACAGATGGTCACGCGTGCCGGCGCTTGCTGGAAGTGTCACTATCGCATGGATGATCTCGGCACGCCGTTCGAGCACGTCAATCACTACGGATTCGTCCGCACAACAGAACCGGTCATCGATCTCGAAGCGTTGAAATTGGTCAAAGACAAGAAGGCCAAGATCTACCGCGACGCTCCGCTCGATACCACCGGCTTTATCTACAACAGCGGCGACCCGAAGCTCGACGGCCCGGTCAAGGACGCGCCGGAGATGCTGCGCCGCATGGCCGAATCCGATCGCGTGCGTCAGGTGTTCATCCGCCACGCTTTCCGCTACTTCCTGGGCCGAAATGAAACGCCCGGCGACGCGCCGACCTTGCAGGAAGCAGACCGCGCTTACCTCGAAAGCGGCGGCAGCTTCAAAGCACTCGTCGTGTCGCTGTTGTCCTCCGAATCCTTCCTCTATCGAACTATTCCCACCAAAGGATCCCAACCATGACGATGAATCAAAAGGGCCGTAAATGCAACGGTCTTCACCGACGCGAGCTTCTGCAAATGGGGGCCGCGGCTTTCTGTGGATTGACTCTGGCGGATTTCCTTCGGGCCGACGCACGCTCGACGGTCGATTCGACGTATCGGAGGCGATCGATTGTCAACGTCTGGTTGGCCGGCGGGGCGTCCCACCTGGACACATTTGACATGAAGCCGGATGCGCCGGTGGAGTTTCGTGGAGAGTTTCGACCGATGGCAACCCGTGCGCCAGGCGTGCAGATATGCGAGTACATGCCCCGGATTGCCGAGCGAATGGACCGCATGGCTCTCATTCGCTCGCTCACGGGAACCGTCGATTCGCATGACGGGGCGATGTGTGCGACGGGTTATCCGCCAGGGAGTATGCGCAATATCGGAGGGCGGCCAAACATTGGCTCGATCGTTTCGAAAATCCAGGGCCCGACGAACGGTAATGTTCCGACTGCCGTGGCCATGATCTCCGCTTATAACCCCAGCGAGCAAGCGTATTCTCGATCCGCAGGGTTTCTTGGGCGAGCCTTCGACTGCTACACCCCGGCCAGCAATGATGGGCGAGCCAACCTGCTGTCACGCAATATCACACCAGAGCGCGTGGCTCTTTTGTCGAGTTTCGACACCATCCGCAGAGACCTTGATACGCGCGGCAACATGGAAGCGATGGATGCCTACACCCAGCGAGCCGTTCAGTTCGTGACCTCGCGTGAGTTTGCGGACGCCTTGGACATTACTCGCGAACCGCTTTCCGTGAGGAACCGCTATGGCGTCGACCTCGGGACCAGCTCCATATCAAGAAACACGCTCGGACTGCAAAATGCCCGATTTCTGATGGCTCGTCGGTTGATCGAATGCGGAGCGCGGTGTGTCAACCTGACCTGGGAAGAAGGGGGCGAACGGCGATGGGACACCCACTCAAACAACTTCAATGCCCTGCGTCATGAGTTATTGCCTTCCTTCGACATCGGCCTCAGCGCCTTTTTCGATGACCTTGAAGCGAGGGGAATGTTGGAGGACGTCATGGTGCTCGTCTGGGGCGAGTTCGGTCGCACGCCGCGCATCAACAACAATGCGGGCCGCGATCACTATGCGCCGGCAGCATCCGCGCTCCTGTTCGGCGGCGGTTTGAATGTCGGTCAAGTCATCGGCAGCACGACCCGCTACGGCGAACGGCCACTCGATCGGCCGATCCACTACCAGCAGATGTTCGCCACGCTATATCGACACCTCGGTATCGATCCGGCGCAGGCCACGGTGCTGGACCCGAACAATCGGCCACAGTACCTCCTTGAGCATACGGATACGATCCGCGAACTGGTTGGGTAACAAAAGAAAATGCTTCCGGCTTTGCGTGTAAAAACTTCGAACCAAGCCAAGCCGCAAACGGCTTACCCAAAGGAGTCCCGATGAACATCTTCAACACCGCACTCAACATGGTTACTCCCGATCAACTCGACCGCCGGACGGTCCTCAAGCGGATCACCCTTGGGGCCGGGGCCGTCGTGCTTCAGCCGTTCTTGCAACGGCTCGAAGCGCAGCAGGCCGGGCAGGCGCCGCCGAAGCGGTTCATCTTCTTCTTGGAAAGCAACGGCCTTTACCCTCACCATATTCAGCCACGAAATCTGGCGGCCCCGCCACGGGGTGCGGTTCGGCTGATTGATCGAAGCCTGGCCGATCTCGAACTTCCCGAACCGATCGCGCCGCTGACGCCGTTCAAGAATCGCATGGCTATCATCCAAAAGCTCTCGCACAAGATCTCCGGCGGCGGCGATCACGGCAAAGGCTATGGCGGTCTCGGCTGTTTCAACTGGCGGCGCGGCATTGCAGCCCAAACCATCGACCACGCTCTCGCCTCGGCCCAGCCGAGCATCATTCCGGTGGTCGGGCTTGGCGTTCCACCGTCTGCCAACGCCGCGTTCATCAACACCGTCTCGGCCAGTGCTCCCCGGCGACCGACCCCCATCGTCTGTCAACCGGACCTCGCTTTCCAGATGTTGTTCGGCAGCGTGGCAGAAGGGAGCGCGGGCCGTGCGTTTCAGGCCCGGAACCGCTTGCTGGACTGGGCCCGCTCGGACATCCGTCGTGTGCGCACCGAATTGCCGGCCATGGACCGTGAGCAACTCGACATTTATCTCGATACCTTCGAGCAGATGCGTTCGCGCCAAGACCGCATCAATGAAAACCGCGAACGGCTTCGGGCCAATCTGCCGGCGATCGATCGCTTCGACAGCCGACGGACGACGCAACGCTTCGAGGCACAATGCGCGATCGCCACTGCTTCTCTCGCGTCAGGGCTCACGAATGTCGTGACGATCGATGCGGCCGGCGGCATCGGTTCCTATCACACCTGGACCGACCTCGGCGTCACGATGGACGGCCATTCGATTGGCCACATGGCCGGCCGCCCCGAGCGCGAACCACACGCCCTACCGATTCGCCGCTTCCATGCCGAGCGCGTCGCCGACCTGGCTCGCCGCCTCGACGCCGTGCGTGAAGGCAATGGCACCATGCTCGACAATACCCTAATTGTTTGGATGAGCGATTCGGGCGAAGAACACCACGGCTTCTGTTCGGAATGGCCCTTGGTCCTGGTCGGCGGCCTGGCGGGTCGTTTGCGGACAGCGGGCCGCTTCCTGCAATATCCAAACTATGAAACCGCCGGCAATCGCACGATCGCGAACTTCTACCTGTCGCTGCTGCATGCCGTCGGCGACCGCCGCGAACGCTTCGGCGAGCGCGATCCGAACATGAACGAAGCCGAACAAAACGGGCCGTTGTCGGAGATCATGGCGTGATGCCTGGGACACTATCTATGCAAACATTCATCCGCCTTCTACCAGCTTTCGGTTTCATTTGTTGGCTGGCACTGAACGCCACGTCCCAAACTGCGCTCAGTCCCAAGGAAATCAAGAACAGCCTTGGCATGAAGCTCGTGTCCATTCCGCCGGGCAGATTCATGATGGGCTCACCGGAAACGGAACCAAGCCGCGAGGCGCAGGAAACGCCGCACGAGGTCGAGCTGACCAACGGCTTCTACCTGAGTGCCCACGAGGTTACGGTCGGCCAGTTCAAACAGTTCGTGAATGCAACGAAGTTTCGGTCCGATGGTGAACGCGACGAAAAAGGCGCCTACGGCATTGATGGAGCAGGGAAAATCGAAAAGATGCATGCGAAGTTCACCTGGCGGAGTCCCGGTTTCGAGCAGACCGATGAGCATCCGGTAGTCAACGTCTCGTGGAGCGATGCCAAGGCGTTTTGCAAGTGGCTGAGCGAAAAGGAGAAGAAGTCGTATCGCCTCCCGACCGAAGCGGAATGGGAACACGCCTGCCGTGCCGGAACGAAGGCTGCCTACGCCCACGGCGACGATCCCGAAGGCTTGGCGACGATGGGCAACGGGGCCGACGCCACGGCGCGGGCCAAGTATCCCGGTTGGTCGATTGGCATTCAAGGTAAGGACGGTTACATTTTCACTGCTCCGGTGGGCCAATTCAAAGCGAACGCTTTCGGCCTGCACGACATGCACGGCAACGTTTGGGAGTGGTGCGAAGACTGGTACGAGCCGAACAGTTATCCGAAAGGGAAGCAGGTCGATCCGACTGGGCCGACGACCGGGAAAGCCAAGGTACAACGGGGCGGCGGGTGGTCGAGCGACTCGAAACGTCTTCGTTCCGCCGCCCGGATTGGCCGTGATCCATCAGCCTACCGCGGGTGCTACCTCGGCTTCCGCGTGGTTTTGGTGCAAGCGACTGCTGAGACTTTGAAGAAATCCGCCGAGGACAGGACAAAACCAGCGGGCCTGCGGGTGATGAGCGGTGGGCACAGTTGGTCGACCGAAAACTCCGCGCCGTTGTGTCAGGCGGCCGGTATCACCGGGCATATGAAACTCAACAAGCAAGGCCTCAACAGCAACCGCATTGAGGATCTGACGCCGCTGCTCGAAAAGGGCGAGATCGACGTCTACGTTTGGCAACACAGCTCGGTAGGGCCAGAGTTCCCCAAATTCCTGCCGACGCTCGTGGAACTCGGCCCCAAGCACAATCCAAACTTCCGCGTCCTCATGCAGATGCCGTGGCTGGTGCACGACGGACGACAAGGCGTCAAGTTTCCCGAGGAGTACGAAAAGACGGACCTCGCGGAATATCAAACCAAGATGGAAAAGTACCGCAAACAGCAGGAAGCCTATGTGGACGAGGTCAATGCCAAGGCTGGCAAGCGAATCGTCTTCCTCGTGCCGCTCGGCGACGGGATGCTGGAAGTAAGGAAGATGATCGTGGCCGGGAAGATCCCTGGTGTGACGAATCAATCCGGTGGGAATTCGGTACTGGCGGGCGACATCATGCCGCACCAGGGCCTTCGTGGAAGGCGGCTGGGAACGAATATGCACTTCGCGGCCCTGTATCGCATGTCGCCGGAAGGGCTCAAGTTTCCGGGCAAGGAAGGTGACGGCCTGACCGACGAGCAGCGACCGATTCTCCAGAAACTCGCCTGGGATATGGTTTCGAAATACCCCTACGCCGGCATCGCGAAGTTTGAAACTTCCCAACCTTCGAAGCAATGTGAGAAAACAGCCCCGAAGACCGGCGTTGGCGCGACGGCCGTGCCCGAAGCGTTGAAGGGATGGAAGGCGACCCAGGACCTGCCCGCGGAAAGCGTCGTGACCGATTACAACGACTACATCGAGAAGTTGCCGAGGACGGAACGGCCCGGCGTCGCCGACGTGAAATACTACGTCGATGATACGGGTCGAAATGCGGTCGCGATTCTTGTCATGGTGGAAGGCACACGATGGACACATCTGCTCGTCTACGACAAGCAGCATAAGCGGACTAACGTAACAAAATTCGGCGCCAGGAAGCCCGATACGGATCCGAAGCCCGCACCCACCCCAAAGCAACCAGCGGGGCAGCGTGTGGCCTACACGTTGATGTCCAACGGCGCAGAGATGGAAGCGATCGTCAAGGCGTCCGACATCCGCGGGCACAAGGAAGTGAACGCACCCTACTTTGGAACGTGGCACGGCTTCGTGAACGGCGGCAAAGATGGAATCATGCCGAAACCGCGGGAACTTCTCCGCAGCGGCAACATCGACGTTGTCACGGTGGCCACCTGGACGTGGTCGCCGAATCTCGAAACCTGGCACAATCACGTCGGACTTGACTCGGCCCTGGCCGGTACAGTTGACCTGGGACTGGAGAAGAACCCGAACTTTCGCCTCTGCTGGCGTGCCTTCCTCAAACCCGCCACGATCAAGAAGGGGAACATGGTCGTCCCGGATTTCGTGCAGACCAAAAAGACCCTCGAAAAGGAAACCAAGGAGCTGGAAGCTCACGTCGATCTCGTCAACAAGAAACATGGCAAGCGGGTCGTTCTCATCGTGCCACACGCTCAGGCCGGGCTGGCCCTGGTGGACCTGGTCGCGGCGGGCAAGTTTCCCGGAATCACCGACCCGGCCGATTTGTGGATGAAGGAAGAGGCGTTCAACATGAACGTCCATCGCCATCTGCGGGCGCTGGCGGCCTTCTGCGACTTTGCAGTCATTTATGGGATTTCGCCCGAAGGACTAAATCCTTCGTTCAAGGGGCTCACGTACCGTTCCAAAGGTGGGACCGACCACTCGATGGAGGGCATCACCGTGGAGCAAATGGCGATCCTGCAGCGCATCGCCTGGGAAACGGCGTCGAAGTATTCGTATTCGGGCATCGCCAGGTAAGGTCGGCCTTCTCTCTTTTTTTCGCGGGATTTCATCGCCTTCCGCTAAACATGAGGGAAGTGGACCTCAGATCGCGTGGAGTACGTTTCAATGTTTGTGAACCGCATTGCGGCAATCTCACTGGTGGTGGCTAGCATTCTTTCGCCCACCAGCGCCTGCGCCCAGGAAACCGCCCTGCGCGAAGTGGTCGATCGTGAGATCAAAGCGAGTTGGACGAAAGAGAAAATCACGCCCCCCGTGAAGGCCTCGGATTCGGTGTTTCTGCGGCGCATCTACCTCGACCTCGTCGGCATTATTCCTACCTACCACGAAACCGCGACGTTTCTCAAAGACACCGACCCGAAGAAGCGCGAAAAGCTCATCGACACACTCTTGGCCGACCCACGCTACGCCCGGCAGCAAGCCCAGGTGTTCGACCTCGCCATGCTGGGGCGCAAAAACAGGCTCGTGGAAGGTACTGTCGGATATCGCAACCGTGGCCGGTTCCGCGAATGGCTGGGCAAACAGTTCGCGGCGAACGAACCGTACGACCGGATCGCCGCCAAAATTCTCCAGGCCGAGGAAGATGGTTCGCAGCTTTATTTCGCCGTGAATAGAGACACGGACGAAATGGTCACCTCAGTATCGCGATTTTTTCTCGCCACGCAAATTCAGTGTGCCAAGTGCCACGATCATCCGTTCGAACCTTGGACGCAGAAGGACTACTACGGCATGGCCGGCTTTTTCGTCCGCACCATGACCGTGGACGTTCCGGGGATGCCTGAGGTTACCAATCAAAAGGGGAGCAAATACCTTGTCGGCGAAAGGACCATTGGCGAAGCGTTGTTTGCGATCGAAGAAGTAGATCCGAAGACCAAGAAGAAAAAATCGATCCCCATCAAGCCGAAGTTTCTTAGTGGGGAAGAACTGAAGGAACCAGAACCGCCGATGGGTTTCGTCGAACCGAAGTTGAAGTCCAACGAACTACCGCCAAAGCCGGCGTTTTCGCGGCGAGAGAAATTCATTGGCTGGATGACGGCAAAGGACAACCCATTCTTCGCGAAAGCGGCGGTCAATCGCGTCTGGGCCCAGTTCATGGGACGAGGCTTCGTGCATCCTGTGGATGATTTCAATCAGAAAAACGAGCCGAGTCATCCCGCATTGCTGAAGGCGATCGAGTCGGCATTCGTCGCCCAGAAATACGACCTGAAGTGGCTCATTCGCGAATTCGTCAACAGCGAAGCCTATCAGTCCGCCGACCTTGGTGCGGTGACGGACGCGATGCCGAGGTATTATGAGCGTGCCCGCATTCGGCCGCTGAGCGTTGAGGAGTTAACGGCGTCGCTTCATTTAGCAACGGGGCTCGGTCTCGAATCAGCTCTCAAGGCAGAGCCGAGCAAGGATATGTTGCAGTACCTGGGCGAACCAGCGGACGGTCAGGGACGGTTTCAAGGCAGCCTGTCGGAGCACCTGTTCTTGCACAACGGCGACCAGTTCCGTGGCATGTGCCGGCCTAACAAGGGCAATATGCCCGAGAAACTAATGATGAGCACCGAGCCTTGGGAGGCGAAGGTCGATCGCATGTTTCTGTCGGTTTTGAGCCGGCCGGCGACCAGCGAGGAACGAGAGAGATTTGTCAAATACCTGAACGTCGACGCAAAGGACGCGAAGATGGCGGCGCAGCGCATGGAAGACGCCATGTGGGTGTTGGTGTCGTGCTCGGAGTTTCGATTCAATCGGTAGCGATTATTCGTGGGGGAGTTACCATGTTGTCGTTTCATGCCAACAATCATCTCGACCGTCGTTCCCTGATGAAAGGGCTGCTGACCACTGCGGGAGGCCTGGCCGTCGCTAACTGGGGAGCGTTGACCCATTCGCAGACGATCGCGCAGGAGGCGAGGCGATCTGGCAAACGCTGCATCATGCTCTACATGGAAGGCGGCGTCAGCCAAATCGATACCTTCGACATGAAGCCGGGGCGGCCTACCGCCGGCCCTTTTCTGCCGATTCAGACAAACGTCAACGGCATCCAAGTCTGCGAATATCTGCCGAATATCGCTCGCCACGCGGACAAGCTGGCAATCATTCGCAGCATGAGGACGCAGTCGGTCGATCACGGTATCGGCGGCTATCACATGCACACGTGCTATCCGTCGAGCCAACGCTTTCCGCATCCCGAAATCGGTGCGATGGTCGCGAAGTATTGCGAGAACCCGGACAACGACCTGCCGAGTTTTGTCAAGATCGGGTCGGAAAGTGGCATCTACGGCGCGGGGTATCTCGGCCCGCAGTTCGAGCCGTTCGTCGTGTCAGACGACGGCCGACTCCCGGGGTTCGCCAATCCTTCCGTATCTCCCGAAATCCAGGACCGTCGCGGCGAGTTGTTGAACTTCATGGAACAACGATTTGCACAGCAGCGTCCCGGCGATCCGTTCGCGGCCCATCGCACTTCCGAGCTTCGCACGATTCGGCTCATGCGGGCGCGACGAACATTCGATGTGTCCGAAGAGTGGACACGGGCCCGTTCACGTTACGGCGATAGCAACTTTGGCCGAGCCTGCTTCACGGCGCTCAAACTTGTCGAGGCCGGCGTCTCCTTCGTCGAGGCCGCTCACGGCGGCTACGACGGGCACAACGACAACTTTCCGACTCACAAGGCCAACCTGCAAGTGCTCGACCCGGCCTGGGCATCGCTTCTGCAAGATCTTCAAGAACGTGGGTTACTCCGCGACACGCTGGTCGTCTGGACCAGCGAATTCGGCCGAACGCCTGCGATCAATTTCCAGGCGGGTCGCGATCACTTTGGCCGAGCGTGGACCATCGTGCTTGCCGGCGGCGGCATTCGCGGCGGACAGCATTACGGCGCCAGCAACCGCGATGGCTTCGAGGTCCAGGAAAATCCGGTCAACGAAGGCGACCTGTTCGCGACCATCTACCGCACCATGGGAATCAACCACCGTGTGCGCCACTATCTCGGCGCGCGCCCGATCTGGGCCACGCCCGAAGGCTCGCGGCCAATCCAGCAACTTCTTGGCTAGCGTGAGAGGAGAGTATCATGACGCGATTTGCCTTGTCGATTCTGGTGCTTGCTTGCGGCGGGCCTTTTCTTGCCGCGCAGCCCGCGCCGTTTGCGGACGCCAAGGTCATCCACACGTTGCCCTGGAACAGCAACGTGATTTCCGCCGTCGCGTTCATCGGCAACGACAAAGTCGCCGCGGGCAACAAGCACGGCGACATCCTTATATGGAACCTCCCGGCTAGGGGTGGCGACAAGCTCGACCCCGTACGCCGACTAATCGGTCATACCGGCGAAATCAATCGCCTCCTCGTCACACCGGACGGCAAGACCCTCATCTCCGCGAGCAACGACCGAACCGTGAAATACTGGGATGTGCTCAGCGACGCCGGCGAACCGGGCAAGGTCGTGCTCAACGATGGCGCCCCGTTGAAGGGCGTCGTCGAGAAGGTGGCCAAGATTCCCGATCCACCGCCGCCGTACGAAGTGAAGGTCGTCGTGCAAAAACCGATCAAGGAACTCAGCGGACACAAGGAATGGATCCAGGGGTTGGCACAGTCGCCCGACGGCAAACGACTCGTGTCCGGCGACGATCAGGGCGTCATCATTGTTTGGGATCTGCCGGCAGGTAAGGAGATTCAGCGTTGGCAGTGCAAACATTGGGTGCGTAGCCTGGCGATTTCACCCGACGGCAAAACCGTAGCGGTCTCGCAACACGTCCCCGGCCGAAACAAACTTTTGGTCCCGCCCAGCTTCCATTTCTGGGACGCCGACACCGGCAAAATGAAAGTCGATCTCACCAAGGAAATCACTGGGGGTATGTCAGCCGTCGCATATTCCCCCGATGGCAAGTGGCTTGCCATGTGCCGAGGCAATGTCGAATTGGAAGGCCCAACCGGCAAGGTGACGCTGCTCGACCCGTCCACCGGCAAAAAGATTCGCGAACTAACTCCCCCCCATACCCGCGGTGCGAACGACATAGCCTTCCATCCCGACGGCAAGCATCTCTTCTCGGCAGGGCGCGATCAACTCGTGAAGATCTGGCAACTCGAAGACGGCAAGTTCGTCCGCGACCTCGGCAAATTCGTGGACCGCAGTTTCTGGATCACGTCGATCTCCATCTCGCCCGACGGACGCCATCTCGCCGCCGCCGACGATAATGGAAGAAAGGTCGTGATCTATTCCTTGGTTGGAAAGAGCACGCCATAACTGCTTGCTGATGCCGCTCCACTCACCCCGATTGGGCTTTCGCGATGCCAGACGTACAACATGTCGATCCACACGACCCAGTACTCACCGGAGAGAACTCGTTCCTCCGCCTCTCGACCGACGCAGGCAAGACCTTCGTCCACCGTACCAGTCACTGGCGCGTGCTCTGGTCGCCAGCTGGGCAGGGGCACGTGTTGTTCCTCGAAAGCCCACTCTCTGGCGGTGTGCCGCGCATCTACGCGGACAATGCCGGCGTTGCCCGATTCCTTCAACGCACAATCGAGACGATGTTGCACAAGCCGTTCGCGGACGAGTCGCTTGACATTACGGACGCAGAGTTCGAGCGAACGGGGCACTCGCTCAGCACTGTCGAAGAACGGATCGTTTCTGCTCACGACGAGATTATCCTGTCGTGGTGGGACTTCATAGATCCGTTTATCTTGACGCTGCCGCCCGGCGCGTTGGGACGGCCGCTTGGCGTGTACACCACATTCCTGCCGGCAAGAGGAGCGCAGTTGTCGGTGAACGATCAGGCCGGCAACGGGGAGGTGGTGCTGCAAGATCGGTTTGGCAGACCGATGACCAGTTGCTGCCTGGCGTGGTCGGAGACCTGGACGAAACCAAAGGGATAAAAGTCGATCAAGACCTGACGGACAACTGTCTGAGGTTCCTCCCATGGCTCCATGCTTCCGTGCACTCCTGCTTCTCGCCAGCCCGATGGGAATGTTGGCAGGCGATTCGGTTTTTGCGCACGGACCCAACCCGCGCATTGTGAACGCGATCGATCCCAAGCTGAAAACGGAATTCGAGTATCTCGTCTTCGATCTCGGCAATGGCGTGGAAATTAAGCTTGTCAAGGTTGCCGCCAAGGGAAAGACATTCACGATCGGCACCTCCAAGGAAGAACAAGGCAAGCTGATTCGCGATTATTTTGACGGCAAGAAATCCAGTGTGCTTGACAACGAGACGGCGGCCTCGGTCAAACTGACCGACGATTACTACATCAGCCATTTCGAGGTTTATCGCGCCCAGTTTCGCCGCTTCGTCGAGGAGACGAAGTACGTCACCGACGCCGAAATGCTGGAAGGTGGCTACGGATACAACGAAGAAACGATGAAGTTCGAAGGCCGAGACAAGAAATACACCTGGCAGAACACAGGCGTCTGCAGCGCGGGCGAACGGCATCCGGTCACGAATGTCAGCCGCAACGACGCCCGCAAATTCTGTGAATGGCTGATGAAAAAGTGTGATGGCAAAATCAAGCTGCGCGAGGTGCGCCTGCCCGGCGAAGCGGAGTGGGAATTCGCCTGCCGGGCGGGAAGCACCGGGCGCTTCTGCTTCGGCGATAACGAGGAACAACTGGCGGGATTCGCCAATATAGCCGACGCTACCTGGAAGCAGAAGCTGGGCGGTTCAAACGCCAAGGCAATCAAAGCCAGCGACGGCCACGCGTTCGCCGCCCCGGTCGGCCAGTTCAAGCCCAACAATTTCGGCGTCTACGACATGCACGGCAACGT